>JBARWC010000076.1:0-12721 GCA_049646585.1 Burkholderiaceae bacterium | reverse complement strand
GCCGCAGGCTGGCCAGCGCGCTGGCGCGCAGCGGCATAGGCAAGGGCGACACGGTGGCGGTCATGTTGCCCAACACCCCACCCATGGTCGAGGCGCACTTCGGCATTCCCATGCTGGGCGCGGTCCTGAATGCCTTGAACACCCGCCTGGACCCGCAGATGGTGGCCTTCATGCTGGATCATGGAGAAGCCAAGGTGGTGATCGTGGATACGGAGTTCGCCCCGGTCATGAGCCGTGCGCTGGCCTTGCGCAAATCCACGGCGCCCATCCGCGTCATCGACGTCGCCGACCCGCTATATACGGGTGCCAACCAGCCCATAGGCGAGCAGGAATACGAAGCTTTCCTGGCCGGTGGCGATCCCGAATTCGATTGGGAGCTGCCCGCCGATGAATGGGACGCCATTGCCCTGAACTACACCAGCGGGACCACGGGCAATCCCAAGGGCGTGGTCTACCATCATCGCGGGGCTGCCGCAGCCGCCATTTCCAACATCCTGGAATGGGACATGCCCAAGCATGCGGTCTACCTTTGGACCTTGCCCATGTTCCATTGCAACGGCTGGTGCTTCCCCTGGGCGGTGGCGGCGCGAGCCGGCGTCAACGTCTGCCTGCGCAAGATCGATGCGCAAACCATTTTCGACTTCATGCGCGAGCACGGCGTTACGCATTATTGCGGCGCGCCCATCGTGCACAGCCTGCTGGTCAATGCCCCGGACAGCATGAAGCAGGGCGTGCCGCCAGGCATCAAGGCCATGGTGGCGGGCGCCGCGCCGCCGGCCTCCATGATAGAAGGCATGGAGCGCATGGGCTTCGACCTGCTGCATGTCTACGGACTGACCGAAGTCTACGGCCCGGCCACGGTTTGCGCCAAGCACGAAGCCTGGGATGACCTGGACATCGGCGAGCGCGCCCGACTGAATGCGCGTCAGGGGGTCACCTACCACCTGGAACGCGGCATTACCGTGATGGACCCCGAGACCATGCGGCCTGTGCCGGCCGACGGCCAGACCATGGGCGAGATCATGTTCCGCGGCAATATCACCATGAAGGGCTATCTGAAGAACGCCAAGGCCACGCAGGAGGCGCTGGCGGGGGGCTGGTTCCACAGCGGCGACCTGGCCGTGATGGATCCCGACGGCTACGTGAAGATCAAGGACCGCAGCAAGGACATCATTATTTCGGGCGGCGAGAATATTTCCTCCATCGAGGTCGAAGACGTCCTGTACCGCCATCCGGCTGTCCTGGCCGCCGCCGTGGTGGCGCGGCCCGATGCCCGCTGGGGCGAAACGCCTTGCGCCTTCATCGAGCTCAAGGACGGCTCCGAGGTCACGGCCGAGTCCGTCATCGAGCACTGCAAGAAGCACATGGCGGGCTTCAAAGTGCCTCGCACGGTGGTGTTTTGCGAGCTGCCCAAGACGTCCACGGGCAAGATCCAGAAGTTCGAGCTGCGCAAGCGGGCCGAGGCGCTGGAGACGGCCGCCGCAAATTGAGTCCGGCCCGCCGACAAGGCGGGCTTTTAGTACACTGGCCGCAGATTCACTAACAAGGATTTAGTCGTATGCCTTCTTTCGATGTCGTTTCCGAAGTCGACAAGCACGAATTGAGCAATGCGGTCGACCAGGCCAATCGCGAACTGTCCACCCGTTTCGACTTCAAGGGCAGCGATGCCAAGTTCGAACTCGAGGGCTTCGTGGTCACGCAATCGGCACCCAGCGTCTTCCAGCTCAATCAGATGCTGGACATACTGCGCGGCCGTCTGTCGGCCCGCAGCATAGACGTGCGCTGCATGGATGTCGGCGATCCGCTTGAAAACCTGGGTGGCGCGCGCCGCAAGGTCACCATCAAGCAGGGTATAGAGCAGGCGGTGTCCAAGAAGCTGATCGCCGAGCTGAAGGCGGCCAAGATGAAGGTCGAAGCACAGATCAATGGCGAGAAGCTGCGCATCAGCGGCAAGAAGCGCGACGACTTGCAAGCGGCCATCGCCTTGTTGCGCAAGGCCCAGGTCGACCTGCCGCTGCAATTCGATAATTTCCGCGACTAGCAACCAGGCCCGCGTACATGGGCCGGGCGGTTTATCGAGGGGGCGGCGCGAGCCGCCTCAGTTCTTCAGCCGGTATCCCGACTTGAATATCCACGCGACGACGGCCAGGCATAGCGCAAGAAACAGCAGTGTCGTGCCCAGGCTCAGGTATACGTTGACGTCGGCTATGCCGTAGAAGCTCCAGCGGAAGCCGCTGATCAAATAGACCACGGGATTGAAGAGCGTTACCGTCTGCCAGAAGGGCGGCAGCATGTCGATGGAGTAGAAGCTTCCGCCCAGGAAGGTCAGCGGCGTGACGATCAGCAGCGGCACCAGTTGCAGTTTTTCGAAGCCGTCCGCCCAGATGCCGATGATGAAGCCGAACAGGCTGAAGGTGATCGAGGTCAGCACCAGGAAGAGCAGCATCCACATGGGGTGGTCGATTTTCAATGGGACGAAGAAGCCGGCCGTCAGCAGGATGATGGCGGCCAATATGATGGATTTGCTGGCGGCGGCGCCCACGTAGCTCAGGGTGATCTCGAAATACGAAACCGGTGCCGAAAGCAGCTCGTAAATGGTGCCGGTGAATTTCGGAAAATAAATGCCGAAAGAGGCATTGGAGATGCTTTGCGTCAGCAGCGACAGCATGATCAGCCCGGGCACGATGAAAGCGCCGTAGCTGATGCCGTTGATCTCCGTGATGCGGTTGCCGATGGCGGCGCCGAACACCACGAAATACAGCGAGGTCGAAATGACCGGGGCGATGATGCTCTGCAGCAGCGTGCGCCAGGTGCGGGCCATTTCAAAGAGATAGATGGCGCGGATTGCATGGAGGTTCATCAGGAGGGGCTCCGTACCAGCTGCACGAAAATTTCTTCCAGCGAGCTTTGCTTGGTTTGCAGGTCCTTGAATACGATGCCGGCCCGTCCCAGTTCCTTGAACAGTTCGGCGATGTCGTTGTGGGGACGCTGCGTATCGTAGGTGTAGACGATTTCGCTGCCTTCGGCGGCGAGTTCCAACTGATAGGGCGCGAGCGCCGCAGGCAGCTCGGACAGGGGCTGCGGCAATTGCAGGGTCAACTGCTTCTTGCCCAGCTTGCGCATGAGTTCGGCCTTGTTTTCCACCAGGACGATCTGGCCGTGGTTGATCACGCCGACGCGGTCGGCCATTTCCTCGGCCTCTTCAATGTAGTGCGTGGTCAGGATGACGGTGACGCCGGTATCGCGCAGCGACCTGACCACCTGCCACATTTCCTTGCGCAGGGACACGTCCACGCCGGCGGTGGGTTCGTCCAGAAACAGGATTTGCGGTTCATGGGACAGCGCCTTGGCGATCAGCACACGCCGCTTCATGCCGCCGGACAGCGTGATCAGCGTATTGTCTTTCTTGTCCCACAGGGACAGCTCGCGCAGGATTTTCTCGATGTAGGCGGGGTCGGCCGGCTTGCCGAACAGGCCCCGGCTGAAGCTGACCGTGGCCCAGACGGTTTCGAAGGCGTCGGTGGTGAGCTCCTGGGGCACCAGGCCGATTTTCGACCGGGCCGCGCGATAGTCGCGGACAATGTCGTGTCCATCGGCTGTCACCGTGCCCGCGCTGGGCCGGACCAAGCCGCAAATGATGCTGATCAGCGTCGTCTTGCCGGCGCCGTTCGGCCCCAGCAGGGCGAAGATCTCGCCTCGCCGGATATCAAGGTTGATGTTCTTGAGCGCCTGGAAGCCCGAGGCGTAGACCTTTTCCAGGCCGGATACGGAGATGATTGAGGGCATGGTGATTTTCCCGCTTTACTGCGGCACAATACCATAATCATGGACACCATTTTCGCCTTCGCCTTACGGCTGGATACGTATCAAAAGGTAGCCGCGCCATGGGCCTGAATACGCACACAGCCTTGCTTACGCCCGGCCAAATGGCCATGGCCGACCAGGCGGCCATCCGCCACGGCGCCAGCGGTGTGGCGTTGATGGAAGCGGCCGGCGCGGCGGTGGCCAGGGCCGTGGCGGCCCACTTCAGCCGCCGCCCGGTGCTGATTGCCTGCGGGCCGGGCAATAACGGCGGCGACGGCTTTGTGGCGGCGCGCCATCTGCGCAAGGCGGGCTGGCCGGTAACCGTGGGCTTGCTCGATGGCAAACGACCCGTGTCGGGCGACGCCGCCCACCATGCCGCGCAATGGGATGGGCGAGTCGAGCCGCTTTCCATCGCTATGCTGGATGGCGCCGGGCTGGTGGTCGACGCCTTGTTCGGCGCCGGCCTGTCGCGCCCGTTGGCGGGCAATGCCGCCGAGTTCATCGCCGCCTTGGCGCAGCGCGATATTCCCGTATGCGCCGTCGATGTTCCCAGCGGCGTGGACGGCGGCAGCGGCGCCATCCTGGGCGTTGCGGCCCCCGCCGACCTCACGGTAAGTTTCTTCCGGAAAAAGCCCGGCCATGTCCTGATGCCGGGCAAGCGCTTGTGCGGCCGATTGCTGCTGGTCGACATCGGCATACCGGCTTCCGTACTGCAAGATATCGGCCCCGTCTTCTTCGAGAACGCCCCCGGCCTTTGGCTGTCGGACTTTCCCTGGCCCAGCGAGCAGGGCCATAAATACCAGCGCGGACATGCGCTGGTGGTGGGCGGCCGCATCATGACCGGCGCGGCCCGTCTTGCCGCCCAGGCTTGCGCGCGCATCGGGGCGGGGCTGGTCACGGTGGCGGCGCCGGCGTCGGTCTGGCCCATATACGCCACGGCACTGACCAGCATCATGGTGCACCCAATGCTGGAATCAGGCGGTCTGGACGATATCTTGGCCGACGCGCGCATCAATGCGGTTGTGGTGGGCCCGGGAGCCGGGATATCCGACACAACCAAGCGCCATGCGCTACAGGCTTTGGCCGGCAAGCGTTCGGTGGTATTGGACGCCGACGCGATCAGCGTCTTCGGTTCCGATCCGCCATCCTTGTTCGATGCCATACAAGGCCCGTGCGTCCTGACGCCCCACGAAGGGGAGTTCAATCGTATCTTTTCGGCCAGCGGCGACAAGCTCGAACGTGCTTGCCTTGCGGCCAGGCGCAGCGGGGCGGTGGTGGTGCTGAAAGGCGCCGATACCGTCATTGCCTCGCCCGACGGGCGCGCCGTCATCAACGGCAATGCGCCACCCGAATTGGCCACGGGCGGCACCGGCGACGTGTTGGCGGGCCTGATCGCGGGCCTGATGGCCCAGGGCATGGAGGCCTTCGCCGCGGCGGCCGCCGGCGTGTGGGTGCATGGCGAGGCGGCCCGGCTGTTCGGCCCGGGGCTGGTATCCGAGGATTTGCAGCATAAGGTGCCCAGGGTGCTCAGGCATTTGCGCGGCCTGGCTTTGGCCGATGCGGGTCGGGCCGGCGCATTTGGCGGGCATGGGCCGCAATCGCGTTAAACTTCCGGTGTTCAATACAAGGGCCCGACAGGCGACGAGCTTGGGTCCATGCCGCGAGAAGCTTGCATGTCCGATGTAATTGCCCTGATATTCGATTTCGACGATACGCTGGCACCCGACAGCACCACCGGCTTTCTGGCCGAGATGGGCGTGGACGTCGAGCGTTTCTGGAAGGACCAGGTGGGGCCCTTGCTGTTTGAGCATGATTGGGACCCCGTGCCGGCCTATCTGTACCAGATGATAGAGCTGTCCCGGTCCGGCGTGCACGGCCCCATCACGCGCGAACGCCTGGTGCAGTGGGGCGCGCGCCTGCCTTTGCATGATGGCGTGCGCACGCTGTTCAGCCGCTTGCGCGCCATGGTCAAAGAGCAGCATCCCCAGGTGCAACTGGAGTTCTACCTGATTTCCAGCGGCATCGGCGACGTGGTCCGGCATACGCCGATCGCGCAGGAATTCACCGATATCTGGGCGTCGGAATTCATCTACGACAATACCGGCGCCATCCATTTTCCGAAACGGGTCGTCAGCTTCACCGACAAGACGCGGTATCTGTTCCACATACAGAAGGGCATAGTGGGCGCGGCTTCGCGCAACAAGCCCTTCGAGGTCAACAAGAAAATCCCCCAGGACAAGCTGCGCATTCCGTTCGAGCAGATGATATTCGTCGGCGACGGTTATACCGACATTCCTTGCTTTTCCTTGATACGGCGCTCGGGCGGCGTGGCCTTCGGAGTCTGGGATCCCAGGCACCGCGACAAGCGCAGCCGAGCCTGGGGCTTCATCCAGGAAGGGCGCGTATCCAACCTGAATCAGGCGCGCTACGACGAGCAGGCCGAGCTTTACCAATGGCTGGAGGAAGCCGTGGAAAGCCTGGCCGGCCGCATCGCCCTGAATAACCGCATCTATCGCGGTTGAAGCCTCTATGAGCGATTTTGCGGATCCGAACGCCTTGCGGCGGCCCCTTGCCGGTGGCCTGTCCGACGAGGCGGCCATGCGCCTGGCGCTGGAGCAGGCCCAGTTGGCCTATGCGGCCGGAGAGGTCCCGGTGGGCGCGGTGGTCCTGGATGCGCAAGGCGAGGTCTTGTCCCTGGGCTACAACCGCAGCATCAGCGACCACGACCCCAGCAGCCACGCCGAGATCGTCGCCTTGCGGCAGGCTGCCGCCTTGATGAAAAACTATCGCCTGCCTGGCGCCAGCCTGTTCGTAACCCTGGAGCCTTGCGCCATGTGCATGGGAGCCATGCTGCACGCCAGACTGGACCGGGTGGTCTATGGCGCCACCGACCCCAAGACCGGCGCCTGCGGCAGCGTGTTGAGCGTGCATGAAAGCCCGCAACTGAACCACAGAACGGTGGTTTCGGGCGGCGTCCTGGCCGAGGAATGCGGCGACATGCTGCGCCGTTTTTTTCGCGAGCGGCGCGGCAAGCCCAAGGGCGCGGCTTAGGACGGGCCGCGCTGTCGCAGGCGGCGGGCCGTCTTCCTGTTCGCGCCGCCGGCGGGGTGCCAGTCGCCCCCAGTGCTTGCCGCGCCGCGCTTGTATTAATATGTTCGTCGATTTCCCTTATTTCATTACGTCAACACAGGCGGAACCATGACGCATGCCGCGCACGATCACCATCACGACCACGAGCCTCACGACGGCCATCATCACGCGGGCCACGGGCATGCGGCGCCTGGCGGCATCTACCTGATTTCTCCTTCCGGCGCGGTGGCCGACCCTAAAACGCTGGAGCGGGCCGGCGCAAGGCTGGCCGAGCTGGGTTTCAAGACGGCCGTCGACCGCACGGCGCTGGCCGTGCATGAACGTTTCGCCGGGACGGACAAGCAGCGCCTGGCCGCCATCGCCCGTTCGCTGAAACAGAAGCGGCCCATCGTCATGGCCACGCGGGGCGGTTACGGGCTTAGCCGCCTGCTGCCTTTCATCGACTGGCGGGCGGTGGCCGACAGCGGCAAGATATTCATCGGCCAAAGCGACTTCACGGCCTTCAACCTGGCGCTGCTGGCGCAAACCGGCGCTAGCAGCTATGTCGGGCCGACGGCGGTGTTCGATTTCGGCGGGGACAAGATGGACGACCTGACCGCCGACCTGTTTGTCGAAAGCATGCGCGGCGAACTGGAAATCCTTAGCTTCGAATCGACCGACAGCGACGCCGTCGACGCGCGAGGCGTGCTGTGGGGGGGCAACCTGGCCATGGTCGCTTCGCTGGTGGGCACGCCCTATATGCCCAAGGTCCGGGGCGGCATCCTCTTCCTGGAAGACGTCGCCGAGCATCCCTTCCGCATTGAGCGCATGCTGACCCAGCTTTGGCATGCCGGCATTCTTGCCCGCCAGAAGGCTATCGTGCTGGGGCGTTTTACCGATTACAAGCTGGGGAAGAACGACCAGGGCTATGATCTACCCAGCGTTGTGGCCTGGCTGCGCGCGCATGTGAAGGTGCCGGTGGTTACCGGCCTGCCATACGGCCACGTCAAGGTGAAAGCGACCCTGCCCGTGGGCCGCAAGGTCGGGATAGCCACCGAGAAGGGCATGGCGCATCTGGTGCTGCAAGAGCATTTTTAAAGCCGGCTTGTTAAACTACTGGGTTTGTTCTCTTACTTAAACGCGAAAACCACCCAGTGATCTCCACCGCTAATCTAACCATCCAGTTCGGCGCCAAGCCTCTTTTCGAGAACGTCAGCGTCAAGTTCGGCGACGGCAACCGCTACGGCCTGATCGGCGCCAACGGCTCGGGCAAATCGACCTTCATGAAAATCGTCGGGGGCGAACTGGAGCCCAGCGCCGGCAATGTGTCGCTGGAGCCCGGGCTACGCCTGGGGAAGCTGCGGCAGGATCAGTTCGCTTATGAAGACATTCGCGTGCTGGACGTCGTGATGATGGGGCACGAGGAAATGTGGCGGGTCATGACGGACAGGGATGCGATCTACGCCAACCCCGACGCCACCGAAGACGACTACATGCACGCCGCCGATCTCGAGGCCAAGTTCTCGGAGTACGACGGCTATACCGCCGAAGCGCGGGCCGGCGAGCTGCTGCTTGGGCTGGAAATTCCCGTCGAGCAGCATCAGCTTCCCATGCGGGAGATCGCGCCGGGCTGGAAGCTGCGCGTGCTGCTGGCCCAGGCCCTGTTTTCGAACCCGGACGTCCTGCTGCTGGACGAACCCACCAACAACCTGGACATCAACACCATACGCTGGCTCGAGGACGTGCTGAACAGCTACCAGAGCACGATGATCATCATCAGCCACGACCGGCACTTCCTGAACCAGGTGTGCACGCACATGGCCGACCTGGATTACCGCGAACTGCGCATCTATCCGGGCAATTACGACGACTACATGCTGGCTTCCACGCAGGCGCGTGAGCGCCAGAGCGCGGCCAACGCCAAGGCCAAGGAAAGGGTGGCCGAGCTGCAGGACTTCGTGCGCCGCTTCGCCGCCAACAAGTCCAAGGCCCGCCAGGCCACCTCGCGCCTGAAGCAGATCGACCGCATCAAGGCCAGCGCCGTCGAGGTCAAGCCGTCTTCGCGGGTGAACCCATACATACGTTTCGAGCAGAACAAAGTCCTGCACCGCCTGGCGGTCACCATCGAAACGATTTCCAAGTCCTTCGACAAGCCGGTCATCAAGCCGTTTTCGGCCATGATAGAAGCCGGTCAGAAGGTGGCCATCATCGGCGCCAACGGCGTGGGCAAGACGACGCTGCTGCGCATGCTGGCCGGCGACCTGGCGCCCGATACGGGAACGGTCAAATGGTCGGAGAGCGCCGATCTGGGTTATATGGCGCAAGACGTATCCGATCAGTTCCAGTCGGACAAGAACCTGTTCGACTGGCTGTCCGACTACCGCCAGGCGGGCGACGACGACCAGGCCATGCGCTCGGTACTGGGCCGCTTGCTGTTCTCGGGCGACGACATCAACAAGGAAGTGCGGGTATTGTCGGGCGGTGAAAAAAACCGCATGAGCTTCGGCCGCCTGATGCTGGGCCGCCATAACGTCATGTTGATGGACGAGCCCACCAACCACCTGGACATGGAGTCCATCGAGTCCCTGCAGTTTGCGCTGGAACTCTATGCCGGCACCTTGATCTTCGTGTCGCACGATCGGGAATTCGTCTCGGGTCTGGCGACGCGGGTCATTGAAATCATGCCCGACGGCGAAATCCTGGACTACCAGGGCAATTACGACGACTACCTTTCGTCGCGCGGCATCGAAGCCTGACCGGCGCCGGCCATGGCCTTCACCTTGACCGGCCTGGCCTCGCACCAGGAAGAGATCAAGAAAAGCCGCTTCACGGCCCTGGCCTTTCCCGTTCGGGACCCCGGCCAGGCCATGCAGTTTTTTGCCCGGCACGCCGCGCCCGATGCCACGCACAATTGCTGGGCCTACCGTATAGGCGGCGAATACCGCTTCAATGACGACGGCGAGCCCGGCGGTACCGCGGGCCGCCCCATATTACAGGCCATAGAAGGCCAGCAATGCGATCAGGTCGCCGTGCTGGTGCTGCGCTGGTTCGGTGGAATCAAGCTGGGGTCGGGCGGCCTGGTGCGCGCCTACGGCGGCGTCGCGGCGCAGTGTCTTCGGCTGGCCGACAAAGTAGAGCTGGTGGACGAGGTCTTTGTGGACTGCCGTTGCGATTTTACGGATATTGCCTTGGTGCAGTCCCGTTTTGCCGCCTTCGATGCGCGCATCGTTGACGAGTCCTTCGACGGCTCGGGAGTGAGCTGGCGTCTGGCATTGCCCAGAAGCCGCGAGAAGGAACTGGGCTCCCTGGTGGCGGACCTGACGCGCGGCCGGGCGCTGTGGCAGCCCGTTGCGGCGCCTGGGCCGGCCTGATGCGTGGCTTGCTGGTGTCTTAGCCGGCGGCTGCAGCGGCCTGTGCCCGGTCGACCCCGCGGGCGGGTGCTTGAGCAGCCGGCCTGCGGCGGGCCTGGCGACTAGCCCTGGCCGTTCTGCTGGGCGGCGATTTCCGCGTGGACCTGTTCCATGTCCACATCCTTTACCTGGGTGATCAGTTCCTGCAGCTGGCCGGCGGATAGCGCGCCGGGCTGGGAAAACAGCAGGACGCGTTCGCGAAAGACCATGAGGGTGGGGATGGAGCGTATGCCCAGCCCGGCGGCCAGTTCCTGTTCTTCCTCGGTGTTCACTTTGGCAAAAGTGACGTCATCGTGCTGCTCGGAGGCGGCGTCGAAGACGGGCGCGAAATTGCGGCACGGCCCGCACCATGGCGCCCAAAAGTCCACGATCAGCGGCTTGCTTTCCTGTATGGCCGTCTGGAAGGTGTCTTTGTTCAAATCGATGGTGCTCATAGATACCCCTGAAATGAATAAGCGGCTGAAGCAGCCGCTTATTTGTTCTAACTGGATGTGAGCTTCCAGTGTACAGGCATTTCCAGCCGCCTGCCTGGCGAATCCGAGCGGCATGCAGGCCGCGAGGTGGACAGCAAGCGGGCGTGAGCCCGTGCAGCGTGGGATGATCCTGGACACAGGGCAGTCCCAATGGACTGCCTTGTGCCTGGAGAATCCGAACGGCATGCAGGCCGTGAGGTGGGGGTAACAACATCACTCTGGGAAGAACGCATACTTGATCACGAACAGGACCGCCACCAGCAGGGTGGCGGGGTGGATCTGGCGAAACTTGCCGGTGATGGCTTTCAGCACCACGTAGCTGATGAAGCCGAAGGCCAGGCCGTTGGCGATGGAATAGGTGAAGGGCATGACGATGGCCGCCAGGGCCGCCGGCGTAGCTTCGGTGATGTCGTTCCAGTCGATCTGCGTGATCTCGCGCAGCATCAGGCCGGCCACGTACAGCAGGGCGGGGGCGGTGGCGTAAGCGGGCACCGAGCCGGCCAGCGGGGCCAGGAACAGGGACAGCAGGAACAGCACGGCGATGGTCAGCGCGGTCAGGCCGGTGCGTCCGCCCGCCTGGACGCCGGCGGCGCTTTCAATGTAGGCGGTGGTGCTGCTGGTGCCCAGGAAGGAGCCGGCGACAATGGCCGAGCTGTCGGCCAGCAGGGCGCGGCCCAGACGGTTGGGCTTGCCTTCCTGGATGAGGTTGGCGCGCGTGGCGACGCCTATCATGGTCCCGGTGGCGTCGAAGACCTCGACCAGGACGAGGACCAGGATCACGTGGACGAAGCCGGTGTGCAGGGCGCCCAGGATGTCCAGCTGGAAGAAGGTGGGGGCCAGGCTGGGCGGCACCGAGAACACGCCGTAGAACTGGCTGTTGCCGGTCAGCATGGACAGCACCGTGACGACCAGGATGCCTATGAGTATGGCGCCCCTGACCTTCAGCGCGTCCAGGGCGGCAATGATGAAGAAGCCCAGTATCGCGAACAGGGCCGGCGCCGACGTCAGGTCGCCCAGCGCCACCTTGGTCGCCGGGTTGGCCACCACGATGCCCGAGCTGCCCAGGGCGATGATGGCCAGGAACAGGCCTATGCCGGCGGCAATTGCCGAGCGCAGCGAATGGGGTATGCCGTCGATCAGCCAGGAGCGTATCCCCGTCAGGGTCAGCACCACGAAGATCACGCCGGAGATGAACACCGCGCCCAGCGCCTGCTGCCAGCTGTAACCCATGGCGCCCACCACGGTGAAGGCGAAAAAGGCGTTCAGGCCCATGCCCGGCGCCAGGCCTATGGGCCAGTTGGCCACCAGGGCCATGATCAGGGTGCCCAGCGCCGCCGCCAGGCAGGTGGCGACGAAGACGGCGCTCTTGTCCATGCCGGTGTTCGACAGGATGTCCGGGTTGACGAAAATAATGTAGGACATCGTCAGAAACGTCGTGATGCCGGCCAGTATTTCGCTGCGGGCCGACGTACCGTGTTCGCGCAACTGGAATAATCGTTCGAGCATTTCCTTCCCCGGAAAAATAATGGATAGTGTGCAAGGAACAAGCAATAATCGAAGCCTGAATTCTAAGTCCGTTTTGCAGGCGGTACACTAGCGCCCATGATAATTATCGGTTTTGAAAGCTCCTGCGACGAAACGGGCGTGGCCTTGGTTTGCACTGAAAAAGGCCTGCTGGCCCATGCCCTGCACAGCCAGATCGCCATGCACCGGGAGTACGGCGGCGTCGTGCCCGAATTGGCTTCGCGCGACCATATCCGGCGCGTTCTTCCCCTGACGCGCGAAGTCATGGACAAGGCGGGCGTGGCTATCGAGCAGATCGACGCGGTGGCCTACACGGCGGGCCCGGGCCTGGCCGGCGCCCTGCTGGTGGGCGCCAGCGTGGCCCAGTCCTTTGCCTGGGCCCGTGGCCTGCCCGCCATTCCCATTCATCACCTAGAAGGGCCTCTGCTGTCGCCGCTGCTG
>JBARWC010000075.1:0-12284 GCA_049646585.1 Burkholderiaceae bacterium | reverse complement strand
GGCCAGCCTGGCCCGGATCTGTTCGCCGCTTTCGCGGCCGCGCGCATGCAGGCGCTGGACCAACTGCCCTTCGTCCACGCACAGCAGCACGGGCACCAGGTCCTGGTAGCGCTTGCGCGCTTCGGGCAGGTACTGGCGCGAGCCGTTGACCAGCACGTCGCAGCCCGCCACCAGCCTGTCGTTGATGTCGCGCGGCACGCCGTAGGCCAGGCCGTTGGCCTGCCAGGCCATGGCCAACAGGCCGCAGGACTCCATGCCGGCGAACTCGTCGGCCGAGACGGATATCGAGCCGCGCTCGGTATCCGTATGGGGCCGGGTCACCACGCGCGGAGCCAGGTAGCAGCCCTGGCCCATCAGGTGGGACAGCCCTTCCAGCACGGTGTCCTTGCCCGAGCCCGAAGGCCCCATCAGGTAAATAAGCCGGCCCGCCATCAGAACACCCGGCGGCCGCCGCGCCACACCTGATTCACCACGAACTGCTTGCCGTGCGCGCCCACGCGCAGCAGGTCGGCGCGCAAGCCGCTGCGGATTTCCCCGCGGTCGTCCAGCCCGGCGGCCCGGGCCGGCGCCAGGCTGATGGCCGCCACGGCCTTGGGCAGGTCGTAGCCCTGGCCTTCTTCGGACAATATGCGCGCCGCCTGCAGCAGGCTGGCCGGGTAGTAGTCGCTGGACAGGATGTCCAGCACGCCATGGTCCGCCAGCTCGGCGGCGGCGACGTTGCCCGAATGCGAGCCCCCGCGCACGATGTTGGGCGCGCCCATCAAGACCTTCAGGCCCAGCTTGTGGCTAAGGGCGGCGGCCTCCACCGTGGTGGGGAATTCCGCAATGCTCATGCCGTAGTCGGCCGACTCCTGGGCGTGCTCGGGCGTGGCGTCGTCGTGGCTGGCCACCGACAGGCGGCGTTCGCGGCATTCGTGCACGATGGAGCGCCGATAGTTGTCGCTGTAGCGGCGCGAGTTCTCGACCTGCTGTTCGATGAAGGCCTCCATCTCGGTATCATTCAAATGGTATTTGCCCTGGTAGTACTCGCGGTACTTTTCGAACTTCACGAATTGCCTCTGGCCCGGCGAATGGTCCATGACGGACACCAGTTGCACCAGGGGGCTTTCGACCAGCTCGTTGAAGATGTCCAGCGTCTTTTCATGGCTGAGCTCGCAGCGCAGGTGCAGGCGGTGCTCGGCCCGCGTATGGCCTTGTTGTTCGGCCTGGGTGATGGCCTGCAGCATGACGGGCAGTTGGCGCAGACGGTTGCCCTTGGGGTTGACCTCGCCGATGGACAGCGCGTCGAATACGGTGGTGATGCCGGCCGACACGATTTGCGCATCGTGCGCCAGCACGGCCGACTCCGAAGGCCAGTCCACGCCCGGACGCGGGTTCATGTACTTTTCCAGATTGTCGGTATGCAGCTCGACCAGGCCGGGCATCAGGTAGTCGCCTTCCAGGTCCTGGGCCTGCGGCAAGCGGCTGCCGCCCGGGCTTACGTCGTGGATCAGGCCGTCGCGCACGGCGACCGCGCCCAGGAATACTTCGCTGCCAGTTACCACGCGGGCATTGGTGAATATCTGTTCAGCTTGCATGCGCCAGCTCCTTCGGTGTCATGTCCAGGTAGCGATCCGCCATCGAATCGCGTGTCTTGCCATCGTGCGAGATGGCGATAAGAGCCGAACCGGCCGCCTTGGCCTGGGCGACGAGCTCCAGCACGACGGCGCTGTTGGCGTCGTCCAGCGAGGCCGTGGGCTCGTCCAGCAGCAGCACGGGCCAGGGCACGATGAAGCTGCGGGCGATATTCACCCGCTGCTGCTCTCCGCCCGAAAAGGTGCCGGGCGCCAGGCTCCACAGGCGCTCGGGTATGCCCAGGCGGTCCAGCAGTTCCATGGCCCGCGTCCTGGCCTTGGCCTCTGCCCAGCCGCGCGCCAGCGCCGGCTCCATGACCACGTTCAGGCAGCTGACGCGCGGGATCACGCGCAGGAACTGGCTGACGTAGCCCAATGTGGCGCGGCGCACGGCCAGGGTCTGGCGCGGCTCGGCACCCACCATTTCCAGCATCTCACCCTCGTGACGCAGGCGTATGCTGCCGCAGGCCGGCAGGTAATTGCCATATAAGGTGCGCAGCAAGGTCGACTTGCCCGCGCCCGAGCGGCCGTGCAGCACCAGGCATTCGCCAGGCATCAGCGCAAAGTCCAGGCCGCGCAGCACGTTCAGGACCACGCCGTGCTGCTGATGCAGAACGAACTCCTTGGCCAGCCCTTTTACTTCCATCACAACTTCCATCGTATTCACCTCAAGGCTGTAGAACGGACGACACCAGCAGTTGGCTGTAGGCGTGCTGCGGATCGTCCAGTATTTGATCGGTCAGGCCGGCTTCCACGACGCGCGAGCGGCGCATGACCATCAGCCGGTCGGCCAGCAGGCGCGCCACGGCCAGGTCGTGGGTAACGATGACCACCGCCAGCTGCAGTTCGCGCACCAGGCCGCGCAGCAGGTCCAGCAAATGCGCCTGCACGGATACGTCCAGGCCGCCGGTGGGCTCGTCCATGAAGATCAGGCGCGGCCCCGACACCAGGTTGCGGGCGATCTGCAAACGCTGCTGCATGCCGCCGGAAAAGGTGCGCGGCAGGTCGTCGATGCGCTGGGCGTCGATCTCCACGTGCGCCAGCCATTCCAGGCTGGCTTGGCGCAAGCGGCCGTAATGGCGCACGCCCTGGGCCATCAGCCTTTCGCCGATGTTGGCGCCGGCCGACACGCTCATGCGCAAGCCGTCGCGCGGGTTCTGCTCGACGAAGCCCCATTCCGTGCGCAGCAAGGTGCGCCGATAGGCTTCACTGGCCTGGTAGATGTCGGTGTGCCCGTCATCCTTGTCGCGATAGACGACGGTGCCGCGGTCGGGCGCGCTGCGCCCCGACAGCACGCTCAGCAAGGTCGATTTGCCGGAACCCGATTCGCCGACTATGCCCAGCACTTCGCCGGGATGCAGGTCGAAATTGACGCTCTGGCAGCCCTTCTCGGGCCCATACAGCAAGGTCAGGTCGCGTACCGATAGCAAGGCGGTCATAGCGCGGCCTCCTGCTCGGCGCGACGCTGGCCGCAGTAGTCGGTGTCCGAACACACGAAGCGGCGCGTGCCCGCGTCGTCCACGATCAGCTCGTCCAGGTAGGAATCGCCGCTGCCGCAGAAAGCGCAGTTGTGCTCCCAGACGGGCAGCTCGAAGGGGTGATCCTCGAAGTCCAGGCTGCTTACCTGGGTATAGGGGGGCACGGCGTACAGGCGCTTCTCGCGGCCGGCGCCGAACAGCATCAGGGCGGGACTCATATTCAGCTTGGGGTTGTCGAACTTGGGAATGGGCGACGGGTCCATCACGTAGCGCTCGCCCACCATCACCGGATAGGCGTAAGTGGTGGCGATATGGCCGTAGCGGGCGATGTCTTCATACAGCTTCACGTGCATGACGCCGTAGTCGTTCAGCGCATGCATGCTGCGGGTTACCGAATCCGACGGCTCGATGAAGCGCAGCGGCTCGGGTATGGGCACCTGGAAAACCATGATCTGCCCAGCCCGCAAGGCGGTTTCGGGAATGCGGTGGCGGGTCTGGATGATGCTGGCCTGGTCCGTGCGTTCGGTGGTTTGCACGCCGGCGGTGCGCACGAAGAACCGCCGTATCGACACCGCGTTGGTGGTGTCGTCCGCCCCCTGGTCGATGACTTTCAGCACGTCGTCGCTGCCCAGTATGGCGGCGGTCACCTGCATGCCGCCCGTGCCCCAGCCGTAAGGCAGGGGCATTTCGCGCCCGCCGAAAGGCACTTGATAGCCCGGAATGGCCACGGCCTTGAGCAGGCCGCGCCGCAGGCCGCGCTTGGTTTGCTCGTCCAGGTAGGCGAAGTTGTAGCCCGGCTCGGTCGCCGCTGCCGCGTCGTGATTCATGCTGCTCATGCTATTTTTTCCTCGTCCAGTTGCGCCTCGTCCGCCGAGGCGCGCCGCAGCTTGCGTATGAGATCCAGTTCCGACTGGAAGTCGACGTAGTGCGGCAGCTTCAAGTGGGAAACAAAGCCGGCCGCCTCGACGTTGTCGCAATGCATCAGCACGAACTCCTCTTGCTGGGCGGGCGATACGATGTCCTGCTGATACTCGGCCGTGCGCAAAGCGCGGTCGACCAGGGCCATGCCCATGGCCTTGCGCTCGGCATGGCCGAAAGCCAGGCCATAGCCCCGGGTGAACTGCGCCGGCTGGCTCTTGCTGCCCACGAATTGATTGATCATTTCGCACTCGCTGACTTCGATGTCGCCCGGCGACACAGGGAAATCCAGCTCTTCGGGCTCTATCCATACCTCCACCAGGCCGATGCGTATCTCGCCCGCAAAGGGGTGGTTGCGGCCATAGCCGCGCTGCGTGGAATACGCCATGGCCAGCAGGAATCCCTCGTCGCCGCGCGCCAGCGCTTGCAGGCGCTGCGCCCTATTGGCGGGAAAGTCCAGCGGTTCGCGGGTGATGTCGGGCACCGCCCCGCCCCTGTCCACTTCCCTGGCCACCAGGCCTTCCTCGGCCAGCATGTCCATCACCCGCGGGCAAGCCTGCTCAAGCTGCGTGGCGTCGGCGCCCGGCATGGGCACGGCGCCATCGGCCAGCAAGGCGAAATCCAGCAGACGGTGGGTGTAGTCGAAGGTGGGCCCCAGGCGCTGGCCGCCCGGCAAGTCCTTGAAGGTGGCCGATATGCGGCGCTCTATGTCCATGGACTCCGTCTGCAAAGGCAGGCTGCCCAGAAAGCGCGGCAGCGTGGTCCGATAGGCCCGCAGAAGGAAGATGGCTTCCACCAGATCGCCGGCCGCCTGCTTGATGGCCAGCGCCGCCAACTCTTCGTCGAACAGCGAACCCTCGCCCATCACGCGTGCGACGGCCAAAGGCATCTGCTGGCGTATCTGCTCCACGGTCAAGGCAGGTATGGACGCGTCACCGCGGCGCTTGCGCGCCAGCATGGCATGGGCATTGTCGATGGCTTTTTCGCCACCCTTTACGGCTACGTACATATCAGATCACTCCTTGAACGGCCGGCTGCACCTGCGTGCTGCGAGGCAAGCCCGCAAGCTGCTGTCCGGCGGTAAAAAAGACATCCAGCCCTTTGGGAAACGCGTACTGCTTGCGCAGCCGCCAGAAGCCGGCCGGCACCGGCAATTGCAAGGCGCGGCTGCCCAATATCCCCGGCCCCCGCCAGGTCGTGGCCACACCGCCCTCCATGCTGTCCAACTGAACCAGCAGCGTGCATGACAAGTCCGGGTCCCTGTCGCTACCATCGTTGAAGCCGGACAGATCGTCCAGGTCGTCCACGCCCAGCAAGGCAAAGGCGGCTTCCTCGCGCGATTGTGTTACGGGGCAGGCGCAATGGAAGGCCAGGTTGGCGCGCAGTGCCGGCGTATCCAGCGACGGCGCGACCCATACCGGAGTATCGGCATCCAGCAGCGTCAGGCAAAGCGCATAGGTGGAAGGCGCCAGGCTGTCCAGCCGTGGCACCGCTTCCACTTCGTGCAGGGTGCCGGGCTCCGCCATGGCACCCAGCGCCAGCCGGAACACCTTCTGCATGGCCGAGACCGGATCCGGCATGGCCGGCAACAGTAATTGGTCGCGCATCAGTCTTCTCCTCGAACCAGCGTCGTGAAATCCACCTTGGTGGCAGCGCTTTGGGCCGCCCTGTCCGCGCGCGCGGCCGCCTGCTCGCGCTCCAGCTCATCCACCAGCACCATCCAGCGCGGCGCTTGCGGGCCTTGCAGCAGCGCATCGGCCAGGGCCGCCAGTTCCGCATGCGGTTTGCTGCGGCCCGCCACATAGCTATAGCCCATGCTGCCGTCGGCCAACTGCACGACGCAGCGGGTCACCGTCATTTCGCCCAGGTTGAACGGCGCGCCACTGCCACCCGTGCGGCCGCGCACCATCACCATGCCGGTCTCGGCGGGCCGTATGTAGCGGTGCCCGGGCTGGCGCAGTTCGCTGCCATAGTCCCGCAGCCGGCCGCCGGCGCGCGCCAGGATGCGCATCCAGCGCTGGCGCTGCCCGACGGCGGCATTCGCGCCCTCTTCAATCCTCATGTTGTTCTCCAGAAATGATGTGATAAGTGAAACGATCGGCACGGGTGATCGAGCTGGCCAGCTCGAAAGGCGCACCCGTCCCATCGCTGGAAAGCGTTCGTATGCTCAGCACGGGGGTGTGCCTGGGCATAAGCAGTTGGGCGGCGTCGCCTTGCGTGGGCGCGCGGGCGCCGATCAGGGTGGAGACCCGCTTGAGCCTGACGCCGCGGTCTTCCAGGTGCTGTCGCATCGACCCTCCGCCATAGCCCTGCAGCAGCGCTTCGTGCCTGACGGCGAAGCAATGCGCGATCAGGCTGATGGGCTGCTCGTCCAGCAGGCGCAGGGTCTGGAACTCCAGCACGGCTTCATCCCCGGCCAGCGCCAGCTCGCGGGTTTCGTCCGCCCGAGCCGGCCGCCGGCGCCGGGCCAGCAAGACGGCCTGCAGGCTCAAGCCCATGCCGGAAAGCGTCCTGCTGTAGGCACTGGCGGCGCTTACCGGATAAACGATGGGCCCGGGCAGCACGCAAGTGCCGCGCCCCTTGCGGCGCAACACGCTGCCTTCGGCGATCAGCACATCCACCGCGCGCCGCAAGGTATGGCGGTTCACGCCGAAGCGCTGCGCCAGCCGCGACTCGGAAGGCAGGTAGTCGCCGCTGCCGTAGCCGCCAAGCTCGCCGCGCAGCACGTCGGCCAGTTCCATATAGCGAGGCACTTCCTGTCTAGACAAGTCCATATCCAATAAAGGGGCGTTCCAGCCCCTTGCCTTCAAGGTTCAAATGAAATGCTTGCGCAGGCGCTGCGATACGATGTCGATGGCGCTGACGGCGGCGATGATGATGATCAGGATGGCGCAGGTCTGGGCCAGCTGGAATCCGCGTATGGCTTCCCACAAGGTAACGCCTATGCCGCCCGCACCGACCATGCCGACCACGGTGGCGGAACGCACGTTCGACTCGAAGCGGTACAGCGAATACGAAATCCACAAAGGCAGCACCTGCGGTATGACGCCGAAGATGACCTCCTGCAAGGAGCTGGCGCCCGTTGCGCGCACGCCCTCCACGGGGCCGGGGTCTATGGCTTCGACGGCTTCGGCGAACAGCTTGGCCAGCACGCCCGTGGTACCGATGAACAGCGCCATCACGCCGGCGAAAGGCCCCAGGCCCACCGCCACGACGAACAGCATGGCGAAGACCATTTCGTTGATGGAGCGGAAAGCGTCCATGACGCGCCGCACGGGCTGGCATATCCACCACGGCGCAATGTTCTCGGAACACAGGATGCCCAGGGGAATCGAACAGACGATGGCCAGGGCCGTACCCCAGACGGCGATCTGCACGGTGATGAGCATTTCGCTCAGGTACAGCCTCCAGTGGCGGAAGTCGGGCGGAAAGAAATCGGCCAGGAATACCCGCATGTTGTCGGCATCCCGCCACAGCATGGCCGGATTCATTTCCGCGCCGTTCCAGGACCAGCCCAGGATAAGGGCCAGCAGGCCCCAGCCCAGCCATTGCAGCCATGAACGGCCCTGATCCGGTGTATGGCCGTGGCCGGACGCAGACGCAAGTGTGCTCATCTTTATGTTTCCGATACGCGTATGGGCGGCCCGCGATAACGCTGCGCGGGTCGCGCCCTTCTTGTTTGCTTACTTGGCGATGGCCACTTTCTTTGCCAGCTCGTCCATGCGCGCCGTCAGCTTTTGCAGGCCGGCGTCGATCTCGGCAAGCCTGGCCTGCTTGTCGGCGGGGCTCAGCGTGCTGTCGGCACTGATCTGGCTGCGCTGCTTGAACAGTTCAAGCTGGCGTATGGGCAGCAACTGATCGTTGTCGGAAGCGCGGAACTTGCCCCATTGCAGGCCGGCCAGCACGGCCAGTTCCTTCGCATTGGCGCCGTAGCTGGTGAAGAAACCCTGGATCTTCTGCTTGGTCGCTTCAGGCAGGTTCTTGCGCCATACGATGGGGTCGGCGGGAATCAGGGGCGACTTCCAGATGACCTTCAGCTCTTCCACCTTGGCAGGGTTGGTGGCGCGCAGGCGCTCCATCCCCTCGGTGTTGAAGGTGGCCACGTCGACCTGTTTGTTGGCCACGCTCAATGCATTCACTTCGTGGCTGGCGTTCAGGGTGCGCTTGAAGATTTTGGTGGCTTCGACATTGTTCTTGGCGAACACGTAGTAGCCGGGAACCAGGTAGCCCGAGGTCGAGTTGGGGTCGCCGTTGCCGAAGGTCAGGTCCTTGGCATTTTTCAGCATGTCATCCACCGAGTTCAAGGGGCTGCTCTTGTGCGCGATCAGCAGGCTCCAATAGCCGGGAGCGCCGTCCGAGGCCACGGTCTGGGCGAAAATTTCGCCGCCCGCGCGGTCCACCGCCTCCATGGCGGACTTGTTGCCGTACCAGGCCACGTCCACCTTGTTGAAACGCATACCCTGGATGATGCCGGCATAGTCGGGGGCAAAGAAGGCCTTGACCTTCATGCCGGTCTGCTTGCTCATCTCGGCCAGGAAGGGCTCCCAGTTGGCCTTCAGATTCTGCGAAGACTCGGTCGAAATAATGCCGAAGTTCAGTTCCTTGAGCTCCTGCGCATTCACGGCGCCGCACAGGGCGGTGCCGGCCAAAGCCGTTGCCACGATGGCTTTATGCATGTTCTTGAACATAGTGATACTCCAGATGGTGCTTCATGGGCCTGCCAGTGCAAGCCGGATAAAAAGCCGCCTGAACCGCGAATGCGCGATCAGGCTGCGACTAGGGAAATTCCACGCGAGGAAGCGCGTTTCTGGGCCGACTCGGAAAACAGCAAGGACGGGTCCAGATCGCCGCCGTACAGCTCGTTGAGGAAGGGGCCGCTCAAGGCGTCGACCGAGCCGTCGAAATGAATCCGGCCCGACTTCAGCGCCACCACGCGTTCGCAATAGCGGGCCGCGTAGTCGACCTGATGCAGGGTGACCACCACGGTCTTGCCGTCGCGTTCGTTGATGTCGGCCAGGATGTCCATGACCTTGCGCGCCGACTCGGGGTCCAGCGAGGCGATGGGCTCATCGGCCAGGATCACTTCGGCCCGCTGGCTCAAGGCGCGGGCTATGGCTACGCGCTGCTGCTGGCCGCCCGACAAGGTGGACGCGCGGCGATGCGCGTACTCGGCCAGGCCGACGCGCTCCAGCGCCGCCATGGCGCGGGCTTTTTCCTCGGCGCTGAACAGGCCCAGCGAGCCGCGCCAGCGCGGTATGCGGCCCAGGTGGCCCAGCAACACATTGCCCAACACGCTAAGGCGCCCCACCAGGTTGAACTGCTGGAAGATGTAGCCGATGTCGGCCCGCAGGCGGCGAACCTGGCTGTTCAGGCGGCCGGCGGCCTGCACGGGCTGCCCGAGCACCTGTATGGAGCTCGCATTGTCGCGGTCGCCGCATGCCAGGCCGGCCAAGTGGCGCAGCAAGGTGGATTTGCCCGAACCGGACGCGCCGATCAAGGCGACCATTTCGCCCGGCTGCACGGCAAGGCCCAGGTTGAAGAGAACCTGTTTGCCGCCAAAGCTTTTATCCAGGCCTTCGACGCGGATGACTGAGTTCATATGCTTTTCCCAAGAAGTCGGGCGGAATGCCGCCGTTCGATGCCCTGCATCTTAGAAAGCGCGTATGACGGGGGGATTAATCTGAAATGACAGTTTCGTGAATGCGCATGAATAAAAAAGCCCCGTTCCAATGAACGGGGCTTTTCGTGTAACGCCTGCTTTACAAGATTTACTTCGTGGACTTGGTGATGGCGTGGCCGACGTTGCTGATGTCTTCGCCCGCGCCGGCAACCGTATTGGCGCAGCCTGCCATCAGCAGGCAGCCCAACAAGGCCAGTGAAGCCAGGATTTTTGTGCTCATGGCGGATTCCTTATTATCGTGGTTGTAGCGCCGGTATCTTACAGGGGATCGGTGACCTTTACATGCAGCTCGCCCAGTCCCGCGACCGCGCCGACCATGGTGTCGCCGGCCACGACGGGGCCCACGCCTTCGGGCGTGCCGGTGAAGATGATGTCGCCGGCTTTAAGCTCGAACAGCCCGGACAGATAGGAAATGGATTCGGCGATATTCCAGATCATCTGCGACAGGTCGCTGGACTGCTTGACGGTGCCGTTCACGCCCAGCGAAATGGCGCCGGACTCCAGCGTGCCGACCTTCTGGCGCGGGTGCAAAGGCCCGATGGGCGCGGACTGGTCGAAGCCCTTGCCCACTTCCCAGGGCCGGCCCAGCTTCTTGGCCTCGCCCTGCAGGTCGCGGCGCGTCATGTCCAGGCCGATGGCATAGCCCCACACGCAAGCAGCGGCCTGCTCGACCGTCAGATTGCGGCCGCCCTTGTCCAGCGCCACGACCAGTTCGATTTCGTAGTGCAGATTTGAAGTCTTGGGGGGATAAGGCATGGTGCCGGTCTGGCCGTCGGCCACATTGACCAGCGCGTCGGCGGGCTTGCAGAAGAAGAAGGGATCTTCGCGGCCCGTAAAGCCCATTTCCTTGGCGTGCTCGGCATAGTTGCGGCCCACGCAATACACACGGCGCACGGGGAAGACGGCGTCGGAGCCGGCGACTTGCAAAGCGGCGACCGGCAGAGCCGGAATGACGGTTGTTGCCATTACTTGTTTCCTTTAGCGTAGCGCTCAGCGCCCTCGGTGATTTCCTTGCGGGCGGCTTCCACGCCGTCCCAACCTTTTACTTTTACCCACTTGCCTTTTTCCAGGTCTTTGTAGTGCTCGAAGAAGTGCTGGATGCGGGCCAGCTCTTCAGCCGGCAAATCATCCGGGCTCTTGATGTTGCGGTAGGGAGGATACAGCTTATCCGCCGGAACGGCCAGCAGCTTGGCGTCGCCGCCCGCTTCGTCGTCCATGTGCAACACGCCGATGGCGCGCGAACGGATCACCGCGCCCACCTGGATGGGGAAAGGGGCCAGCAGCAACACGTCCACGGGGTCGCCGTCGTCGGAAATGGTTTGTGGAATGTAGCCGTAATTGCAGGGGTAATGCATGGCGGTCAGCATGAAGCGATCGACGAATACGCAGCCCGAGTCCTTGTCGACTTCGTACTTGACCGGGTCCGCATTCATGGGAATCTCGATGATGACGTTGAATTCTTCAGGCAGTTTGTCGCCGGCGGGTACGCGGTCTAAGCTCATGCTAGGTTCTAACCTTAATGGATATGGATGTAAGAAAAGGGTTAACCCCGGTCGCGCCCTCGCGCCGGGCGGTCGGAGGTCTGGGATACGTCGACGCCCGGAATCGGCGCGCTGTCAAAATATTCGTCCAGCACGCTGTCGCCCGCGGCGGCGGAAGAAACGCCGGGCGCCATCGGCTGCGGCGCCTGAACGGATGCCGTCAGCGGATCGCCGAATTCGTCATCGGCAAAACCCGCCGCACTGGCCGCCACCGGCGCCGCCATGTCGTGCAGCACGCGCGCCTGCGGCAGGCGCGCGACGTCGATCAGAGTGGGATCGCCGCGCATGTCGGCGGCGGGCAAGGCTTTGTTGGCCGGCAGCGTGGGCAGGACACCGGCCACACTGGAGGCCAAGCGCCAATGCCTGGCCGCGTCGTCGGCCCGGCCCAGGCGGTCGTACAGATTGCCCAGCAAGGCATGGATGCGCATGTCGCTGCGTATCTTCATGCTGCGCAGCAGATAATGCTCGCCCTGCCCCCACAGCTCGCCGGTCAGGCAAAGATTGCCCAGCGCCGCCAACAAAGAAGAATCGTCGGGATTGGACTTGAGCCAGGACTCGGCCTTGCTGAGGCGGCGCGCAACGTGATCGGGCGGGCATTGCGAATAGGCATTGAGCAGGCGCGGCTCCAGGCGCACTTGCAAGGCGGCCTCGAGTATGCGCGAGGCCTCGTCGATATGGCCTTGCGATTGCTGAATGGCGGCTCCGGCCAGGGCAATATCGGGCAGCGTGCGCTCGTCGGCTTTCAAATCGTTCCAGATGGCCTTGTAGCCGTCCGGGCCGCCGGCCTGCAAGCGGGCAGCGACAGAGGTTTCGATAAGCTGCGAGGCCTCGGATTTTTCAAGCACGCCCCGGCGCGCCAGCAAGCGCGTCAGTTCGTAGACCCTGTCGTCGTTTCGCAATTGGCGATGCGCGCGCAGCAGCAGCCGCGTGGCATGGAAATAGCGCGAATTGGCATCCTGCAAGGGTTGCAGCAGCACCAATGCGTCTTGCGGACGATTCTGGTCCAGATACATTTCGGCGGCCACGGTGGCGGCCGCTTCGCGCAGGCGGGGGT
>JBARWC010000074.1:0-28282 GCA_049646585.1 Burkholderiaceae bacterium | reverse complement strand
CTTCGTAGCTCCCACACTCGTCAATGACTCGATTGTGTCATGCAGGCCGAACTAATCAATCCGTCGTTTATGTGGGCTTAATTAGTTCGTATCAAGTGCCTGACGCGTTTCCACACAGCCTCGACCCATAGCAGACGGTAACTCTGATAGTAATTTCCCAATTGAGTATTAGCTGCCTTACAGCGACAGAATCATTCCTTGCCCGTTATCCGCAGGGTAAAGAAAGATACGGTACGGCCAAAGCAATCGTTCGACATGGATGTTGAGCGCGTAAAGGTCTTTGCGTGTCCAGGCCTCTTTCCGCCAGAACCGTTGCAGATCATAAGCAAACACATTGAACCATCCAGTAAGCTCCCGTGCCATTATCGTAGCTCCCACCGCAGATTCCGGGGCAGGCAAAGCTGGTTTACCCGTGCCGTGCAGATGCCCAATCAGTTTGGCCGCTTCAATCAAGATATTAGTTGCAGCACTATGAACGGCATGAAACAACTTGGGATGGTCGCTGTCCGCAGTGTGCGCGACTTTTGCTTGGGAAATATGGGAATAGGCAAGGTCAAGAGCTCTTATAAGGTAATTTGAGAATTCTTGCTCAAACAAATCCTCAGCCCCAAATTCCGCACTGTCGTAGGCGTAACGGTAAGCACGCAGCGCCTTGCGAAGGGCGCAATGTAGTACCGCGTCATAGTCATTCATAGACACGGGTTCCAGTAAAAATTTAGGTAGTGTGTTCTCGAACTGGTTGACTGTATGGGTAAATGATAAACCCGATACGATAAGATGCAGCGCCACGCTTGCATCTTGCATGTTTTCGCCAACTAACGATAGGGCATAGGCTTTATTGAGCACGATACGTACCCTAAGTTCTCCATCCCGCATAATAAGGATGGCAGCGGCTCCTTGTGCAATGTGGTCGGGAATCCCTTCCGGTGTTTTGTCGGAGTCAAAGCCGCGCTCGGTTTCCGTAAGTGCCTGGCCAAATTCCGATGTGAATGTGATGCCTTCAAGTCTCTTTAAATCCAAGCGCTGACGTAGTTTTTCGACAATGGTTTGCACAGTTCCGCTGACAGGGGCGACGTCTTCTTCTGTGAGCCAGCCAATAAAAGTAAGCTGGTAAGGGGAAAATGGTGTAGGGGCGGCCGTGACAGGCTCTGTGTTTTTGTAATTTTGGTACGACTTAAGGCTTCTAAAAGCATCTTGAACAATAGAATCCATCTTGTCTTTCCACCGTTTTCCGATGTTTTGACCTAAGTCGGCATAGTTCGCTGTTGATGCAATAAAAAGTTCGTCGCTACACTCCGATGCGTCATGATTAAAAGCGGAAAGGTTGGGAGCATTACATCCTGCGCGGACCCCTACAAGCAGTTTTTCTGATGTTAAGGGCATGACGACGGAGGTAATCCTCGATGTCATTATGTAGGGGAGAAACTTGTCTTCATCTTCATCAAAACCAAGTGCGATACAGTCTGGCATTATTGCGCCTTCTGACGGTGCGGGGCACACATGCCATATAAGCTTTTCCAAGGCTTGCTTTCTGGGTTCAGCAACGAGCCCAGCATTCAACATCTTTTTATGATTTTCACTGGCCATCCAGTTGATACGGGAAAGATATATAGAAAACGCTTGTTGAAATTGCTCAGGAATTGGACTGCCTCCCCACAAAATGTGTTCTTTCGTCCACATGAACAATATCCTATCTAACAATGACTTAGGTATTTTTGTCTGAGCAAGGATAAGTTCTATAGCTTGAGTGAGCTTCGGTTTTCTATCAATGCTCGCCACAACTTGCTTGTTCCACGTTTCATTTGGCGTTGGCTCTTCCAAACCTAACAGGTGAGTGAATGCTTCCTCATCGGATACAACTTCTGATACAGCTGCTATAAGTCTAGTAGGCAAATGTTCAAACATGCGACGTACGTTTTTCCCGCGTGGTGTCAGATGAGCAATTACCTCTGCCGCGACGTTAGCGCTTGCCTCTGCACCAATCTCGATAGAGCGTAACGCCCGTAATAAAAAATCTAACCGGTACTCGTATTCGGTGATTTTGTCATCCAACTCCTGGTTTCCGTCATTCGTTGGCTTGGAATAGAAATCTCGTTGTGCTGCCACGTCTTTTGTTGACGAGATATGGCTTGTGCCGCCATAACGGTAAACATACACCTGTCCGTATTTCTCAGAATAGAGAAACCCTCGCTGAAACGACTGCGGAATATGATGTTGTTTTCTTCCGGACATAACATTTGCCTATCGATTGGGTCGCTCGGTGCTTGAAATCCCCTCGGAAATAAACTCACGTCTGTACCGTCGGCTACCATCCACACTTCAAGGGCGATCGGTTCGCTAAAGAGCCTTAGCAAGGTTTACCCATTCCTCAAAGTCAGTTCTTGCTGGACTATCCCAATTCTCCACCGCACCACCTCTTAATTGCCTGATGCCTAAAGACTTATGCCCTGAGGCTATTTCGATTAGTTCAGGTAGCACGCTCCACAACTGGTCTATAAGGCCGGAGCCAGGCACGATACCTTCATGAGCAAGGTCATTTCGCTTTAGTCTTGCTAGGTTGAGGGCTCGGAAGCAATTGGTACTAAAAATAGTCGATAGGTGCAGAAGTTCGTGCTTTGTAGAAATGCGGCCAAGTTTTCTCTCTTTATTAGCTGCCGCGTGAGCCTGCGCAACGGTTGCAGGAAAGCTGCTCCTGCTCTTCATGTACTGATTTCTCCAGATATGCTCCGTCAGTTGCTCCACGACTATCCATAGGTTATTGAGTGCATCACTGTTATTCCGATACACCATTGCCGTGTAGCCACTCAGTAGAAAGAGCGGCGAGAAGGTGGTCACTGATTGAATTACCAGTTGCCCCTGATGGAATGCCTTGAGCATCTCATCCACCATGAGAACTCTTGGGTGCATCAAAGGAATGCAACGATCTGTCAAAGCAGCCCCGTTCAAACGAAGGGTCGTGTGTAGTGATGGAGTAAATGCAAAGAGTCTGCTCTTATCGTGCAACGTCCCAATAACGAGGTCTTCGGAGTGAAGTACCTCAACATGAACGCCCCCTAGAAGCAGACTGCAAAGTATTTCGTTGATCTTTTTTACCCCTTCAACCCGGCTAGGGAAGTCGTCACATTGGGGAATTGCTATGGCCCCATCGTAACTAACAAGAGCTGGAATTCCGGTTGAGTTCGTGAGAGGTAGTTGTGTCACCACCTCAGCAAGCTTGCTTCCGTCATAAGAGTTCGCGTTGATCTGGTCTAGCGTGACGTTCAGGCCCGAGGAGGCGTCCCGATGGACGGCACTGTAAGGACGCAAATAAGCCATCCACGCAGGGTTGTGCGAGGGGACACTCGATATTGGCGGCGTATAGCCAGCCGGGGCATCCTCTTGTTTGACCCAGGTACTTTGGTACCAGACATGAGATTCGTCAGGCTTCGGTTTGACAGTAGCCGTGAGCGTTTTAGGGATGTTCCTGTTATTCGCTGTGAAAGGACCGTAGTCGTTCTCGAACGCATAGATCATCCCAGTTTCGGTGTCTTGGTATTCTTTCATAGGTATTCCTTGTGCAGTTCGGGTACCTTAACAGCGACCGCTGCGCCCAAGCGTGGGTAGCCATCTACGACGAGGTGCGTGCAACTGTCGATTGGATCGGCGACGCCAAACTGCGACAGATCTACGCTGTATGGGGTGAGGTAAATGACAGCCGTGAGACGCAAATGCTAGATAACATCAATCGTTATTGCATCCGCTGTGCACTCTCTAATGGGGTGTTCCTTCTTGGCGCTGGACACAGGAAGGCCATGATGGAGAAGGTGCGGGGGCAACGAGGCGTTGGTGCACCCGGGGCCTCATGGAACCTTGAAGGTTCTATAGATTAGGCGGTGTGAGGAAATGCCCACTCATGACCGACAGTAGCCTGTTCCTAGCTCCTTTCTGGTCACTATGCCTCTGAGAATGCCGTCATCATAGATCGTAGAGAGGGTGCGTGCGCAGCAGGCCTAAGGTGGGCACAACAGGGACTAGTTCGTGCCTCCATGTTGCGTCTGATATAGTTATTTTCAATCATAGTGATTGTTTTTGATCGAGGGCTGATAAGAGGTGCAACATGGCAACAGCAACCAAGGTGCTGGCCGCGAATGTGCCGCGACCGCTGGCTGACAAGGTGGATCAGATGGCCGCACGGCTAGATCGTTCTCGCGATTGGGTCGTGAAACAAGCCCTCTCTGCTTGGCTCGCCCAGGAAGAAGAACTCGACCGATTAACGCGTGAAGCCATGGCTGATGTGGATGCGGGACATGTCGTCGATCACCAAGCGGTGCGGGCCTGGGCGGAAAGCCTCACACCGACCGGCCGCTGCCCGGTGCCCCGGTGATGGCGCTCAAGTGGACAAGCAAGGCTCTTTCAGACTTGACGCGCTTGCATGAGTTTCTAGCCCTTGTAAACAAGCCAGTTGCAAGAGCGGTGCAGGCGCTGACAAAGGCACCGACCATGTTGCTGACGAATTCACGTATTGGTGAACAACTGTTCCAGTTTGAGCCGCAAGAGCTGCGTCGAATCCCTGTTGGCGATTACGAAATTCGCTATGAAATACAAGGCCAGAATGTCTATGTGCTGCGGCTCTGGCATACCAGAGAGAACCGTTAAGTTCTTAGCAAACTGGCTTTGGAATAAAAACTTCGGTTTTGGAAAAATCAAGGCGAAAAAAAGCACCTACGATCTGTAGATGCTTGATTTTTCTGAATTCTTTGGCGGAGCGGACGGGACTCGAACCCGCGACCCCCGGCGTGACAGGCCGGTATTCTAACCAACTGAACTACCGCTCCGCAGCGGTGTAATGCTTGCCAGAAGTGCTGGCGTCCCCTAGGGGATTCGAACCCCTGTACCCACCGTGAAAGGGTGGTGTCCTAGGCCTCTAGACGAAGGGGACAGG
The DNA here is from genome assembly GCA_049646585.1 of Burkholderiaceae bacterium. Taxonomy (GTDB): domain Bacteria; phylum Pseudomonadota; class Gammaproteobacteria; order Burkholderiales; family Burkholderiaceae_B. The sequence continues at coordinate 23,361 of JBARWC010000074.1, read as the reverse complement.
ACAAAAACAAGTCGCGCATTGTAGCATATTCAATACGCTGCGTATTCCGTAAAACACGCTGTTTACTGCGGCCATCATCGGCTTTCTTCGGTAGACTGGTGGAGGTAAGCGGGATCGAACCGCTGACCTCTTGCATGCCATGCAAGCGCTCTCCCAGCTGAGCTATACCCCCATTTGTGTGGCTGTCTAGCGAAGAAGCAAAATTATGCACTAAAAAAAAAAGGTGTGCAAGTCGCTCCGATATTTTTGTCGTTGCTCCGATGTTTTCCTTGGTTCTTGTCCCTGGTTTATCTGGTTGCGAAAGTTGTATTACATATGTTGTAATACAGATTAACAAATGCCATCCGTTCGGATGGCTGCCTAGTCGGGCCACCACAAGCACAAGCCGGTGCCCATCAACCATTGAACGACTTCGGGTCATTCAGGAGACAAAATGAAGATTTTCCGCCGTACTACTGTTGGACTCATGCTGTCCGTCATGGCTGCTGGAATGGCGATGAGCAGCAGCGCATCGGCGCAGAAGGTGATGCGCATCAGCATTTCCTCGCCGCAGAATTCGCATCAGGGTGTTGCCATCGACACCTTCGCCAAGGAAGTCGAAAGGCTGACTAATGGCCGCTACGTTATCAAGACCTTCTACGCCAGTTCCCTGGGCGCCGAGCGCGAAGCCATGGAGTCGGTGCAAATGGGCACGCAGGAGCTGACCTGGACTTCCAGCGGCCCCGTTCCCAATTTCGTGCCGGAAGTGAAGATTCTGGACGTGCCTTATCTGTTTACCGATTATGCGCATGCGCGCGCCGTGCTGGACGGCCCCATCGGCGACGAGATGCTGAAGAAGTTCGAGCCCAAGGGTTTCAAGGCACTGGCTTGGGCGGAAAACGGCTTCCGCCACATGACGAACAACAAGCATCCCATCAAGGTTCCGAAGGACATGCAGGGCCTGAAGATGCGCACGGTCGAGAATCCCGTGCACATCCAGGCCTACAAGGCTTTCGGCATCAACCCCACGCCCATGGCTTTCAGCGAGGTGTTCACCGCGCTGCAGCAGGGTACGGTGGACGGGCAGGAAAACCCCTTGTCGGTGATTACCGCCTCCAAGTTCGACCAGGTGCAGAAATACCTTACGCTGACGGGCCACGTGTATTCCCCCGGCGTTTACTTGATGAACAAGGATGCGTTCAACAAGCTGTCGGATGAAGACAAGAAAGCCTTCATCGAGGCGGCGCGCATCGGCGTGAAGGCTAATCGCGACCGCATCGATTCCGATGAGAAGAACGCGGTGGCCGACCTGCGCAGCAAGGGCATGGACGTGGTCGAGACCATCGATAAGGCTCAGTTCCAGGCGGCGCTCGAGCCCGTCATGGCCGATTTCAACAAGCAGTTCGGCAAGGACAATCTGGACAGGATCCGCGCCGCTAAGTAAGCACGACAACGGAACGCCCCATATGAATATGGGGCGTTTCTTTCTGCGCCATTCTCACGCACCATCTTTTCCCAAGGAAAATCGTGAAAACAGCTTTCCTGAACTTTGAACGTCGCCTGACCACGCTTTCGATATGGTTGGCCTGCCTGATGCTCGTCGTGGCGGCCAGCATGGGAATGCTGCAGGTGCTGATGCGCTTCGTGTTCGAGCTGCCGTCGGAATGGAGCGAGGTGATCGTGCGCATATCGCTGGTCTGGATGGTGTTCCTGGGTATTCCGGCGGCGTTCCGCTATGGATCGATGATTTCGGTGGACCTGATGCATCGCACGGCGCCGCCGCGGTTTCGCCGGGTCTTGGAAGCCGTGATCACGCTACTGTCCCTGGCGCTGTTGGCCGTGATCGCATGGTATGGCTGGGACTATGCGCAGCGCGGCAAAGTCCAGACCATCATCGGCCTGGAATTCATGTCCATGTTCTGGGCTTTCGTGGCTTTGCCGGTGGGTTCCGTTTTCGCCATGGTCGGCGTCATCGGCAACTATCTGGACCCTCGCCACGAAGAACTGGAAACAGCTCAGTAATCCCCGCGTAAACGCCTGGAAGAAGACAAAAATGACGTCAGCCATGCTCATCACGATGGTCGTTTGTTTCGCGATCTCGGTTTCCATTGCAGTATCCATAGGCCTGGCCAGTGTGGTCGGCATCGTCGTCGCTGAAGCGAACATGCTGGTGGCGGTGAAGGAAATTTTCAATTCCATCAACAAATTCCCCTTGGCGGCCATTCCCTTTTTCATTCTGGCCGGCAATCTGATGGAAGCTGGCGGGATATCCCAGCGCTTGGTTGAATTCGCCAAGTCGTTGGTGGGCGGTGTGCAGGGTGGGCTGTCGGCCACCTGCGTGCTGACCTGCATGATCTTCGCCGCCGTGTCCGGGTCGTCGGTGGCGACCACCTTTGCCATCGGCGCCATCCTTATTCCCGCTTTGGTCAAGCACGGCTATCCGGTCAGCTATGCAGCTTCGCTGCAAGCCACGTCGGCTGAGCTGGGCGTGATTATTCCGCCGTCCATCCCCATGATTCTGTACGGCGTTTCCGCCGAGGTGTCCATAGGCGAACTGTTCATCGCGGGCATAGGTCCCGGCATACTGATAGGCGGTGTGCTGATGATCTTTACGCTGATCTATGCGCGCTGGTACGGTTATGGCAAGAACGACGGCGCGGGCAGGCTGCCCATCTGGCGCGCCACCAGCCATGCTTCGCTGGCATTGCTGATGCCGGTCATTATTCTCGGCGGGATCTATGGCGGCATTTTCACGCCGACCGAAGCATCGGTGGTGGCGGTGTTCTATGCCTGGATCGTCGGCACATTCTTCTATCGCCAGATAAAGATGGCCGGCCTGATGGCGGTGTTGAAGAAGTCGGTGATTTCGTCGGCCGTCATCATGTTCATCATCGCCAATGCGGGCTTGTTCAGCTTCATGCTGACTCGCGCCGGCATACCCGACATGATAGGCAGCTTCCTGGCCCAGAACCTGACCAGCCCCGCGCTGTTTTTGCTGGGCGTCAATGCCGCGCTGTTCATCATCGGCATGTTCATCGAGACCTCGGCCTCCATCATCGTGCTTGCGCCCATTCTGGTGCCGGTGGCCATGAAGTTCGGCGTCGATCCGGTGCACTTCGGCACCATCATGGTCGTCAACCTGGCCATGGGCATGATCACACCGCCTTTCGGTGTCAATCTTTTTGCGGCTTGCGCCGTGGCGAAGGTGTCCCTGGACAAGATCGTTGCCAAGCTCATCCCTTTCGTGCTGGTCGTGCTGGCCTGCGTGATGGTGATCACCTACTTCCCGTCCCTATCCTTGTTCCTGCGGGACCTGGTGTACGGGCGTTGAAGGGAATGCTAAACGAGAAGAAAGCGGCGTGAGCCGCTTTTTTTTGCCTGGCGCCTGATGCCAGGCGGTGTGTGGACGATGCCGATTCCGTCCACGCAAAAACAACGGACCCCGCAGGGCCCGTGTGCAGTGTCGGCTCGCGATTACTTGTCTGTGAGGCGCTTTAGCCAGCCCAGGCCTTGCACCGTGCCGTTCGCGGGCCGGTATTCGCATCCCACCCAACCCTCGTAGCCCAGTTCGTCCAGCAGGCCGAACAGGTAGGCGTAGTTGACTTCGCCGGTGTCGGGCTCGTGGCGCTCGGGTACTCCGGCTATCTGTATGTGTCCCACATAGGGCTGATACTTGCGGAAGGTCATGGCGATGTCGCCTTCTACGATCTGCGCGTGGTAGAAGTCCATCTGAATTTTCAGATTGGGTTCGCCGACGTCTTCGCGTATGGCGTGCGCCTGGTCCTGGCGGCTTAGGAAGTAGCCGGGCATGTCGCGCTGGTTAAGGGGTTCGATCAGCACGGTGATGCCGTGGGGGGCGCATTGCTGGGCGGCGTACTTCAGGTTGTCGATAAAGGTGGCACGGCATTCGGCAAGGTCGGCGCCGGCTGGCGGCAGGCCGGCCATGGCGTGCAGGCAGGGCGTGCCCAGCACTTTCGCATAGGATATGGCCTTGGCCACGCTGTCGCGAAATTCCTGGCTGTGGCCGGGCAGTGCGGCGATGCCGCGTTGGCCGGCCTCCCAGTCGCCCGGCGGCATGTTGAACAGCACGTTCTTGAGGGCATGCTGCTTGAGCTGCGCGCCGATGTCCTGGGCATCGAAGTCATAAGGAAACAGAAACTCGACAGCTTTGAAGCCTGCTTGGGCGGATGCCTGGATGCGATCCAGAAAGGGCAGCTCGTTGAACATCATGGAGATGTTGGCGGCAAGTTTGGGCATGATGGTTCCGGTATGAATGTGGTTCGATGATGGCGGGCAGCCCCGAGGGCCGGCGCTACAATTTGAATACGGTTTTCAGTTCTTCGATTTGTTCGGTGCTCAGCACGCGTGGGTTGTGGCCCTGGAGCAGCAGGAAGAGCTTGGCGGTTTCTTCAAGTTCTTCCATGGCATATACCGCCGATTCCAGGTTGGTGCCGGATACGACAGGCCCGTGGTTGGCCAGCAGGACGGAACTGTGCTTGGCGGCAAGCCCGCGTATGGCGTCGCCCAGATGTGGGTCGCCGGGCCGGTGGTAGGGAACCAGGGGAAGCTTGCCTATCTTCATGACGAAGTAGGGCGTAAGCGCCGGTATGCAGTCGCACTGGTTCAGACCCGACATGCAGGACACGGCGGCCGAGTGCGTGGCGTGAAGGTGGACGATGGCGCCCGCGCCGGAACGCTCTTCGTACATGGCGCGATGCAGGAACGCTTCTTTGGACGGGGGCTCGCCAGACAGCAGCTTGCCGTCCCAGTCCAGCTTGGACAGGCGCGCCGGGTCCAGGGATCCCAATGAGCTGTTGGTGGGGGTCAGCAGCCAGCCGTCGTCGGTGCGCACGCTGATGTTGCCGCTGCTTCCAGCGGTGAGCCCGCGCTGGTGCAAAGAGGCGCCAAAGCGGCAAATTTCTTCGCGCAGGCGGGATTCGCTCATGGCAGTTGGCTCCAGGCCTTGGTGAAGAAGTCGGTGGCGCCGAAGTTGCCGGACTTCAGGGCAAGCGCGATGGGCGTGGCGCCCAGGCTGACTGTCCAGGGCACGCCGGGATCGATGGTGGGGCCGATGCGCAGGCTGCGCACTTCCAGTGCGGTGACCACCGCGCCCGAAGTTTCGCCGCCCGCCACGATAAGCTGGCGCACGCCCGCCTGGACGAGCTGCCTGGCGATTTCGGCCAGGGCCGCTTCCACGAGCGAGCCGGCGCGTTCCACGCCCAGTTTGTCCTGGGCCGCTTTTACCCGGTCGGGGCTGGCGGTTGCATAGACGATGACGGGGCCCTGGGCCAGCAGGGGCTTGGCCCAGGCCATGGCTTCGCCCACCTGGTCTTCGTTGGCGGCCAGGCGCAAGGGATCGATGGCATAGCTGGGTACGCCGCGCGCGGCGGCATCGGCCAACTGGGCCTGGGTGGCCTGCGAGCAACTGCCGCAGATGATGGCGCGCAGCCCCTGCGTTTCGGGCAGGTCGCGCGCGGCGTCTTGGGCTTTCAGCAAGCCTTGCGCGCGGAAGTTCTGTGGCAGGCCCAATGCAATGCCGGAGCCGGCGGTTACCAGCGGTAGTTCGGCGCATGCGGCGCCTATTTGCAGCAGGTCGTCGTTGCTGATGGCGTCGACGATGGCCATGCCCACGCCCTCTGTTTTCAGAGCTTCGATGCGCTGCTTGATGGCTTGCGTGCCGGCGGCGACGGTGCTGTGTTCGATCAGGCCGACTTTTTTGCTGGTTTGCTTTTGCAGGACCCGTTGCAGGTTGGAATCGTGCATGGGCGTCAGGGGGTGGTTGCGCATGCTGCTTTCGGCAAGCAGGACGTCGCCCACGAATAGATGGCCCTTGAATATGGTGCGCTTGTTTTCCGGGAAGGCCGGGCAGGCGATGGTGAAGGGGGTGTCAAGCGCGGCCATTAGCGCTTCGGCGACCGGCCCGATATTGCCCTGGTCGGTCGAGTCGAAGGTGGAGCAGTACTTGAAATAGGTCTGGCGGCAGCCGGCGTCGCGCAGCCATTGCAATGCGGCCAGCGATTCGGCCACCGCTTGGTCGACGGGCGTGGTGCGTGATTTCAGGGCGATGACCACGGCGTCGGTGCCGGCGGGCACCGGCTCTTTGGGTATGCCTATGGTTTGCACCGTGCGCATGCCGGCATGCACGAGCATGCTGGCCAGGTCGGTGGCTCCGGTGAAGTCGTCGGCAATGCAGCCCAGCATTATGCTCATGGTGTTTTGTCGTCTTGCAGGTAAGCGCGGATGATGTCGCTGAAGTTGGTGTCGGAGGTGAAGCCCAGTGCCTTGGCGCGCGTGGCTTCGAAGTTGCCCGGCCAGGAGTTGACGATGCGCTTTACGGCTTCGTCTTCACGCCATTGTATGCGCCGCGCGACCTCGTCGCCCGCGACCTCGGCCAGTGCGTCGGCCATGGCTTGCACGGTAACGCACAAGCCTGGCAGGCTGAGGATGCGGCTGGCTTCGAAGCGGCCGGCGTCCAATTCGTGACCGTGCACCAGGTTGCGGATGGCCTGGCGCGGCGACATCAGCCACATGCGCGTATCGCCGCCTACCGGGCAAACGGCTTCCTGACCGTTGAGCGGTTCGCGGATGATGCCGCTGGCGAAGCTGGAGGCCGCCTTGTTGGGGGCGCCGGGCCGCACGGATATGGTGGGCATGCGCAGGATGCGGCCGTCGATGTAGCCCTTGCGGCTGAAGTCGTTGACCATGAGTTCGCCCATGGCTTTCTGCGCGCCATAAGAGCTTTGCGGTACCGGGCTGAAGGTGTCGGGCACGGTTTCGGGCAACGGGCCGCCAAAGACGGCCACCGAGCTGGTGAAGACCACGCGCGGCCGGGTGCCCAGGGACTTGGCGCGCTCCAGGATTTGCCGCGTCGCATCGAAGTTGATTTTCATGCCCAGGTCGAAATCGACTTCGGCGTGCCCGCTGACGATGGCGGCCAGGTGAAAGATGCTTTGCGTATCGGCGGTGACGGCCTGCGCAATGACGGCTGGATCGGAGATATCGCCCACCAGGACTTCGACACGTGGGTCGGAAAAGCCGGCGGGCGCGGCGATGTCCACCATCGTGATGCGCGAAATTTTTTCCGATTGACCGCTGCGTCCGGTGAGCGAGCCCAGGGTTAAGAGTTGCCTGGCCAGTTTGCTTCCCAAGAAGCCGGCCGCCCCTGTGATGACGATGTGCATGTTATGGCTCGCTAAATGTTGTCATACAAATTGCTTATCAGTTTATGGATTAATCTGTATCATGTCAACACAATGAACGACCGCAAACACACTGATAAAAACACGGGTGTATTCATGGATGGCTCGACCGGGACCGGCAAGAAATCGACAAAAAAAAGTGGCACGCTGGCCGACCAGGTGACACAGGTTCTGATGAGCGAGATCAAGGACAACACCTTTCCGGTTCATGCCCGCCTGCCTTCCGAAATCGATTTGACCCAGCGTTTCGGCGTCAGCCGGACCGTCATCCGGGAAGCGATTTCGCGCCTGAAGTCCGAAGGGCTGGTGGGGTCGAGGCAGGGCAGCGGCACGCGGGTGCTTGAACCCAGCGCGGCGCGGCCGTTTCGCTTGAACATCGATCTGCATGATTCCTTGCAGGCCGTGCTGCGCGTCATCGAATTGCGCCGGGGCATCGAGGGCGAGATGGCGGCGCTGGCCGCCGCGCGCTGCACCGAAACGCAGCGTGCGCGCATCCGCAAGGCCTTTAACAACATAAAGAAGGCGGAGCGCGCCGGCCGGGACGGCGTGGACGAGGATGTCGCTTTCCACATGGCCATTTCGCAGGCCAGCGGCAACCCTTTGTTCACCTCGCTCCTGTCCTTTCTGGGGCAGTACGTGCGCAATGCCATACACGTCACGCGCAATAACGAGTCGCGCCGCGACGACTACAGTCTTCAGGTGCAGACCGAGCACGCCGCCATCATGGAGGCCATTTCAAAGGGCGATGCCGAGGCGGCCCGCGCAGCGGCCCTGAATCACGTCGAGCATGCGGCGCTACGCCTGCAATCGGCCGACGAATCCTTCTGGACGGCCGATGTCGCGCGGGTGGCCCGCAGCCTGTCGGTCAGCGACGACGAGCAGGCCGAGCGAGGCGAGGGACGCCGCTAAGGCATCGCCCGGCAAGGCTGCCGTGCGCGGCGCAACCGGGGTATATGGCCGGGTTTTGCGGATGGAGCCCGGAAATCAGGCCTGGTCGGGGCGACGCCGTCCCAGGGCCAGCCCCAGCAGCAAGAACAGGGCGGACCATATCAGTATGGGCGCATTTCCCCAGCGCACATAGGGCGTCAAGCCCTGCATTCCCTGCACCTCGACGTCCAGCACGCCCTTGACCATGGGGTCCAGGGCGCCGCGCACCGCTCCATTCGGATCGATGGCCGCCGTCGTGCCGGTGTTGGTGGCGCGTATCATGGGCCTTGCGGTTTCCAGCGCCCGCATGCGTGAAATCTGCAGGTGCTGGCGCAGCGCCCACGAGTTGCCGAACCAGCCCAGATTGCTGAGGTTGACGAGCACGCTGGCGCCTGGGCCGTGTGTCGGGTCGGGCCGCACGGAGCGGATGATTTCCTCGCCGAATACATCTTCGTAGCAGATGTCGGGCGCCACGAACTGATCGCCTATGCGGAATAAGGCCTGGCGCGGAGCGCCGCGGTTGAAGTCGCCCAGGGGAATGCGCATGGCATCCACGAACCAGCGGAAGCCAGGAGGCACGAACTCGCCGAAGGGCACCAGATGCTGCTTGTCGTAGCGCATGCCGGGCTCGCCGGCGCGCAGCGCTTCCAATGGCGTTCCCGCATCGAAGGCGATGGCGCTGTTGGTGTAGCGATCGGGGCCGTCCTGGCGGTTGTGCAACGGTATGCCCATCAGGATGCGGGCGTCGCGCGCCTGGGCGATGCTCAGCCATTGTTGCCATAACTGCGGGGGAATGGCGTCCTGGAATACCGGCATTGCTGTTTCGGGCAGGATGATCAGCTTGGGGGCGTCGGCGGCTTCCTTGGCGGGCAGGGCGGCCAAGCGCATATAGGTGGCTATGCCCTGGTCGATCAACTGGGGGTCGAACTTTTCCGATTGGGGGACATTGCCCTGCACCAGGCGCACGATCATCGGTTTGCCCAGAGGCTGCGACCATACCACGTGGCCCAGCGCGATGCCGATCAGGCCGCTGACGATGGCCAGGCCCACGGCCACGGCCGCCTTGGCGTCGTTCTCGGTGTCCTTGGCGCAAGCCAGCAAAGCGATGGCACCCGACGCGAAAGCGGCCAGCCAGGCCAGTCCATAGACGCCCAGCACCGGCGCCCAACTGGCCAGCACCCCTTCCACGTGGGCGTAGCCTATGTTCAACCAGGGCAGGCCGGTGAACAGCGTGCCGCGCAGCCATTCGGCCAGTGTCCAGCTGGACGCCCACACGGCGGCGGCCAGTAGCTGCCAGCGGTAATTCGAGAAATTGCGCAGGTGGCCGGCCGCCAGCCGGCGAGCCATCGCGGTCCCCAACATGGTAAACAGCGCCAGGCCCATGGCCAGCACCAGCACGGCGGCGCCGGCCAACGGGGCGGCCATGCCGCCATAGTCGTGCATGCTGATATAAAGCCAGTAAAGGCCCAGGGCGAAGTTCGCTGTGCCGAACAGGAATCCGCCCAATGCGGCCTGGCGGACCGTAGCGCTGCGAAACACATAGTAGGCCAGGGCGGCCAGGCTGAATATCTGCACGAAGGGCAGCGCCCAAGGGGGCAAGGGATCGGGCGCAAATGACAGGGCATGGACGGCACCCAGCAGCGCCAGACCGATATGCCAGGGGGTACAGCGGCTTGATGATTTGCGGGTCAAGGGCTTACTCGTTGACGTCGGCGGTAGCCAGTGGATCGACGCTGTCGTGTTTGATGTGCAGCCACAGGGCGCGCTTGGCGTCGGCCCCCACCACGGTGATGTTCAGGCCCTGATGGACGATGCTGTCGCCGCGCCGCGGGATGCGGCCCAGTTCCGCCGCCAGCCAGCCGCCCAGCGTGTCGTAGTCGTCGTGCGGCAGGTCGGTGTTGAAGCTGCGGTTGAATATGTCGATTTCGGTAATGCCCATGGCCCGCCAGCTGTTGGTGCCGGTCTGGAATATGGTTTTCTCGGCGTCCTCGTCGTATTCGTCCTCGATCTCGCCGACGATTTGCTCCAGCACGTCTTCCATCGAGACCAGGCCTGAAATGCCGCCATGCTCGTCGACCACGATGGCCAGGTGATTGCGGCTGCTGCGAAAATCGTGCAGCAGCACGTTCAGACGCTTGGTTTCTGGGATGAACACGGCCGGGCGCACCAGCGGCCGCAGGTCGATGGCCGGGTTGGTGATGGACAGCAGCAGGTCCTTGGCCAGCAGGATGCCCACGATGTTGTCCCGGTCGTCTTCGTAGACGGGAAAGCGCGAGTGGCCGGTTTCGATGATTTCCGGCAGTACTTCGGCCAGCGGTTTGCTGATGTCCAGCATATCCATCTTGGAACGCGGCACCATGATGTCGGCCACGGTCTGGTTGGCGACTTCGAGCGCGCCGGAGATCATGGCGAAGGATTCGCCGTCGAGCACCTGCCGGTCGTGGGCGGCTTCGAGCACAGCCTTGATGTCTTCGCGGTCTTCGGGCTCCGATGGCCGCATGAATGCGGTGAGCCGTCCAAACAGGGATTTCGATGTGTTTTTTGCCGGGCGAGGCTCGGCGTCTGATGAGCTAGGTTCTGGCATTGTCCAAGGGACTTGATACAGGAAGGTTTAGCATAACCGAAAATACCCGCCGGGGTGGGCGGCCTCAGGCCTGGTAGGGGTCGGCGATGCCCATTTTCCCGAGTATGCGGACTTCCAGCGCTTCCATGGCCTGGGCTTCGTCGGGCTCGATATGATCGTAGCCCAGCGCATGCAGGACGCCGTGCACGGTCAGGTGGGCGGCATGGTTCAGCAAGGGCTTGCCTTGCTCGGCCGCCTCGCGATGCAGCACGGGCACGCACAGCACCAGGTCGCCGCTGGCCGTTCCTTCGGGGTCGACCCCGTATTCGAAGGTAAGCACGTTGGTCGCATAATCCTTGCCGCGAAACTCGTGGTTCAGGCTGCGGCCCTCGTCGGCGTCTACCAGGCGCAGGGTCAGGACGACGGCGCGCAAGGCGTCGGCGCCGCCCCCTTCGGCCTGTGCGATGCCGCGTACGGCATGCTGCACCCAGCGCCGCAGGCGCCAGCGCGGCAATTCGGGCGCGGGCGTTCCGTATTGCACGGCCAGGGACAGATCAGGATACATGGTCGCCCGCCTTTTCGTAGGCGTCCACGATGCGGGCCACCAGTGGGTGGCGCACCACGTCGCGACTGGTGAAGCGCGTGGTGGCGATGCCCTGCACCGACTCCAGGATGTCGACCGCATGCAGCAGGCCGCTGGCCTGGCCGCGCGGCAGGTCCACTTGCGAAGGGTCGCCGTTGATCACCGCCTTGCTGCCGAAGCCGATGCGGGTCAGGAACATCTTCATTTGTTCTGGGGTGGTGTTCTGGGCCTCGTCCAGGATCACAAAGGCGTGGTTCAGCGTGCGTCCGCGCATATAGGCCAGCGGTGCGATCTCTATGGTCTGCTTTTCGAACAGGCGCTGCACGCGCTCTATGCCCATCAAGTCGTAAAGCGCATCGTAGAGCGGGCGCAGGTAGGGGTCGACCTTCTGCACCAGGTCGCCGGGCAGGAAGCCCAGCCGTTCGCCGGCTTCCACGGCGGGGCGCGTCAGCACCAGGCGCTGGACGGTCTCGCGCTCCAGTGCATCGATGGCGCAGGCCACCGCTAGCCAGGTCTTGCCCGTGCCGGCGGGGCCGATGCCGAAGGTGATGTCGTGTCGCAGTATGTTGTTCAGGTATTCGCGCTGGCGCGGGGTGCGTGGGCGCAGGTCGGATTTGCGCGTGCGCAGGTTCAGGCTCTGGTCGTCGACCGGCGGAATTTCCGGAAGGGCGGCAGGCTCGGTAGGGGCATGCTCTGAGGCCTGCTGGCGCCCGGCGCCCAGCTCGACCATGCCCAACTGAATGTCGTCCACCGACAAGGCTTTGTGCACGGCCCGCCGATGGAACCATTGCAGCGCCTTGGCGGCGGCTTTCGCCTGGTCGCCGGTGATGGACACCACATCGCCGCGCCGGCTCAGGCTTACGTTCCAGCCGTCGGCAATCTGGCGCAGGTTTTCGTCCAGCGGCCCGCACAGGTTGGCCAGATGGGTATTGTCGCCGTCCAGGGTGACGGTGATGGGGTTTTTCTTACTATGACCGGTGCGCGTCATGCATCTTCCCCGTTGGCGGGCTCGCGGATGACGATTTCGCCTTTCAGGGAATTGGTCATGGTGTGGGTGATGCGCACGTCGACCATTTGGCCGATGAGGCGCGACTGGCCCACGAAGTTGACGATGCGGTTGTTCTCGGTACGGCCCGAAAGCTCTTTGGGGTCGCGCCGCGAGGGCTTTTCGACCAGGATGCGCTGCACGCTGCCCACCATCGACTGGCTGATGGCATTGGCCTGTTCGTTGATCAAGGCCTGCAAGCGGTGCAGGCGCTCCAGCTTGACTTCCTTGGGCGTGTCGTCGTCCAGGTCGGCGGCGGGGGTGCCGGGTCGGCGGGAATAGACGAAGGAGAAAGACTGGTCGAATCCCACGTGCCGGATCAGATCCATGGTTTTTTCGAACTCGGCCTCGGTTTCTCCAGGAAAGCCTACGATGAAGTCGGACGACAGGGTCAGCCCGGGGCGTGCGGCGCGCAGGCGGCGGACGATGGATTTGAATTCCAGCGTGGTGTAGCCGCGCTTCATGGCCGCCAGTATGGTGTCGCTGCCGGCCTGCACCGGTAGATGCAGGAAGGGCACCAGCTTGGGCAGGGAACCGTGGGCTTCGATCAGCCGCGAGGTCATCTCCTTGGGGTGCGAGGTGGTATAGCGTATGCGTTCGATGCCGGGAATTTCGTGCACGTATTCCAGCAGCATGGCGAAATCTGCGACTTCCGCGCTGCCACCCATGGGGCCGCGATAGGCGTTGACGTTCTGGCCCAGCAGGGTGACTTCCTTGACGCCCTGGTCGGCCAGGTCGGCGATTTCCGTCAGCACGTCGTCGAACGGACGCGAGACCTCGGCCCCGCGCGTGTAGGGAACGACGCAGAAGCTGCAATATTTGCTGCAGCCTTCCATGATGGAGACGAAGGCGGTGGGGCCGTCGACCCGGGCCGGCGGCATGGCGTCGAATTTCTCGATTTCAGGAAAACTGATGTCGACCTGCGAGCGGCCGGACCGGCGGCGCTGCGCAATAAGCTGGGGCAGGCGGTGCAGGGTTTGCGGCCCGAAGACGACGTCCACATACGAGGCGCGCTTGATGATGGCCTCGCCTTCCTGGCTGGCCACGCAGCCGCCCACGCCTATGATCAGGTCGGGCTTGTTTTGCTTCAGGTGCTGTACGCGGCCCAGGTCGGAAAACACTTTTTCCTGCGCTTTTTCGCGCACGGAACAGGTGTTGAAAAGAATGATGTCGGCTTCGTCCGGATTCTGGGTCAGCTCGACGCCCTGGTCTTCGCGCAATACGTCGGCCATTTTTTCCGAGTCGTATTCGTTCATCTGGCAGCCGAAGGTGCGGATGAAGAGCTTGCGTGTATGGGCGGCGGGCTGCTTGCTTGGGGCCGATGCTTGCCGGGAAGTGGTGGGCTCTTCAGGCGTGAGGAGCGCCGCCGGCGTTTCAGGCTCTTGGGGCAGCAGCAGGGCGGAGGGTTTGGCGGGCGCGGCGGCCGAGGCGGTGCCAGGCCGCTTGATGGAGATTTCTTGCATGGTGATTGCCGTAACGGGTGTATATCCCGGGGGCTGGAAGGTAAAAGGGGCTATTGTACTGTCAACTGCCTTTGGTATCCGCGCCTTTCTCGTCTTGCCGCCAGAAGGGCAGCATGGTTCTCAAGGCGCTGTCATGCAGTATGAAGTGATGCGCCAGGCCGATTAGGGCATGGGCGCCCGCCAGATACATCAGCACGTTGCCCAGCGTGCCGTGTATTTCCTCTATCTGTTTTGCGAATTCCTTGTCGGTGACGGGCACGTGCGGCAAGGCGACGCCCAGGAAATTCCAGTCGCTGGGCGACCACAGGCGGTTCGCGATGCCCAGTAACGGCACGGCGAACAGCAGAACATACAGCACGAACTGCAGCAGGTGGGCCAGGGTCGACTGCCACGAAGGTAGCGGCGGGACGATGGCGGGACGAGTGCTGCGCAAACGCGCCGCTACCCGGGGCAGCATCACCAACAGGATGGTGATGCCGAACTGTATGTGAGCCCATTTGAAGGCGTCGCGTATGCCCGAACCCTTGGGGGACCAATTGTGTCCGTAGATCATGGCCAGGCCCGCGGCGACCAGGATGAAAATCAGCCAATGGAATCGGCGGACCGGCAAGGAATAGCGTAAGTCGTGCATAGTGGCCTTGAATAATGCATCGAAAGTACAGCGTGGGTGTTCGGGACGTTGAAGGGCAAGTTTACGCCCTAAGCGGGAGGCGGCGGCAAAAATTGAAGCGGCGGCTTGAGTCAGGCTGTCCGAAGGGCTGACGTATGGCTCCGTATTTGCGTCGGAATATGATATAAATTAAGAACATAAGCATATGTAGTAAAGAGCATAACGCCTATCGGCTCAAGAGGAGAAGGGCATGGAAAAACTGACTAATGCAGGCCGTCGCCGCATGCTGGTATCGACCGGCAGCGTGGTGGCTTTGGCGGGACTGGGCGGCACTGCGCACGCCGATACGGGCGCCGCGGACCCCGGCGCGGGTGGCTCGGCCGTCAAGCCCTTGCCGGGCTACGCAAGCTGGAAAGATGCCGATAGCATGATCGTGCATAGCGCCAACACGATAGAAACCCGTCGGACGGCCTTTGGAAGCAGTGTCATCACGCCCACCAATCGCCTGTTCGTGCGCAATAACGTGGCGCCGCCCACCGATGCGAACATGATCAAGGACGCCGACAACTGGAAGCTCGAGGTCAGCGGCGTTGCCAAGCCGCGCAGCTTCACCGTGGCCGAGCTTAAAAAGCTGGGCCTGGCGGCAGTGCCCATGGTTTTGCAGTGCTCCGGCAATGGTCGTGCCTGGTTTCCCCATAAGCCCAGCGGCACGCAATGGACAGTGGGCGCCGCCGGCTGTGTGATTTTTACGGGCGTGCCGGTCAAGGCCGTGCTGGAAGCGGTCGGCGGCATGGCCGACGGCATGGTCTACATGACCAGCACGGGCGGCGAAGCGATTCCGCAAGGCCTGGATCCCAATACCATCCGTGTCGAGCGCTCGGTGCCGATCTCGGCCATCGAAGACGCCATACTGGCATGGGAACTGAACGGCCAGGCCCTGCCTTTGGCCCATGGCGGACCCTTGCGCATGATCGTGCCCGGCTATACCGGCGTGAACTCCATCAAGTACATCAAGCACTTGGCCTTCACCAAAGAGCAGTCGCCGGCCAAGATACAGCAAACCAGCTATCGCTGGACGCCGGTGGGTGAAAAGCCCAATCCAAGCCAGGACTCCATCTGGGAACTGCCGGTCAAGTCCTGGATCAACTATCCGTCCGACCCGGGCAAAACCGTTCCGGCGGGGCGTGTGCAGATCAG
This sequence comes from Burkholderiaceae bacterium, assembly GCA_049646585.1. Lineage (GTDB taxonomy): Bacteria > Pseudomonadota > Gammaproteobacteria > Burkholderiales > Burkholderiaceae_B. The sequence goes on along the minus strand of JBARWC010000074.1, from coordinate 7,795 downwards.
CGGCATCGCCATGGGCGGGATGACGGCGGCCAAATCCATCGAAGTCTCCGTCAATGGCGGCAAAGACTGGAAAAAGGCCGAATTCGTCGGACCCGACCTGGGCAAGTACGCCTGGCGTGAATTCGTCTTTAGCGCCGACTTGGCCGCGGGCACGCACGAACTGGCCTGCCGGGCCACCAACGAGGCTGGCGATACCCAGCCCGAGGCACGCCGCGAAAACAATCGCGGTTATATCAACAACAGCTGGCGCGACCACATGGTGGTGGTCAAGGTCGCCTAAGGAAAGCAATGAAGCATTTTGTATTGTCCGCGGCAGCGGGTGTGTTGTCTCTCGGTTTGGCGGGTTCCGCCTGGGCGGCGGATGCCGCTCAGCTGGAGCGCGGTAAAACCCTGTTCGTGTCGGCTGCGGTGCCGGCCTGTGCTGTATGCCACACCCTGAGCGATGCGGGCTCGACCGGTGCCATCGGCCCCGATCTGGACGAGCTCAAGCCCGATGCGGCGCGTATCAAGAAGGTGTTGAAGGAAGGCATGGGTGTCATGCCCTCGTTTGCCAGCACCCTGGACGAAGCGTCCATGGATGCCATCGCGGCGTATGTGGTGCATGCCACGGGCGGCGGAAAGTAAGCGGGCCTCGTATCCGGTTCGCCCTAAAAGGCTCGCAGCGATGCGGGCCTTTTTCTTTCGGCACTACATCGCTTGTAGGGCCGCGATGAGGCATGTTGATCTTCATGGGGCGAACGTAAAATTGACTCTCATATTTCCCCTGCGGAGCAATCATGGCCCATCAATATTTTTCGCAAATTGCCTGGACCGGCAATCGAGGTGAAGGCACCAAAAGCTATCGCTCTTATGATCGGACCTGGGACATATCGGTGCCTGGAAAGCCGATCATCCATTGCTCGAATGATCCGTTGTTGGGCGGTGACCCTTCCAGGATGAACCCCGAGGACCTACTGCTTTCCGCTTTGTCGGCCTGCCACATGTTGTGGTACTTGCACTATGCTGCCGTCGAGGGCATCGTCGTGACCGGCTATGAGGATACCCCGATTGGTATCGCTGACACAGATGGAGGCGTTGCGGACCGGTTCGTTTCCGCCATACTCCGCCCTGAAATAACGCTACGCGCGGGCTGCGACATCGCTGCCGCTCACGCCATTCATGATCGAATCTACGAGGTTTGTTTCATTGCCCGCTCAGTCAATTTTCCGGTCACCTATGAACCCACATTCAACGTTGTAGATTGACCCGAGCAAATCAGGTTTTCAATCGCTCCATCTGACTCAACGCAAACGCCGGCAGGCGGGGGCCAGGGCTCCGGCGGTAGGCAAGCGCCGCGGGCTTCCGAAGGGAGGGCGGGGGGTGTCGTTGGCCGCTGTCTGACCGGAGCGGCACGCAGTGACGCGCAGGGAGTTCGCCCGCCGCCCGCCTGGACGAGGAAGATGCGGAAACAAGCACGCCGTGCCGCGCCCGCCCATCCGCAACGCTACGGCGTGTTAGCAATAACAGCGCCACAGCACATCCGCAACGCCACGGCGTGTCAGCAACCACCCGACAGAAGGCAAAAAGACCCAAAAAAAACGCCGCCTCAACCGAGACGGCGCCTTCCCAACAACAGGTGGAAACCCCTGTTACTTCTTCGTCATCAACTTCGCCGCCTCGGCCGCCGCCGTCTTCAAGGCCGTCGGCGCCGGCTGATTGCCGCTCAGGGCCTTCTCCAGCGTCTGGCGGAACATCGCCCGTATGCGCGGGTAATTGTCGATGCGGAACCCACGGCTGTTGGCCCCCGGGCTGGTCGCATTCACGGCCACCAATTGCTTCCAATCGCCCAGATTCTTGTAGTAGCCATTGTCCGTCAGCGCGAAAGCCTGATCCGTCAATGGCAGGAAGCCCGTGGCCTGATACCACTCGGCCGCCCGTTTCGGCTGGGCAAGCCAGGCCAGGAACTTCGCGCTGGCCGCATCGCTATCCTTGGAATGCCCGGACGTCACCCACAACGCCGACCCGCCCACGAAAGGACTGCCCGGCTTCTTCGTGACTTCCGGATAATAAGGCAAGCCGCTGATCGCGAAATCCAGCTTCTTCGAGTTCTTGAAATAGCCCAGGTTTTCCGACGTGGAGAACAGCACCGCGCATTCCCCGGCCGCAAAGCGCTTGGTCGCCACCGAGTTGTACTCGGGCTTGACCATTAGTTCCGAGCGCACCCAGCTTATCATCAGCGACAGATGCCGTATGTACATCGAATCGAAACTGAAGGCCGCCTTGCTCTTGGCCTTCAAGCCATTGTCGCTGCCGGCATACAGCTGGTTGTTCACCGCCGCCAGGTTTTCCAGATTGATCGACACCGGCTGATCCGAGGTCAGGGGGCAGGTGCGCGAACCATTGTTGGCCAGGGTAACCAGTTGATCCTGCAAACCGCTCCAGGCGCGCTGCGGCACCGTCGGCTGCAGCTTGGCCTTCTTGAAGGCGTCGACGTTGTAGAACATCACTGGAACGTCAACCATGTAGGGGAAAGCCACCAGCCTGCCCTTGTTGTCGCGCGCAAAGGTATTTTGCTCGGACAAGAACCACTTCGCGTCCTTGATCGGGTAGCGCGCCAGCAGAGTGTTCAAGGGCTGGATGTAGGAGCGGCCGGCCACCTCGTCCGGCGCCCGGTCATCGTCCAGTTGCACAAGTTGCGGCCTTTCGTCGCGCTTCTTGGTCGCTTCCAGCGCCGCTTCGACCTCGTCTTCGTTGGCGAAGGCCTTGAGCTTCACGACGATGTCTTTTTGCTCGCGGTTGAAGTCCTTGACCAGGCCTTCGAAGACCTGTTGGTTATAAGGGCTTAGCGAATGCCAGACCCGGACTTCCGTTGCGGCCGATGCCGCCGCCGACGACACCAACATCGCGCCCGCACTCGCCCACACGAGCTTGCGCCCTGAAAACAGGGCGCCATAAAGCCAGTTTGATTTCATATTAGGTTTGACCCAGAAAAGGAAACTCAGGTTCGGGCCGCCGGCCCGAAATAAGGTCTGCCAGCGCGCGACCCGACCCAACCCCCATGGTCCAGCCCAAGGTACCGTGCCCGGTATTCAGGTACAGATTCTGAATTTTGGTTCTGCCAATTAAAGGGACATTTGAAGGCGTCGTAGGGCGCAGGCCCGACCAGTAGCACACATTATCAAAATCAAGCGCGCTTGGGAACAATTCTTGCGCAAGCCGCGTCATATTATCGCAACGGATTGTATTCAGCGCGCGGGAATAGCCTGACAGCTCCGCCGTGCCGGCCATGCGCAGTTTATTCCCCAGGCGGCTGTAAACCACTTTGTGGGCGCTGTCGGTAAGGCTGACCGTGGGGGCCGCCGACGGGTCGACGATATCGAAGGTCGCCGAATAGCCCTTGGCCGGATACACATTGCACGGCACCCCCAGAGGCGAAACGAACCAGGGCGTGTAAGAGCCCAGCGCCGCCACAAAGGCATCGGCCCGCAGGGTTTCATACAGGCCGTCGGGGCGTATGATCTCGGCGCCCTCCACTCGCCCTCCGGCCGACACCAGCCGGCTCAGCTGCGTGGAAAACCGGAACTCGACCCCGGCGCGCTCCGCCTCTTCGGCCAAGGCCTTGGTAAACAGGTAGACGTCGCCGCTTTCATCCTCGGGCGTGTAGTCGCCGCCCAGGATGCTTTGGCGCATAGGAGCCAGCGCCGGCTCGATCTGTATGATTTCATCGGTGCTGACGATGCGGCGGTCCACGCCGAAGTCGCGCATCACACCCGCCATGCGTTGGGAATCCTCGAACTCGGCCTGGTCGCGGTAAAAATTCAGTATGCCGCGTTCCAAGTGATTGTATTCAATGCCCAGCTCCCGGCGCATCGCCTGCAAGGTGGTACGGCTGTATTCCGACATGCGCACCATGGCGCGGATATTGGGCGCCAGCCTGCCGGGCAGGCATTCACGCAAAAACTGCAAGCCCCACCACCACTGGCGGGGGTCGAAGCGCGGCCGGAAGACGATGGGCGCATCGTCCTTGAACAGCCAGCGCAACAGCTTCAGGGGAGCTTGTGGATTGGCCCAGGGTTCGGAATACGACACGGAAATCTGAGCGCCGTTGGCGCGGCTGGTTTCCTGCGCGGGGCCGCTTTCGCGGTCCACGACCACGACATCGTGGCCGGCCTGGTTCAACCACCATGCCGTCGATGTCCCTATCACCCCGCTGCCCAGCACTGCTATCTTCATTGTCCTGTCCTTTAAAACCGATTGGACGACATGCCGCGAAGAATCCGTATCCGCCGCAAGCCGGCGCCCTGCCAGCCCCGTATGGCGCTAGCCGGCGGCGTGAGCCTGAGTCGTGAACGCGTCGGCAAAAAACGCATCCTCCGGCAAGCCGCTCAGTTGCATGAAATCGCGACGGGCGCTCTCGACCACGACGGGCGCGCCGCAAGCATAAACCTGATGTCCCGACAGATCGGGAAAGTCCTGCAGGACGGCCTGGTGGACGAAGCCGACGCGACCCGTCCAGCCGTCCTCCGGCAGCGCCTCGGACACGACCGGCACATAGCTGAAGCCCGGCAGGTCCTTTGTCCATTGCAAGGCCAACTCGTTCATGTACAAGTCGGCGGGCCGCCGGCCGCCCCAATACAGGACCGTGGGGCGCCGCACGCCCTCGGCGATCATGCGTTCGACGATGGCCTTGATGGGAGCAAAGCCCGTTCCGCTGGCCACGAACACCAGGGGCTTGTCGCTGTCTTCGCGCAGGAAGAAGGAGCCGAACGGCCCTTCGACGCGCAAGATCTCGCGCAGCTTCATTTGCGTTTCGCCCGCACCGAACACATGGTCGGTGAACACCCCGCCAGGCGTATGACGGATGTGCAATTCAACCAGATTGCTTTCCTGGGGCGGAGTGGCCATGGAATAGCTGCGTCGGCGGCCATCCTTCAGGATGAACTCGATGTACTGGCCGGCGTAGTAGCGGAAGGGGTCGGCCGCCGGCAGTTGCAGCTTGACGATCATGACGTCGCCGGTCGCCTGATCCAGGCCCATGACGCGCGCCGGCATCTTGCGGATCTGGATGTCGCTGGCCATGCGGATTTCATGCGCTTCGATGACCAGGTCGGAACTGGGCCGGGCCTGGCAGAACAGGGTGTAGCCCTGCTCCAGGTCTTCGGGCGAAAGAATCTGCGCGGGGCACGCGCCGGCGTCGTACGACCCGGTCACGACCTTGCCCTTGCAGGTGGAACACGCGCCGTTGCGGCAGCTATACGGCAGGACGATGCCCGCCGCCAAGGCGGCGTCCAGCACGGACTGCCCCTCTTCGACGGTGAATTCGTGCTGGCTGGGTTGAACTGTGACCTTGAAACTCATGACGCCCGATAAAGAAAATTAAACGAAAATACCGCCATTTTAAGCCGGATGGCTTGTTTCCCGTTGCCGGGTCAGGCGGCCGAAAGTTTAGGTTGCTTGACCTTGACCGACAAGACCTTGCCCTTGCGCGCCCGTTTGCCCACATAGGCGGCCAGCGCGTCCCCGGCCAGGACCTCGGAAGTCTCCTTGTTGCGATAGATGCCGCTGGCCACCACGCCCGCCGGGCCGGCCGCCACCCATTGATCCAGCACGTCGCCCGGATCCAGCGCCATCAGTATGGTGCCGCGCCCGCCGCCCGACAGCGTCTTCAGCTCGGCCAGGTCGATGACCAGGAATTTCCCCTTGCGGGCCAGCATGGCCAGTTGCGTGTCAGTGTCGCGCAGTAGGATGGGCTTTTTCAAGACATCGCCCTTTTCCAGGTTGACGAACTGCTTGCCGGCGCGCTGGCGCGTCGTCATGTCCTTGAGCGTGGTCGCAAAACCGTAGCCCGACTGGGTGCCCAGCACATAGCGCTGTTCCGCGCCGCCGGCCACCATGTGGACGATGCGAGCGCCGTGCTCGGTCTCGACCATGGAGGTGATGGGCTGGCCGTCGCCGCGCGCCGACGGCAGGCTGGAAACGGCCACGGTATACACCCGGCCGGTGTTCGAAAACGCCACCAGCTCATCGGTGCTCAAGCACTCTATGGCATCGTAAAGCGCATCGCCGGCCTTGAAGTTGAACTGGGCCGCATCGTGGCCGTGGCCCTGGCGCGAGCGCAACCAGCCTTTTTGCGAAATGATGACGGTGACCGGTTCCTGGACCACGCGGGTCTCCAGCACGGCGCGCTCGGCCGCTTCGATCAGTGTGCGCCGCTCGTCGCCGTACTGCTTGGCATCCGCCTCGATCTCCTTGATCATCAGGCGCTTGAAGGCGCTGGGATTCTCCAACAGTTCGCGCAGCGTAGCCTGCTCGTCGCGCTGCGCTTCCAGTTCTTTCTCGATCTTGAAGCCTTCCAGCCGCGCCAATTGCCGCAAGCGCATTTCCAGGATGTCCTCGGCCTGTCGTTCCGACAGATCGAAGCGCTCCATCAGCGCGGCGCGCGGCTCATCGGACTCGCGTATGGTCTGGATGACCTCGTCCACGTTCAGGTAGACCACCATGCGCCCTTCCAGCACGTGGATGCGGTCGGTGACCTTGTCCAGGCGGAACTGGGTGCGCCGCGTCATGGTGTGGGCGCGAAAGCCTATCCACTCGGTCAGCACCTGCCGGAGGGAACGCTGGCCGGGACGGCCGTCGGTGCCGATGCAGACCAGGTTGAAGGAGACGCTGCCCTCCATGCTGGTCTGGGCCAGCAGGGTGTTGACGAGCTCGTCGCGGTCGATGCGGCTGGTCTTGGGTTCGAAGACCAGGCGAACGGCCGCGTCCTTGCCGGATTCGTCGCGCACCGTATCCAGCAGGCTCAGGATCAGGGCCTTGGTCTGCTGCTGCTCGGTGCTCAGGCTTTTCTTGCCCGCCTTGACCTTGGGATTGCTGCAGTCCTCGATCTCTTCGAGTATCTTCTGCGAAGACGTTCCAGGAGGCAGTTCCGTCACCACCAGTTGCCACTGCCCGCGCGCCAATTCCTCGAACTGCCAGCGTGCGCGCGCCTTGATGGAACCCCGGCCGGTGGCGTAGACGTGGGCGATATCGGCAGGCGACGAGATGATCTGGCCGCCGCCCGCGAAGTCCGGGCCGGGGATCAGCGCATGCACTTCCTCGTCGAGCAGCTTGGGGTTGCGGATCAGGGCCACGCAGGCCTGGGCCACTTCGCGCAGATTGTGCGAGGGGATTTCAGTCGCCATGCCCACCGCGATGCCCGAAGCGCCGTTCAACAGCATGACCGGCAGGCGCGCGGGCAAAAGCACAGGCTCCTTCTGGCTGCCGTCATAGTTGGGCGCGAAATCGACCGTGCCCTCGTCCAGCTCGTCCAGCAGGACGCGTGCAAAAGGCGTCAGGCGCGCCTCGGTGTAACGCATGGCGGCGGCATTGTCGCCGTCGCGCGAACCGAAGTTGCCCTGGCCGTCTATCAGCGGGTAGCGCAGGCTGAAATCCTGCGCCATGCGCACCATGGCGTCGTAAGCCGCCTGGTCGCCATGCGGGTGGTATTTGCCCAGCACGTCGCCGACCACACGGGCCGATTTGACCGGCTTGGCGCCGGAGTTCAGGCCCATGGCCTGCATGGCGTACAGAATGCGCCGCTGGACGGGCTTCTGCCCATCGGCCACGTCGGGCAGGGCCCGGCCCCGCACCACCGACACCGCGTAATCCAGGTACGCCTGCTCGGCGTAGTGCGCCAGAGTAATGCCGTCCTCGCCGCTATCGTGCTCGAACAGGCCTGCTTGATTGCTATCCATTGTCTATCTCGATGTGATTAGGGGTAGCCCGAGCCGCGGCGGGCGATGCGACGATACGTCGCGCGCGCCTCGCGCCGGCGGTC
>JBARWC010000073.1:0-8395 GCA_049646585.1 Burkholderiaceae bacterium | reverse complement strand
GCTTATGCACTGGGGGCCGGCGCTTTCTTCCTGCTGATATTGTGGATAGCCGGCGACCTCAAGCTCAGCCTCGTCATGGCGGGCGGCTTCCTGGCCGCACTGGCGCTCTTCGCCCTGCTGGCTCATGGCGTGGTGGCGGCCCTGGGTCTGTTGCGCTATCGCGCCATGGGGCATGCGTCCCTGCGTTTCGCCCTGGCCGGCATGGCGCGCCGCAGGGGCCATACGGTCACGCAGCTTTGCGCCTTGTCGGTGGGCCTGATGATCATGCTGCTGCTGGCCATCACGCGCAACGATTTGCTGCAGGGGTGGCAAAGCACCTTGCCCCCCGATGCGCCGAATACCTTCCTGATCAACATCCAGAACGACCAGCGCCAGGCGGTGGAGCGCAGCCTGGCGCGTTCGGGCATCGCGTCGCCATCGCTTTCGCCCATGGTGCGCGGCCGGCTGCTGGCCATCAACGGCAAACCGGTCAGCGCCGACGACTACACGGGCGATCGCGCGCGCCGCATGGTGGAAAGGGAGTTCAACCTGTCCTATGCCACCGCCTTGCCGCCCGCCAACGACATCGTCGAAGGACGTTGGCTGGATCCCGCCCGGGATGAGGTGTCGCTGGAAAGCCGGCTGGCCGCAACGCTGGGCATACAGGTGGGCGATGCGCTGACCTTCGACGTGGCGGGCCAGCCCCGGCGGATGGTGGTCAGCGGCTTGCGCAAGGTGGACTGGGATTCCCTGCAAGCCAATTTCTTCGCCATCGCCAGCCCCGCGGCCCTGGCCGGCGCACCGGCCAGCTTCATCACCGCCATTCATGTTTCCAAGGACGACGGGCCGGGCTTGCGGGATCTGCTGCGCGAGTTCCCCAATCTGACCCTCTTCGACGTCGGTGCCATCCTGGAGCAATTGCAGCAGGTGCTGGACCAGGTGACCCAGGCGGTGCAACTGCTTTTCGTGTTTACGGTATTGGCGGGCATCGTGGTACTGGGCGCCGCCTTGTACGCTACGCGCGACGAGCGCATGCATGAAGTCGCCGTGCTGCGCGCGCTGGGGGCAAGCGGCAGGCAGTTGGCCGCCGCCTTGCGTATCGAGCTGCTGTTGCTGGGCGGCCTGGCCGGTCTGCTGGCGGCATCGGCCGCCGTGGCGGTAGCCTGGCTGCTGGCGCGCGAGGTATTCGATTTTTCATTGAGCCTGTCCTGGTGGCCCTGGGCGGTGGGGATGGGCGCCGGCATGCTGGCGTCCTTTGCGGGCGGCCGGCTTGCGCTGGCCGGCGTGCTGACCACGCCTCCCCTGGTGTCGCTAAGGGAGGCGGTATGAGCGACCTGGTCGACGCGCGCACCCTGGCCTTTCCGGACGGCGCCATGCGCTACGATGCGCAGCGCATAAAGGACGCCGGGCCCTTGTTGTTCGATCCGGATTCGGCCGGTTTGCAGGCCGAGCCGGTTGCGCAGGGCGGCCGGCAGGCGGCCTGGTTCGTGCGGGGCGAGTTCGGCCAGGCCGTGTTGCGCCGCTACCGGCGCGGCGGACTGATGGCCAAACTCAGCGACGATCGCTACCTGTGGACGGGCGCCGGCGGCACGCGTTCCTTCGCCGAGTTCGAGTTGCTGCGCTTCATGTTCGAAAAAGGCCTGCCGGTGCCCAGGCCCCTCGCGGCAGCCTATTGGCGCAGCGGTCCCAGCTACCGCGCCGCCATTCTGGTCGAGCGCATCGCCGGCGTCCGGACTCTGGCCGGCATGCTGGACACGGCTTCCACGGCGGCGGTCGCCATGGCCGTCTTCACCATGCACGATGCCGGCGTCTGGCATGCCGACCTGAATGCCTACAACATCCTTGTCGACCCGGCCGGCAAGGTCTGGCTGATTGATTTTGACAAGGGCCGCAGGCAGGCCTTGTCGGCCGAACGCCGGCACGCCAACCTTTTGCGGCTGCGTCGCTCCCTGGTGAAAGTGGCGGGCAATCAGGGCCTGCAATGGTGGGAAGGGCTGTCCCGCGACTATGGTTTGCTGGCAGCCGCAAAAGCGCGCATTTAGCAAGAAAAAGCTTTATCATCACGCCTTTTGACGGTTTGTGATTGTCGGGGGAAACTCGCAATGAAATTCGCCATGGTAAAAGCTTGGGTCTTGGGCGCGGCCCTGGCTGCGTCGCCCCTGGCATGGGCGCAGCAAAAGGTCGTGAACGTCTACAACTGGGCCGAGTACACCGCGCCCGACACGATTTCGGGCTTTGAAAAGGCCACCGGCATCAAGGCGCGTTACGACGTCTACGACAGCAACGATACCTTGCAGGCCAAGCTGCTCACGGGCAAGTCGGGCTACGACGTGGTGGTGCCTTCCACGCATTACGCCGCGCGCCAGATCGAGGGCGGCCTGTTCCAGAAACTGGACAAGTCCAAGATACCCAACTGGAAGTATCTGGACCAGGACATCATGGATATCGTCGCCACCGTCGATCCCGGCAACCAATACCTGGTGCCCTGGGGCTACGGCACCAACGGCCTGGGTTACAACGTGACCAAGGTGCGCGAGATCATGGGCGAGAACGCGCCCTTGGGCAGCTGGGACATGCTGTTCAAGCCCGAGAACGCCGAGAAGCTGAAGGCTTGCGGCATTTCGATGCTGGACGAGGCGGCCCAGGTGTTTCCTGCCGTCCTGCATTACCTGGGCAAGGATCCCAACAGCAGCAAGACCGACGACTACAAGCAGGCGCTGGCCCTGCTCAAGTCCATACGACCCTACATCAGGCAGTTCAGTTCCTCGGGCTATATCGACGAGCTGGCCGCGGGCGACCTGTGCATGGTTTACGGCTTTTCCGGCGACGTCATGATCGCCGCCAGCCGCGCGCGCGAGGCGGGCAAGCCCTACAAGATCGACTACTACATACCCCAGGGCGGGGCGCCGGCCTGGTTCGACACCATGGCCATTCCCAAGGACGCCGCTCATGTCGATGAGGCCCTGGCCTTCATCAACTACATCGAAACGCCCGAAGTGCATGCCGCCATCACCAACGTCATGTTCTACCCCAACGCCAACAAAGAGGCGCGCAAGCACGTGGTCAAGGAAGTGGCCGACAACCCCATGATCTACCCGCCGGCGGACGTCACCAAGACCTTGTTCGTGATCAAGCCGCAGCCCCTGGCGGCGCAGCGCCTGCAAACGCGGATGTGGGCCGAACTCAAATCGGGACGATAGCCGCCATGCTCGACAATCGATCCGTCGCGCCGTCCTGGTCCGGTGACGCCGATGAATTCGTTCGCGTCGAAGAGGTCGTCAAGATTTTCGGCGATACCGTCGCCGTGCAATCGGTCAACCTGTCGGTGCGCCGCCACGAGCTCTTCGCCCTGTTGGGCAGCTCGGGTTGCGGCAAGTCGACCCTCTTGCGCATGCTGGCCGGCTTTGAAGAGGTGACCTCCGGCCGCATCTACCTGGACAATGAAGACATCACCGATTTGCCGCCGTACCGGCGGCCGGTGAACATGATGTTCCAGTCCTATGCGCTGTTTCCGCACATGACGGTCGAGGCCAACGTGGCCTTCGGCCTGAAGCAGGAGGGCGTGCCGCGCAACGAAATCCACGAACGCGTGTTCGAAGCCCTGGACCTGGTCCAGATGGCCGGCTACGCTCGCCGCAAGCCGCATCAGATGTCGGGCGGGCAGCAGCAGCGGGTGGCCCTGGCGCGCAGCCTGGTCAAGCGTCCCAAGCTGCTTTTGCTGGATGAACCCATGTCGGCGCTGGACAAGCAGATACGCCAGAAAACCCAGATCGAGCTGGCCAAGATACTGGAGCAGGTCGGCGTGACCTGCATCATGGTCACGCACGATCAGGAAGAGGCCATGACCATGGCCCATAGGCTGGCGGTCATGACCGAAGGCCAGATCGTACAGTGCGGCACGCCGCACGACGTCTATGCCTTTCCCAATTCGCGCTTCGTGGCCGGCTTCATCGGCTCGACCAATCTGTTCACCGGCACCATCGTCGTCGACGAGCCCGATCACGTGCTGATCGAAAGTCCCGAACTGACGCGTCCGCTGTATGTCAGCCACGGCGTCAACGAGCCATTGGGCATGGACGTGCATGTATCGATACGGCCCGAGCACATCCGTGTGTTGCGCGAGCAGCCCGAGGCCGAGTCCAACTGGGGCCACGGCATGGTCAGCCACGTGGCCTGGATGGGCAGCTATGCGCGCTACCAGTTGCGGCTGGACGGCGGGCAGGTCATCGAGGCCAATGTGCCCAGCCAGGCATTGGCCCAGGCGGATGCGCCGGGGCTGGACGACGAGGTGTACGTCGCCTGGTCCAACGACAGCGCCACCGTGCTGCCATCATGAAGAAGCTCCTGTTGTCCGGCTTGCCGGACCGGCGCTGGCTGTCGATAGGGCCGCCTTTCCTGTGGCTGGCAGTTTTCCTGCTGCTGCCGTTTTTGCTGGTCTTCAAGATCAGTTTCGCGGACCTGGCTTTCGGCGTCCCGCCGTATACGCCGCTGGCTCAGCTGAAAGACGAAACCCTGACGCTGGCGCTCAGCCTGCGGGGGTATGTGCTGTTGTTCACCGACAGCCTGTATATCGCCACCTATCTGAATTCGGTGAAGATGGCGGCCGTGACCACCTTGTGTTGCGCGCTGATCGGCTATCCCATGGCGTATTACATCGCGCGTTCGCACCCGTCGGTGCGCAACCTGCTGCTGCTGGGCGTGATACTGCCTTTCTGGACTTCGCTGCTGCTGCGCGTCTACGCCTGGGTAGGCATCCTGCGCAACGACGGCCTGCTCAACAACCTGCTGCAATGGTTTGGGCTGATTTCCGAGCCGCTGGAAATCTATCGCACCGACCTGGCCGTGTACATCGGCCTGATCTACGCCTACTTGCCGTTCTTCGTGCTGCCGTTGTACGCCACCCTGGTCAAGCTGGACCTGCGCTTACTGGAGGCCGCCTACGATCTCGGCGCCCGGCCCTGGCGTGCTTTCTTCAGCGTGACCCTGCCCCTGTCCATGCCGGGCGTCATCGCCGGCGCCATGCTGGTGTTCATCCCCTCGGTGGGCGAATACGTGATCCCCGAGATGTTGGGCGGGGCCAACACCCTGATGATGGGCCGCGTGATGTGGACGGAATTCTTCAATAACGCCGACTGGCCCATGGCGGCCGCGGTCACCTGCGTCATGGTCATGCTGCTGCTGGTGCCCCTGGTCATTTTTCAGTACAGCCAGATGCGGCAGCTGGAACGGCAGCGGGGGAAAAGCCGATGACCCGTCCCAATCCCTTGCTGCGCGTCACGGTCCTGACCCTGGGCTACGCTTTTCTGTACGTACCCATACTTTGCCTCATGGCGTTCTCGTTCAACGATTCGGCCATGATGACCTCATGGACGGGCTTCTCGCTGAAATGGTATGTGGAGCTCTTCAACGACCAGGCCTTGCTCAGCGCCGCCCGCCTGTCGCTGCTGATCGCCGCCCTGACCGCCACCGCGGCCGTGATCATCGGCACCTGGGCCGGCTACGTGCTGGCACGCATGGGCCGCTTTCGCGGATTCGCCCTGTACATAGGCATGCTTAGCGCGCCGCTGGTCATGCCCGAGGTCGTGCTGGGCATCTCGCTGCTGCTGATGTTCGTCGAGATCAGCCAGTTGTTCGGCTGGCCGTCGGGCAACGGCGTATTCACGATATGGGTGGGGCATGTGACTCTTTGCATGGCCTACGTGGCGGTCATTATCCAGTCGCGCATACGCGAACTGGATCGCTCGCTCGAAGAGGCCGCCCTGGACCTGGGCGCCACGCCGCTCAAAGTGTTCTTCGTGATTACGTTGCCGCTGATATTGCCGGCCCTCATGGCGGCCTGGCTGCTGGCCTTTACGCTGTCGCTGGACGATGTGGTGATCGCCTCCTTCCTGTCGGGGCCGGGCTACACTACCTTGCCGCTGGAGGTTTTCTCGCGTGTCCGCCTGGGCCTGAAACCGGAAATCAATGCGCTGGCAACCCTGTTCATGCTGATCGTCGGCATTTTCGTGGTGGTCGCCAATCGCGTGCAGTGGCGCAAGGGCCAGGCATAAAAGGAAAAGAATGAGTACCGTGCAGCTTTACGGATTGAAAAATTGCAGCACCTGCGTCAAGGCCATGCGTTGGCTGGAGCAGCGGGGCGTGGACTACCGGTTCACCGACTACCGCGACCACCCGCTGGCACCGCAGGCGCTGCGCGAATGGGCGGCCGAGCTGGGCGGCTGGGAAAAGCTGGTCAATCGCGCCTCCATGACCTGGCGCAATCTGCCTCAGGAAAGCAAGTCGCCCGCTTCCGACGAAGCCTGGCTGGATCTCGTGGCGAGCTTCCCGACACTGATCAGGCGCCCGCTGACCATAGACGCGGCCGGCCGCGCAAGCGTTGGTTTTTCAGAAAAAAAATACGGCGATCTCTTCGCCTGACAACACTGGAGCCTGTTATGTTCACCCAAGACGAACTCAAGCGGAACGTCGCGCAAGCGGCCGTGCAATACGTCCTGCCTTTCCTCACGCCCGACACCATATTGGGGGTCGGCACGGGCTCAACCGTCGACATGTTCATCGACGAGCTGGCGGCGCACAAAAACGCCTTCCGGGGCGCGGTGTCCAGTTCCGAGCGCAGTTCGGCGCGCATGAAGGCGCTGGGCATCAGCGTGTTCGACCTCAACCAGGTCGAGTCCATGCCTTTGTACGTGGACGGCGCCGACGAGGTCGACCAGGGGCTGTGCATGACCAAGGGCGGCGGCGGCGCGCTCACGCGCGAGAAGATAGTGGCCTCGGTGGCCGAACGCTTCGTGTGCATCGCCGACGAATCCAAGCTGGTCAATACGCTGGGGCGCTTCCCGCTGCCCGTCGAGGTCATACCCATGGCGCGTGAAGCCGTGGCTCGCCGCCTGGCCCGCCTGGAAGGCCGGCCGGCGCTGCGCGAAGGCTTCATTACCGACAACGGATGCGAAATCCTCGACGTGGCCGGCCTGATCATAGACGAGCCGGCCGAACTCGAAGCCGCCATCAACAATATCCCCGGGGTCGTCAGTTGCGGGCTGTTCGCGCTGGCGGGCGCCGATGTCGTGCTTCTGTCCACTCAGCAGGGCGTGCGCCAGATCGACAAAAATCCGCCCCAAGAACCTCAGTCATGATCTTGTCATAATGGGCCGGTAAGCTGGCCGGGCTTGAGGCCATGGCGGCCCCGGGCCTCGCGTCGCGCTGTCCGCCTACACAAGCCGCGGCGATAGTGCTACGCTATTTCACCATACTCATTTCCGCGATACCCAAAGGCAGATATGTCCGAGCATACCAACAAGCAATTCCACGCCGACCTGGAAACCACCCGTTCGCTTTTCCTGCAAATGGGCGGCCTGGTCGAGTCCATGGTCAAGGAAGGCATGGAAGCCCTGGCGACCGGCGACGTAAGCCTGGTCGACAAGGTGCGGGAGCGCGAAAAGGAAGTCAATCGGCTGGAAGTCGACATCGACGAACGCATCAGCCTGCTGATCGCGCGCAATCAGCCCACGGCGGTCGACCTGCGCCTGCTGCTGTCGATTTCCAAAATGCTGACCGACATGGAACGCTGCGGCGACGAAGCCGAGAAAATCGCCAAGATGGCGCGCCGCCTGCACGAGTCGGCCGCCGGCTACGAGCCCGTGGTCGAACTGCGCCACATGTCCAACTTCGTAACGGCCATGATACGCGACTCGCTGGATGCCTTTGCGCGCCTGGATCCCATCCACGCGGCGCAGGTGGTGCGCAACGATAAGGAAGTGGACAAAGAGTGGAAGGGCTCGCTGCGCCACATCATTACCTACATGATAGAAGACCCGCGCACGATTTCACATTCCATCGATCTGATCTTCATCGCCCGCGCCCTGGAACGCATCGGCGACCATGCCAAGAACATGTCGGAGCGCGTCATCTACATGGTGCGCGGCGACGACGTCCGCCACACCGGCATCAAGAACACCGAACGCACGGCGCGCGGCGAACTGCCCGAAGAAGAGAACCGCATCTGATCTCTTGATCCGGCAATGCAAAATGGCGGCTCGCAGGCCGCCATTTTGCATTTGTGGCCGGGGCGCAGGCCCCTGTTCCCCCTAGGCCGAGGGCGGCACGTAGCCCTGCGCTTCGACGTCGGCGTCTTCGAAGAGATAGCTTTCCATTTGCTGGGCCAGGTACTTGCGCGCGCGCGCATCGGCCAGATTCAGGCGGTTTTCATTGACCAGGCGGGTTTGCGTATCCATCCATTGAGCCCAGGCTTCTTTGGATATGCTGCGCCAGATGCGCGTGCCCAGGTCGCCGGGGTAGGGCGGATAATCCAGGCCTTCGGCTTCGCGCTTGAGTTTTACACATTGAACCATACGTGCCATGACGGTCTTACCTTTAAAACAAGTTGGCTGATGGGGCCATTGTACCCAGTGCGCGGGCC
>JBARWC010000072.1:0-58129 GCA_049646585.1 Burkholderiaceae bacterium | reverse complement strand
CCCCCCCACCGCCGGCCGAGCAAAAGCCGCCGGCGCCGGCGCCCAAGCCGGAAGTGGATCCGGACATCGCGCTGGAAAAGGCCCGCAAGGAACGCGAGGCCAAGGAAAAGGCCGCCCAGGAGGCCGCTGAAAAGGCCGCCAAGGAAAAGGCTGCCGCCGAAAAAGCGGCGGCTGAGAAAGCCGCAGCCGAAAAAGCCGCCGCCGAGAAAAAAGCGGCTGAAGAAAAGAAAGCCAAGGAAGCGGCCGAGAAAGCGGCGGCGGAAAAGAAAGCGGCTGAAAAGAAGGCCAAGGAAGAAGCGAAGGCGAAAGAAGAAGCCGCCAAGAAAGAGGCCGCCGCCAAAGCCGCGGCGGAGAAGGCCGCCGCTGAAAAGGCTGCCGCCGAGAAAGCCGCGGCTGAGAAGGCGGCTGCCGAGAAAAAGGCGGCCAAGGAAAAAGAAGCCAAGGAAGCTGCGGAAAAGAAAGCCGCTGCCGAGAAAAAAGCCAAGGAAGCGGCCGAAAAGAAGAAGGCTGCCGAGAAAGCCGCCGCAGCCAAGCGCGAAGCCATACGCCAGGCCATGCGCAGCGACGCAATGGGCGCCGCCGGCATCCCGGGCGGCACCGCCGACCGCAACCAATCGGGCGGCGGAGGCAGCGACAACGGCTATGCCGCTCAGGTTCGCGCTTGCGTGCGCCCACGCGTGGTCTATAACACCCCGCCCCAGCAAGGCAGCAGCAACCCGACGGTACAATATAGGGCACAGCTCAAGTCGAATGGCATTGTCGAGAAAGTCGACATCAGGCGCTCCTCGGGGAACCCACGTTTCGACGAAGCGGTCAGAAAGGGCATACAAGCCTGCTCTCCCTTCCCCAAACCGCCATCAGGCAAATACCCCTCGGAAATCGAGGGCGACTACCGAATGTATGATTAACAGGAGATAGTAGATATGACAGCCGTCACTCCAGCCAAAACCGCCATGTTCAGCCTATGGCGCGTCTGGGCTTGCGGGATACTGGCGCTAGCCGCCGCCAGCCTGCTTGCCCCGGGTTCCGCCCGCGCCCAGTTGCGCGTCGACATTTCCGGTGTGGGTGCCACCCAGTACCCCATCGCCATCGCCGACTTCGCCGGCGACGGACAGGGCCAGGCGGTTGCCGAAGTCATACGCGCCGACCTCACCCGCTCCGGCCAGTTCCGCCTTATCAATGCCACCGGCAGCAACCTGAACCTGGAAAGCTCCATCGCTTACGAGGAATGGCGCAACCGGGGCGCGGACTACCTGGCCTATGGCTCCATCACCCAATCGGGCGGCCAGTACAACGTCAGCTATCGCCTGGTGGACTCGGTCCGCAAGACGCAGCTGGACGGTGTTTCCTTCAGTGGCACCGAAAAAGAGCTGCGCCGCATCTCCCACCAGATCGCTGACCGCATCTACGAAAAAATCACCGGTGTGCGCGGCGTCTTTTCCACGCGCATCGCTTATGTGTTGCAAACAGGCAACAGTTATGAGTTACAAATTGCTGACGCCGACGGGCAAAATCCCCAAGTCATGTTGCGCTCCAAGCAGTCGATTATCTCGCCCGCCTGGTCGCCCGACGGCAAGCGGCTGGCCTACGTAAGCTTCGAATCCGGCAAGCCGGTGGTCTATGTACAGACCCTGGCCTCCGGCCAACGCGTCCCGCTGGCCAACTTCAAGGGCAACAACAGCGCCCCGGCCTGGTCGCCCGACGGCAAGCAACTGGCCATCGTTCTTTCGCGTGACAGCATCTCGCAGATCTACACCATCAATGCCGACGGATCCGGCCTGCGCCGCATCATGCGCTCGCCCCTGATCGACACCGAACCCCAGTTCTCCCCCGATGGCGGATCGCTGGTTTTCACCAGCGACCGTGGCGGTAATCCGCACATTTACAAAGTCCCCGTAAGCGGTGGGGATGCTCAACGCATCACCTTCAATGGTAGTTACAATATCTCACCGGCCCTGTCGCCCGATGGAAACAACCTGGTGTACGTTACACGTAGAAATGGTGCTTTCCGAGTTGCAATACAAAACATGGGGTCCGGTTCCGAACAGTTGCTGACCGCAGGGCCCGATGACGAGTCACCAAGTTTTGCACCGAACGGAATGCAAATCCTTTATAGTTCTGTTCAAGGCGGCCGTAGTGTTTTAGCTGTTACTTCTGTTGATGGCCGCGTACGTCAAACGCTCTCAGCGCTTAACGGCAAAGTACGCGAACCGACCTGGGGACCATTTACTAATTAATTTTCAGTGTGACTCTTTCTCAAAGGAACTTAAATGAGCTCGCGCATCGCAAGAACCCTCACAATAGCCGTCTTTGCAGCTGGCCTGGCTGCATGTAGCTCGGTGCCTCTCGACCAGTCCGGTAGCGGCTCTGGCAGCGGCAACGGCTCGGCCAGTGCGGGTCAAGTCATGGACCCGTTCAATCCGCAAAGCCCGCTCGCCCAACAGCGCTCGGTGTATTTCGATTTCAACAGCTACACCGTCCCCGACCAGTACCGCAGCCTGGTGGAAATGCATTCTTCCTACCTCACCAGCCATGCGCAGCAAAAAATCCGCATCGAAGGCAACGCCGACGCCCGTGGCGGCTCTGAATACAACCTGGCCCTGGGCCAGCGCCGTTCCGACGCCGTCGCTCGCATGATGACTTTGCTGGGCGTGAACAGCAACCAGATCGAAGCCATCAGCTTCGGCAAGGAACGCCCCAAGGCACTGGGCAACACCGAAGCCGACTATGCTGAAAACCGTCGTGCAGATATCGTGTATCAGCGTTAATATCTGAACAGGCTTTTTCCTGCAACGCCGTGGCGGCATTCCGCCGCGGCGTTTTCATTTGAATGGAACAGAAAATGAGCATCAACTCCAAGTCCCTGCACAGCGCCGTGCTAGCCCTCGGCATTGCTCTACCCCTGGCATTTTCAGCCCCCGCACAGGCTTTTTCCGACGACGAAGCGCGACGCGCCATTCTGGAGCTGCGCGAGCAGATCAAGCAACTGACCGAGCAGAACCGGCAGGCCCGCTTGCAGTTGGCCGATCAAATGGAAACCATGCAGCACGAAATGGCCAGCATGCGCGGCCAGCTCGAACAACTGAACTGGCGTACGGACGTCGACAAGCGCTCCAGCCAGGACCAGTCGGGTGGAAACGCCGCCAAGGTCGCCGACCCGCAAGAGCAGGCCGCCTACGAGGCGGCCATGGGCTTGTTCCGTTCCGGCAAGTACAAAGAGGCCGCATCCAGCTTCGCCACCTTCCTGGAAGCCTATCCGAACAGCCAACTGGCCCCTGAAGCGCGCTTCTATCAAGGCAGCAGCCGCTACGCCAGCAAAGACTTCAAAGGCTCCATCCAGGGCCTGAACGCCATGATCAAGGCGACGCCGCAAGACCCGCGCGCCCCCGACGCCCTGCTGGTCGTCGCCGCCAGCCAGATCGAACTGAACGACATGGCGGGCGCCAAGAACAGCCTGCAGAAGATCGTCAAGGACTACCCGCAGACCTCGGCCGCAGAAACCGCCAAGAGCCGTCTCAAGCTGCTCCAGTAATGCCCGCCAGGACATCGGCCGGCGCGGCGTATGAGCAGTCGTGGCGACGCCGCAAGGCATTCCTGGCTCTGCTGGCGGCCGGCATCGCCTGCCTGGCCGCCATCGACGTGGCCCTGGGGCCTGCCGACATAAGCCTGGGCCGCTTGGTCCAGGCCGTTTTTTTTCCCGCTTCGACCGACGCCGTCACCTTGTCCATCGTTTGGAACCTGCGCCTGCCTCAAGCCCTGATGGCGGTGCTGGTCGGCGCCGCGCTGGGCTTGGCCGGCGCCGAAATGCAGACCGTGCTGAACAACCCGCTGGCCAGCCCCTTTACCCTGGGTGTATCGTCGGCCGCCGCCCTGGGCGCGGGCGTGACCCTGGTGTTCGACTGGCACCTGCCCTTCCTGCCCACCCAGTACGCCCTGATCTTCAACGCTTTCGCCCTGGCCCTGCTGTGCACTCTGCTGCTGGACGCCATCGCGCGGCGGGCGCGCATCGGCGCGGCGGCCATCATCCTGTTCGGCATCGCCCTGGTATTCACCTTCAACGCCCTGCTGTCACTGGTGCAACTGACCGCCAATGCATCATCCCTGCAGGATCTTGTGTTCTGGATGATGGGCAGCCTGGCGCGCAGCGACTGGATCAAGCTGGCCATGATGGCGGCAGCCTTGCTCCTGACTCTGCCCTTTTCCCTGCACCGCGCCTGGCAGCTTACCGCCTTGCGTTTCGGCGATGATCGCGCGGCAAGCTTCGGCGTCGATCCGCAACGCATACGGCGCGGCGCACTGCTGCGCGTCAGCGTGCTGGCCGCGCTGGCGGTGGCCCTGGTGGGCGTCATCGGCTTCGTCGGGCTGATCGCGCCGCATATCGCCAGACGGCTCTGGGGCGAGGACCACCGATGGTATCTGCCCGCCAGCGCCTGCATAGGCGCGGCCATACTCGCCGGCGCATCGATTGCCGCCAAGCTGGCGAGCAGCCAGCTCGAGGTGCCGGTGGGCATCGTCACGACCTTGGTGGGCATCCCCTTCTTCATGCTCGCCCTGATGCGCCGCAGCGTCCACTAGCCCATGAAGAGCCCAGCACCCCGTATCCTGCGCGTGGAAGGCCTGTCGTGCCAGCTGGGCGGCAAGCCCATTTTGCAAGGCCTGACGCTCCCCGCCTTGAGCGGCGGCCTGGTCGCCCTTCTGGGCCCAAACGGCAGCGGCAAGTCGACTTTGCTTCGCAGCATCGCCGGACTGGCTCCGGCCCGCTTCGACACCCTGTCGCTGAACGGGCAGGACTTGCGCGGCCTGCCGGCCCGGGTGCGCGCCGACACCATTCGCTACCTGCCTCAGTTCCTGCCCGAAGCCATACACCTGACGGTCACCGAGGCCCTGCTGGTCGCCCTGCACGCCCGCGGCGGCCTATCGACGGCCGCCGCCATGGAGCGCGGCATCGCGGCGCTGGACACGCTGGGCATCCGCGAGCTTGGTCCACGTTTCCTGGACGAGCTTTCCGGCGGACAAAAGCAATTGGTCGGGCTGGCACAGGCGCTGGCCGACCAGCCCGCCGTGCTGCTGCTGGACGAACCCCTGGCCTCGCTGGACCTTAATTTCCAGCACCACGCCATGCTGCTGCTGAAGCGGCTGGCCGCCGATCAGGGGCTGCTGGTGCTGATCGTGGTGCACGACCTGAACATCGCCTTGCGCTACGCCGACACCGCCCTGCTGCTGCACCAAGGGCGGCTGCTGGCCGCCGGTGAGCCGCGCTCCGTCATCACCCCCGCCTCCATCGCCCAGGCCTTCCAGGTCCGGGCCCGCGTCGAGCCCTGCAGCCTGGGCTACGCCAATGTCCTGGTCGACGACCTGATCCAACCCTGAACCACAGCCATGCCTTCCAATCTTGAACTTCCGCAACGCGATTTTTCCCATCCGGACCACCCTCTGCACTACATCGAGGCGGGCGACGGCGAAGCGCTACTGCTGATTCATGGCTCATTGTGCGACTACCGCTACTGGCGCTGGCAATTTCCCGCGCTGTCGGCGCAGTACCGGCTGGTGGCCCCCAGCCTGCGCGGCTACTGGCCCGCCGCGTTCACCACCGAAGACGCCAGCTTCAGCATTGCACGCCACGTGCGCGACCTGGCCGCCTTCATCGAGCATATCGGCGGCGGCCGGCCCATCCACATCCTGGGGCACTCGCGCGGAGCCCAGGTGGCGCTGGAGCTGGCCTGCTCCAACCCTGGGCTGGCACGCAGCCTTATCCTGGCCGACCCGGGATTCGAGCTGGGGGGAGAGCTTCCGGCCCCGTCCTTTCATGGCGAGGTCTTGCGGCAGTTGCAAGGCGGGGACATCGAAGGCGCGCTGGCCTCCTTCGTCGACGCGGTCAATGGGCCGGGCACGTGGAAGCAGATGGTGAGCTGGTTCAAGACCATGGTCAAGGACAATGCCTACACCCTGCTTTCGCAGCTGCATGAGGCCCGCCAGCCGGTGGATATGAATCGCGTCAGCGCGCTGCAATGCCCGGTGCTGCTGGTAGGCGGCGCCAATAGCCCGCCGCGCTACGGCAGCCGGCTGGATGCGCTGGAAAAGACCCTGGGCCATGCCAGCCGCATCACGATTCCGCTGGCTTCGCACGGCATGAACCTGGCCAATCCCAAAGCCTTCAACCAGGCGGTCGCCGGCTTTCTGGAATCGATACGCCAGGCCTGACGCCCGGCGTCAGCGGGTCTTGGCGTTGGCCGGCTTGACCTCGCACTGGGCGCTGGCTTTTTCGCCGCTGTCGAACAGGAAATCCATGGCCACGCTGCTGCCGATGGCCGGGGCGGCGGAGGGCTTTTCGAGCATGGCGTGATAGCCGCCGGGCTTGAACTCGAGTTCGCCGCCCGCCGGAATGACGATGTCGTGGGTCTCGGACATTTTGCTCATGCCGTCGTGCTGCGTGGTCTGGTGCAGCATGATCATGCCGTAGGTGGCCGATGAAGCGGCCTGCAGCTTGGCGGGCTTGTCGCCGGAATTCTTGACCAGGAAGTAGCCCGCCGACGGCGCGGGAGCCGGCAAGGAACGTATCCAGCAGCCGGACACGGCCAGCGTCGACGAAAGCTTGGCCTGGGCCGAAGCCTGCGCATGCTGGCCCATGTCGTGGCCGTGCGCATGGCCGGCGTGCGCCACCAGCACAGCGTGTGGCGCATGATCTTGCGCCGCCTGCGCCGATATGCCCGCTGCCATGCCGATCGCGGCAAGACCCATCAAAATCATTGTTCTCATCACAAAGCCTTAAATCAGTTGCATTTCGTCCTGAGTGTACTATGTCGTCACACCGTTCACTATTGCGCCCATCATGAATGCAGCCGCCCACGCCGAGACGCCCCAGGTCACCATCGCCCAGTTCCAGCAACTGCTGGAAAGCCACCATCCCTTCGCCTCGGTGCTGGAGATCGACATCCTGGAGATCGGTGCGGGAACGTCGGTGCTCCGCCTGCCCGAACGGCCCTCGCACCAAAGGCTGGGCGGCATGATAGCCGGGCCCATGCTGATGGGCCTGGCGGACCTGGCGCTTTATGCCGCCATCGTCGGCGGCACCGGCAACCGCGATGCCGTGACGGCCAGCCTGAGCATGAACTTCCTGCGCAAGACGCCGCCTGGAGGCGTGCTGGCCCACGCCAACATCCTCAAGACCGGCCGCATGGCCGCCGGCGAGGTCCTGCTGGTGCCGGAAGCGGGCGGAGCCCCGGTTGCACAGGCCATCAGCACCTGGGCCTTGCCGCGCAGCTCATAATGAAAACGAGCCCAGGTGGTCGACCAGCAAACGGGCGGCCGGCGTCAACGCGTCTTCGGAGCGAAAGCACAAGGCGAATCGCCGGCTGGCCCATTCGTCGCTAAGAGGAATCACGCGCAAGTCCCGCACATAGGCATAGCCCTGCACGATTTCAACCGGGACAACGCTGATGGCCAGGTTGGCCAGTACCACGTGCAGCACGGCGTTCAGATTGGACACGAACACACGCTCGACCAATTGCCTGCCGGCCAAGGTCGCCTGGCGTTTGAGCATGACCTGGACGGCGCTGGCCGACGACAGGCTGACCTGTTCGTAGTCCAGCGTCGCCTCGAAGGGCAGGCTCTGGTATCCCGCCAGGGGATGATCGGGGTGCATGACGACGGCCAGGTGGTCGCTTCGATAGGGTCGGGTGCACAAGCCTTGAAAGTCCGCGACGTCCCAGCATATGCCCACCGAGGCCACGCCTTCCTTGATGCCGCGTATGACGTCGATACTAAGGCGTTCCTCGATGTCTATCTGTATGTTGCGGTAGTCGGGATTCCGTAGAAACACCGCCAGGTCTTCCGCCAGCTTTTCCGCCAGCACCGAGGCGGTGGCCAATACCCTGACCTGCCCTTTCACGCCCGATGCATACGACAGCATGTCGCGCCGGATGCGGTCCGCGCTTGCCAGCATGGCACGCGCGTGCTCCAGCAAGGTCTCGCCGGCGGGGGTGGGCACGACCCCATGCCGGCGCCGGATCAGCAGCTTGACGCCGACGGCTTCTTCCAACGCCGCCAACCGCTTGCTGATGGCCGAACCGACGATGCTGGACTGCTCGCCGGCGCGGGCAATGCTGCGCAGTTCGCACACGGCGACGAATAAACGCAGCGTGGTCAGGTCCAGGTCGCGCATTTGGCTCCAATACGAAAACATCAAAACGTAAGCAATCGAACCCTATGATATTCCAACATGGAAGTTTTAGCGTTCTAAAACTGAGCTTTCAATATTTTTAAGAATACCTAAAATAGAAATCCACTCGACCTTCCATCTTTCCCGACATGAGCGCCACCGATACCGCCTCTTTCGCCCCATCCAGCAAAACCTGGCCCGCAAGCGCCGTGGTGCGCGAAGTGGGCTTGCGCGACGGCCTGCAAAGCATTGCCGCCATCCTCCCAACGGAACATAAGAAGACGTGGATTGCCGCGGCCCATGCGGCCGGCCAGCATGAGATCGAGGTCGGCTCCTTCGTACCCGCCCGCCTGTTGCCGCAACTGGCCGACACCGGCGAGCTGCTGGCCTACGCCAACACCTTGCCGGGCTTGCGGGCGTCGGTGCTGGTGCCCAATCTGAAAGGCGCCGAACGCGCCATTGAAGGCGAAGCCCATCTGATGATCGTGCCGCTGTCGGCCAGCCATGCCCACAGCCTGGCCAACCTGCGCAAGACGCCCGACGAGGTGGTGGCCGAAGTGGCCCGCATCAGGGCGGCGCGCGACGCGGCGGGGTCGAAAACCATTATCGAAGGCGGTGTCGGCACGGCCTTCGGCTGCACCCTGCAAGGCCGCGTGGAACCGGCCGAGGTGTTGCGCCTGGCACAAGCCCTGCTGGATGCCGGCGCCGACCGCATCAGCCTGGCCGACACGGTGGGCTATGCCAACCCGGCCGCCGTGGACAGCTTGTTCAGCCAAACCCGGCGCATCATCGGCGACAAGCTGTGTTGTGCGCATTTCCACGATACGCGCGGCATGGGCATGGCCAATACCCTGGCGGCCCTGGAAACCGGGGTCGCCCGATTCGACGCCTGCCTGGCCGGCCTGGGCGGATGCCCGCATGCGCCCGGCGCCAGCGGCAACGTCACCACCGAAGACCTGCTTTTCATGCTCGACAGCATGGGCATCGACACCGGCTGCGACATCGAGGCCGTGCTGGCCCTGCGGGAACGGCTGGCCCGATGGCTGTCGGGCACGGCGCTGCACGGCGCCTTGTGGCAGGCCGGCTTGCCCAAGACGGCCGCCGGCGCGCTCCCATCCAGCCAACTTCACTAAGCACCAACAGGACACGCATGCCGCCATTGCACCAGCCCTCTTCCACCGATGCCTCCGGCCGTGTCGACAAATCGCCCAAGCGGCGCTTGCCCTTGACCGGGCTGCGGGTCGTCGAGTTTACCCACATGGTCATGGGCCCGACCTGCGGGCTCGTGCTGGCCGACCTGGGCGCCGAGGTGATCAAGATAGAGCCGGTGGAAGGCGACCGGACCCGCCATCTGCTGGGCGCGGGCGCCGGCTTCTTCCCCATGTTCAACCGCAACAAGAAAAGCATAGGCCTGAACCTGCACTCTCCCGAAGGGGCCGAGATCGCGCGCAAGCTGGCGGGCTCGGCCGACGTGGTCGCCGAGAACTTCCGGCCCGGCATGATGCGCAAGTACGGCCTGGACTACGCCTCGCTGAGCGCCGCCAACCCGAAGCTGATCTACGCCAGCCTGAAAGGCTTCCTGCCCGGCCCTTATGAACTGCGCACCGCCCTGGACGAAGTCGTGCAGATGATGGGCGGGCTGGCCTACATGACCGGACGACCCGGCGACCCCCTGCGCGCCGGCACCAGCGTCAACGACATCATGGGTGGCATGTTCGGCGCCATCGGCATCATGGCGGCCCTGATAGAACGCGGCATTACCGGCCAGGGGCAAGAGGTCCAGTCCGCCCTGTTCGAGAACAACATCTTCCTGGTCGGCCAGCACATGCTGCAGTACGCCATCACCGGCGTGGCCGCCGCGCCCATGCCGGAACGCATATCCGCCTGGGCCTTGTACGACGTTTTCACCGTGAAGGACGGCGAGCAGATATTCCTGGCCGCCGTCAGCGACGCTCAGTGGGTGGTCTTCTGCCGCGCATTGGGTTTCACCGACATGCTGGACCGGCCCGAACTGGCCACCAACAACGATCGCGTCCGCGTGCGCCCCACCCTGCTGGCGGAATTGCGCGACAGGCTGGCCGGCTACAGCGCCGCCGAGCTCTCGGCCATCTTCGAGAAGAACGGCCTGCCTTTCGCCCCTATCGTCAAGCCCGAAGAGCTGTTCGACGACCCGCACCTGAAAGCCACCGGCGGCCTGGCCGACATACGGCTGACCGACGGCGAGCGCGCCGGGCAGACGGCCCAGGCCGCCCTGCTGCCGCTAAGCCTGTCGGGCGAGCGCCTGGGCGTGCGCCTGAACCCGCCCAAGCTGGGCCAGCACACCGGCGAGCTGCTGGTTCAACTGGGCTATTCCGAAGAGCAGGCCCGGCATCTTTTCGATCAAGGCGCCGTTGCCTAGCGTCCCCCTTCCACCATCCACTCTTCAATAAAACACGGAGACAACATGAAAACATCCGGCATCAATCCGGCCCGCCGCCAGATTCTGGCGGCATTCGGCGCTGCCGCCACCGCGGCCGCCCTGCCCCTTACCGCTTTTGCCCAAAGCGAGCGCCCCATCGACCTGATACTTCCGGTCGGGCCGGGCTCGGGCGTGGACACCATCGTCCGATCCGCCAGCCAGGCCTGGGCCAAAGCGGCTGGGCGCACCGTGGTCATCGAGAACAAGCCGGGCGCGGGCGGCATATTGGGCACCTCCGCCCTGGTCAAGTCAGTGCCGGACGGCAATACGCTGAGCGTCGTATCCAACAACCACGTGATCTTCCCCAGCGTCTACAAGTCGGTGCCTTTCGACCCCATCGCTGACATCACGCCGATTTCAGTCATAGGCACCACGCCCTTGCTGCTGGTGATCAACCCCAAGAAGCTGCCGGCCAACAACGTGAAGGAACTGATCGCCCTGCTCAAGGCCAAGCCGGGCGCCTATAACTACGCCTCCTCCGGCAACGGGACCATACTGCACCTGGCGGCCGAAATGTTCGTGGCCCAGGCCGGCGTCCAGGCCCGCCACATTCCCTACAAGGGCGTGGGCCCCATGCTGACCGACCTGATGGGCGGCCAGGTGGACTTCTGCGTGACATCGCTGCCCTCCGTCCTGTCGCACCTGAAAAGCGGCAGCCTGCGCGCCGTGGGGGTGGGCGGCAAGCAGCGCACTGCCTCGCTGCCCGACATGCCCACGGTGGCCGAGCAAGGCCTGCCCGACTACTACGTCGAGGGCTGGTTCGCGCTTATCGGCCCGGCCAAGCTGCCCGCCGACAAGGTCCAGGCGGCTTACAAGAACGTATCCAGCGCCTATGCCGATCCCGAGGTCAAGAAGAGCATGGCTACCCAGGGCAACACCATCCTCTTGATGAACCCCGGCGATACCGCCGGCTTTTTCAAGTCGGAACTGGCCAAGTATGCCAAGGTCGTGAAAGCGGCGGGCATAGAGCTGAAGTAGGCCGCTCACTCGTCCTTCTTTGTGCTAACTTCGTGGATGAGGGCAAGCAGCTCCACAAACAAACCACCAGGAAGGACGACAACCATGCAATACAGACGCCTTGGCTCCAGCAATCTACGCGTTTCCGCCATTTGCCTGGGCACCATGATGTTCAGCGACCAGACCGACATTGCCGAAGCGCGCAGCATGGTCGATTCGGCACATGAACACGGCATCAATTTCATCGACACCGCCGACGTCTACACCACCGGCGGATCCGAGGAAATGGTGGGCAAGCTCATAGGTGCCAAGCGCCACGACTGGATATTGGCGAGCAAGCTGGGCAATTCCATGGGCAAGGCGCCCAACCAGTCGCATTACTCGCGCCACTGGATGATGCGCGAGGTCGATGAAAGCCTGCGCCGCCTGTCCACCGACCACCTGGACATCCTTTACCTGCACCGCGACTACCATCAGGAAAACCTGGACGAGGCCGTACGCACCCTGGGCGACCTGATCAGCGCGGGCAAGATACGCGCCTTCGGCTTGTCGAACTTCCGCGGCTGGCGCATTGCCGAGATGGTCCGCTTGTGCCAGCAGGCCAACGTGCCCCAGCCCGTGGTCTGCCAGCCCTATTACAACCTGCTCAATCGCGGTCCCGAGGTCGAGATCCTGCCCGCCTGCGGCCACTATGGGCTGGGCGTGGTGCCCTATAGCCCCATTGCGCGCGGCGTGCTGACCGGCAAGTACAAGGCGGGCCAGACGCCCCCGCAGGGAAGCCGCGCGGGGCGCGGCGACAAGCGCATCCTGGAAACGGAATTCCGCGACGAGTCCCTGCTGATCGCCCAGCGCCTGCAGGAACACTGCGAACAGCGCGGGATCAAGCTGGGGCACTTCGCCACCGCCTGGGTGCTGGCCAACCGCCACGTCAGCGCCGTCATCGCCGGCCCGCGCACGCTGGCGCAACTGGAAGACTATTACCCGGCCGTCGACGTCCAGATCAGCGCCGAGGAAGAAGCCTTGGTCGACAGCTTGGTGACGCCGGGCCATGCTTCCACGCACGGCTACAACGACCCCAACTACCCCTTCTACGGGCGCTAGACCGAAACGGAAACAGGGCCTGCAACCCTTTCGATTGCAGGCCCCGCAAAACGGTGATACAGATGGGCCGGGCCAGTCGGGTCCGGCTTTTTTTCGCGCGCTTACTTGGTGGGCAGCTTGCCCGCCACGCCTTGCACGTAATAGTTCATTTTGTTCAGGCCGGCATCGTCCAGCACGCCGGACTGCAAGCGAACCTTGCCTTCGTTGTCCGTGATGGGGCCGGCAAACGGCGCCAGGGTGCCGGCGACGATTTCAGCCTGCTTTTCCAGGACCAGTTTTTTCACGTCCTCGGGCACTGCGGGGCCGAAGCCTTCGATGGCGGCCATGTCCTGCTTGATGCCGCCCCAGGTGCTGTCGGCCTTCCAGGTGCCGTTCAGCACGTCGCGGGCTTCCTTGGTGAAGTAAGCACCCCAATGGTGGGTGACCGCGGCAAGCTGGGCCTTGGGCCCGAACTTCTTCATGTCGGAATGGTAGGCCACGGCGTACTTGCCCTTTTCCTCGGCGGCCTGGACGGTGGCGGTCGAATCGGTGTGGTGCGTGACGATGTCGGCGCCCTGGCCGATGAGCGCCAGCGCCGCGTCGCGCTCTTTACCCGGATCGAACCAGCTGTTCACCCAGATGACGCGCACTTCGGCCTTGGGATTGACGCTGCGCATGCCGCGCGTGAAGGCATTGATGCCTTGCAGGACTTCCGGTATCGGGAAGGCGCCCACATAGCCGGCCACGTTGGACTGGGTCATTTTGCCGGCCAGGATGCCCGCCAGGTAGCGCGCCTCGTAGAAGCGGGAATTGGTCGTGGCGACGTTGGCGGCCGTCTTGTAGCCGGTGGAGTGCACGAACTTCACGTCCGGAAACTGCTTGGCCACTTTCAGCGTGGGGTTCATGTAGCCGAAAGAGGTGGTGAAGATCAGCTTGTTGCCCTGCTGGGCCAGGTCGCGTATGACGCGCTCGGCATCGGCCCCTTCGGGGACGTCCTCGACATACTGGGTCTTGACCTTGTCGCCCAGAGCCTGCTCCATTTCCTTGCGGCCGATGTCCTGCTGCCAGGTCCAGCCGGCCTCGCCGATGGGGCTCACATAGACGAAGCCGATTTTCAGCGGCTCTTGCTCGGCCGCCACGGCGGAGCAAGACAAGGCAATGGCGGGCGCGACGAGCGCAGCGCATAGCGCATGGCGTAAGAACGTTGCAGACATGGGGTTCCTTAGGAGTTCGGGTTAAAGTGTTTGCCCAGCGAAGCGGGCATGTTCAGCCTGATCCAGTTCGCATTGCGTGAAATCAGGACAAGTACCGCAATCGTTGCAAGATAGGGCAGCATGGACAGCAGTTGCGATGCTATCGGCACGCCCAAAGCCTGCATATGATAAGTAAGTATGGTGATGCCGCCAAACAGGTAGGCGCCCACCAGCACGCGCGCCGGCCGCCAGGTGGCGAAAGTCGTCAGCGCCAGGGCGATCCAGCCTCGGCCGGCCACCATGCCCTCGACCCACATGGGCGTGTAGACCAGCGACATGAAGGCGCCGGCCAGGCCGCAGCAAGCGCCGCCGAACAGCAAGGCGTAAAGCCGTATGCGCCTGACGTCGTAGCCCAGCGCATGGGCCGATGAGGGCGACTCGCCCACGGAGCGCAAAATCAGGCCCGGACGCGTGCGGTTCAGGAACCAGGCGATGCCGGCACACAGCAATAGCGACAGATACACCATGGGATGCTGCTGGAACACGGCCTTGCCAAGGAAGGGGATGTCCTGCAGCAGCGGAATGCCGAAGTGGCCGGCCTGCAAGGTGGCGCCCACATAGTCGATACCTATGTAGGCTGAAGCGCCGACGCCGAACAGCGACAGGGCCAGGCCCGTGGCCACCTGGTTGGAGCCCAGCCACACCGTCAGCCAGGCAAAGAAGCCGGCCAGCACCATGCCGGCCAGGGCGCCGGCCACGAAACCCAGCGCCACGCTGTCGGTGTGGACAGTGACGGCGAAACCCATGACCGCCGCCACCAGCATCATGCCTTCGGAGCCCAGGTTGATCACGCCCGACTTTTCGTTGATGAGCAGGCCCAGCGCCGCCAGCATGAGCGGCGTGCCCGCGTTGATGGCCGATGCGATCAGGGGAGCCAGTGCGTCCATTATTTCGCCCACCGCAGCCGGTTATTGATCAACACGTCGCAAGCCAGCAATGAAAACAGCAAGATGCCCTGGAAGATGCCGGTGATGGAGCTGGGCATGCCCAGCCGGCTTTGCGACAGCTCGCCGCCGATGTATAGCAGCGCCATGATGAAGCTGGAAAAAATCACGCCCACGGGATGCAGGCGCCCGACGAAGGCCACGATGATGGCCGCGAAACCGTAGCCCGGGGAGATCGACGGCGTAAGCTGGCCTATGGGCCCCATGACCTCGCAGGCGCCGGCCACGCCGGCCAGCGCGCCGGATACGCATAGCGACACCCATAGCGAGCGCCTTGAGGAAAACCCCGCATACCGCGCGGCCAGGGGCGCCATGCCCCCCACCTGCAGCTTGAAGCCGGAGAAGCTGCGCGACAGGTATAGCCAGCCTATGGCCGAGGCCAGCACGGCCAGTACGATGCCCAAATGCAAGCGGGTGCCCGGCAGGACGATGGGCAGCAGGAAGCCGTCTGAAAAAAGCCGCGACTGGGGAAAACCGAAGCCGTCGGGGTCGATCAATATGCCGTGCACCAGATAGCTGAGCAGCAATTGCGCCACGTAGACCAGCATCAGGGAAACCAGGATTTCATTGGCGTTGTAGCGGTCGCGCAGCCAGGCCGTGATGGCGGCCCAAAGGCCGCCGCCCGCCGCCCCCGCGAACAAGGCCAGGGTGATCAGGCCGAAGCCGCCATTGGTTTCATCGTCGAAATACAAGATGACGGAGCCGGCGGCGATGGCGCCAACGACCAACTGCCCCTCCGCGCCGATATTGAATACGTTGGCGCGAAAGCACAAGGCCAGTCCAACGGCGATCAGCAGCAGCGGAGCCAGCTTCACCCCCACCTCGGACCAGCCGCGCAAGTCCTTGATGGGTTCATAGAAAAACACCGACAAGCTGGCCACTGGGTCTTTGCCCACGGCAAGAAACAGGGCCGCGCCGCAAGCGGCGGTCAGCAAAACCGCCAGCACCGGCGAGAGCCAGGACATCCAGACGGAAGGGCGGGCGCGCGGCTCAAGCCTGAGCATGGGTCGTCTCCTTCTTGCCGCCCCACAAGCCGCTCATCCACAAGCCGATCAAATCCTTGTCCGCCTGCGCAGCCTTGATGGAGGGCGACATCCTGCCTTTGGACATGACCACCAGCCTGTCGGATATCTCGAACAGCTCATCCAGTTCTTCGGAGACGACCAGCACGGCGCAGCCCGCGTCGCGCAAGGCCAGCAGTTCGGCCCGGATCTGCGCGGCCGCGCCCACGTCCACGCCCCAGGTGGGCTGTGCCACCAACAGTACCCGCGGCTTGCGCAAGACTTCGCGACCTATGATGTACTTTTGCAGGTTGCCGCCCGACAGGCTGGCCGCCGTCGCGCGCGGCCCGGCCGCCTTGACCCGAAAGCGTTCGATGATGTCCGCCGCCAGGCGACGGGTGGCGGCGGGCCGGATGAAGCCGCCGCGAACCGTGGCGCCGTCCTGGTGCGACAGCAGGACGTTGTGCGCCAGATCCAGTTCCGGGACGGCGCCCCGCCCCAAGCGCTCCTCGGGCACGAAAGCCATGCCGCGATCGCGCCGCCATGCCGCCGAGCGCCGCCCTATCGGGGCGCCTTCAAGCTGGATGGCGCCGCCGTCGGCGCGCGTGTCCTCGCCGGACAAGACGCCGAGCAATTCCTGCTGGCCGTTGCCCGACACGCCGGCCACGCCCAGTATTTCGCCGGCATGGATATCGAAATCGATGCCAGCCAGTTCGGTGGCGAAGGGATGCGCCCTGGGCAAGGCAAGATCGCGCACCGACAGCATGGCCGCGCCCGGCGGCTTCTCGCGATGAGTGACGGGCGGCGGCTCCGCCCCTATCATCATGCGCGACAGGCTGGCATCGGTTTCGCCGCGCGGATCGCACATCCCCGTGACCTTGCCGCCGCGCATCACCGTACAGGCGTGGCACAGGGCCCGGATCTCGTCCAGCTTGTGGCTGATGTAAAGAATGCTGCAGCCTTCGGAGGCCAGCTTGCGCAAGGTCTCGAACAGTTTGCCGACGGCCTGCGGCGTCAACACCGATGTGGGCTCGTCCAGAATCAGCAATTGCGGCCGGCCCAGCAGCGCCCGCACGATTTCCACACGCTGGCGCTCTCCCACGGACAGAGTGTGTACGTGGCGCCCGGGCTCCAGGTCCAATCCATATTGATGGGCCGTATCGGCAATGCGGCGTTCAAGCTCGTCCATGCGGGAGCCCTTGGGCAGCCCCAGGGCGATGTTCTCGGTCACGGTCAGGGTATCGAACAGCGAAAAGTGCTGGAACACCATGCCGATGCCAAGCTGCCTGGCCAGAGCCGGGCTGACCATGTCCGTTTCAACGCCGTTCCAGAAAATCCGGCCCGAATCCGGACGGGTCACGCCGTAGATGATCTTCATCAGGGTGGACTTGCCCGCCCCGTTCTCGCCCAGCACGGCATGGATCTCGCCGGGCAGCACGTTCAGATCGACCGCATCGTTGGCCACCACGGCCGGGTAGCGCTTGGTGATCTGCTTCAGTGCGAGGCGTGTAGTCATTTTTCTAATGGAGCCGGCATGGCCGCCGCAGGGCCTTTAGCGCTGCGACAGCGCCTTTTCTATCTTCTTGTCCGTCTTGTACTGGCTGAGCGCGTAGACCGCCCATATCGTTGCCGGCAGCCAGCCGATGAGGGTGATCTGGAGTATCAGGCAAATAATGCCCGCAATGGGGCGCCCTATCGTGAAAAAGGTCAGCCAGGGCAGCAGCAGGGCAATGATCAGTCTCATGTTCCACCGTTCTCGTGTAGGTGCAAAGCCTGCTATTCTAACCTCTGCTTCGTCTTGGAACTTCTGAAATGGCCGATGCGCGGCG
Source organism: Burkholderiaceae bacterium (assembly GCA_049646585.1). Classification (GTDB taxonomy): domain Bacteria; phylum Pseudomonadota; class Gammaproteobacteria; order Burkholderiales; family Burkholderiaceae_B. The sequence continues at coordinate 40,449 of JBARWC010000072.1, read as the reverse complement.
GCAAAGGCAACAGGTTCAGGGCTTGGCTTGCGAGGACGGCCAGTTGGCGCGGTCCTCGGCGGCCTTACCGCCCTTGACCGCGCTTCCTTTTCCGACGCGGGGCTTCCTTTCGGTATCCTTGGCGGATTCCCCGGGTGGAGGCGCCTTTGGATCCTCCTTGGCGGCGGCGACCAGGGAAGTGCAATTGGCTGAATCGTCCGTTCCCACGTTCAACAACGGCAGGAGCGCGGCGAACGGGCTGGCCACCACGCCCAGCGCCACTGCGGCACCGGCCCGCGCGATCAGCGGGCCTTTCTGTACCCCCACATCCGGATGCTTGAACGTGCCTTTGGCATACAAGGGCGAGCGCAGGGTGAAGATGCGCAAGGTCTTGTTCTCGGGGCGTATGTCCAGATCCAGAGTTTCGGTCCCCAGATTGATCTGACCCGTGATGTCCACGATGGTGTCGTCGGTTTCCAGCCGGAAGGCGCGAGCCCGCATGACGCCGTCCTTCACGCCGAAATCGCTGGCCATGCAATTGAGCACGATCTGCTCATCGCCGAACAGCTTCACGATCACCATATTGGCGACGTTCAGGCCGGCCGCTTCCAGCAGGAACTGGCTGATCGTGCCGCGGCTGACCAGCGCCTTGATTTCGCCGTTGGAATTAGCCAGCAGCTCCGCGATGGAATTGCCCCGAGCGGAAAGCTTCGCATCGCCGTGCAGTTCGCCGAAGCTGGCATTCATGCTTTCCGCGCCCGGAAACAGTTTTTTCAATTTCAGGTGGCGTGCTTCTGTCTCGAGTTCGGCCGCGATCTTCCCGTTCCCTCCGTCCAGCCTCAGCGTGTTGCTCAGTGTGCCGCTCGCAACGCCGAAGTTCAACGGGGTGAACGCCAGCACTTTATCCTTCAGCGTTACGTGCGCTTCGATATTGTCCAGCGGCAGGTCCTTGTCCCGTAGAATCTTGCGGCCCTTGAACTGGACGTCGGCATCCATGACACCCCAGGACTCCGTGCCGATGGGCGTCACCGGCAAGACCTTGTCGGCCGGCTGTTTTTCCTTGGCCTTCTTGGACGAGGCGGACTTTACATCGCTGGTGTCCACGCCGATCAGCGGCCCCAGGTCCTTGAAACGCAAAAGCCTGGATTCCACCTGCCCGGTCAGCAATGACCGGGGCTTGCGCTGCCGATACAGCAGCGTGCCCTCCAGATCGCTCTTGCCGACGACGCCCTTGAAATCCTCATAGCGCCACGTGTCTTCCTCGCCTTCAAGCATGCCGATGAGGCGCCCTTCGGTGCTGTAAGGCGGTGTATTGGGCAGGGCAACACCGATGAGCGGCAGCAAGTCGGCCATGGTGTCGCCCTCCAGCGTGAGCCTGACGTCCAGCGCCGCCAGGGCTTGCGGCCGGGTGACCGAGCCTTCCAGCCCTATCGTGGTCGTGCCCACGGCGACCTTGCCTCGCATGGGAAACGGATCGTCGCCCTGCCGCAGCGAAAGCACGCCGCCGGTTTCGCCTTCGCCTTTGATGTTTGCCCCGTTGTAGCTGCCGCTGGCTTTCCAGGCCATGCCGTATCCCTGCGGGCTGTCCTTGTCCAGGGTATCGAGTTCGGCCTTCATATCCAGCTTGCTCGCGGCATCGACCACCTGGGCATGCACGCTTTTCAGGGAAAGCTGTTGCAGATCAAAGGTCCATGGCTTCTTGTCGGAAGCGGACTCGTTCTTTTTAGTGAAAGTCCAGTTGTTGGCGCCATCGGCCTGGCGCTCCAGATAGATTTGCGCATCCTCGACGTGCAGCCCCGCGATTTGCACGCGTCGGCTCGGCAAAGCCAATGGATTGATCAGGACGGTCAGCCCTGAGACTTGCGCCATGAAACGTCCTACGCCTATCCCTTCGGGGTTGCCGACAAGTAGATCATGGGCGGTGATTTGCGGCCATGGCAGCCAGCTTTTCCAGCCTTCGCCGGCCTGGGCCGGCCTGACCCACTCCACGGACAGATCGCCCTGTATCGCCACCGGCCGGCCTACTGCTTCAGTGGCCTGCCGGTTTATCCATGGCCGGACCCGATTCCAATCCATGGTCGCCAGGACTGCGAACGCTGCCAACAGGGCCAGCAACAGCCCCAGGCACGTCCACACTATTATTCTTGAATAACGTGGCATTTGGGTTCCAGTACGCATGATGGCGCCAACGCGTCGGCGAGGCCGTTTTTCATTGTAGCGGCACAGGCGCCCACGGCATGCAACGGGAACCTACCAAAGGAAACCAGGAGTGTTTCCTTTGGCCGGAGGCCCCGGTCGAGGGGCCTCCGGCCTAAAGGCGCTAGAGCAGTTCCTTGCGCAGTTGCGCCGCCGTCTTGGGCGAGAGCAGGCCCGGCGCGACGTCGAACACGCTGTATGCGCCGGCGGCACCCTGCTTGCTCATGCGGGCCGCCGCGCGCGCATAGGCGACCAGGACGCTGGAGGTGAATTCCGGGTTGCTGTCCAGCTTCAGCGAATACTCCACGGTTTGCGCGGTGGCGCCGTCCGGGCCGGTCTTGCCGCTGCGGATGACAAAGCCGCCGTGCGGCATGGCCCCGTGCTTTTCGCGCAGTTCGTCCGCGCTGATGAAGTTGACCGTGGTGTTGTAGTCGGCGAAATAGTCCGGCATGGTCTTGATGGCCGTCTCCACCGCCGCCGCGTCGGCGCCGCTATCCAGGACCACATAGCAGTCCCGGGTATGCTTTTCGCGGGTCGACAGGGTGGGCTGCTCGCCGCTGCGCACACGATTGACGGCATCCTCCACCGGTATGGTGTACTGCACCGCGGCCTTGACGCCCGGAACCCGGCGTATGGCATCGGAATGCCCCTGGCTCAGGCCTTTGCCCCAGAAGGTATACGTGGCGCCCTGGGGCAGCACGGCCTCGCCGAAAAGGCGATTCAGCGAAAACAGGCCCGGATCCCAGCCGACCGAAATGATGGCCGTGTTGCCGCCCGCGCGGGCCGCCGCTTCGACGGCGCCGAAATAGTCAGGAATCTTCGCATGGGTGTCGAAGCTGTCGACGGTATTGAACATGGCCGCCAGTTCGGGACCTTGCTGCGGCAAGTCGTTCTTGGAGCCGCCGCACAGGATAAGCACGTCGATCTTGCCCTTGAGTTCCTTCAGGGCATCCAGGCGGCGCACCGGCACGCGGCCATCCAGCAGCCGGACCGATTCGGGGTCGCGTCGCGTAAACACGCCGACCAGCTCCATGTCGTCGTTCTGCGCGATCGACGACTCCACACCACGGCCCAGGTTGCCGTAGCCCACAATGCCTATCCTGATCTTCTCTGCCATACCCTTCCTTGCTTGTATTGAAGCGACGCCCAGATTGTAGGCCGGACCCGCTTAGGGTCCGGACACGGAAAAAGGCCCGCAAAGTAGGAAAATATACACCGCTGCGGGCTCGGGCTGCACGACTGGCCAGGGGGTTGGAGCAAAAAAAACGCCGGCGCGGTTCAACCGCGCCGGCGTGCCGGGCCAAGATGCGAAGCTTATGCCGATACGGCCTGGGCCTCGGCCGATACGTCTTCCTGGTCCGCCACGGAACTGCGGATCAGGTGATCGAAGGCGCTTAGCGCGGCCTTGGCGCCATCGCCCGCCGAGATGATGATCTGCTTGTAGGGCACGGTGGTGCAGTCGCCCGCGGCAAACACGCCCGGCAGGGACGTCTGGCCCTTGGCGTCGATCTCGATCTCGCCGTGGCGCGACAGGGCCAGGCTGCCCTTGAGCCATTCGGTGTTGGGCACCAGGCCGATCTGCACGAAGACGCCTTCCAGCTCGACATGATGCAGCGCATCGGTGGCGCGATCCTTGTACGACAGGCCATTCACCTTCTTGCCGTCGCCATGGATCTCGGTGGTTTGGGCCGAGACCACGATGCTGACGTTGGGCAGGCTCTTGAGCTTACGCTGCAATACCGCGTCGGCGCGCAGGCTGTCGCCGAACTCGATCAGGGTCACGTGGTTGACCAGACCGGCCAGGTCGATGGCCGCTTCGACGCCGGAGTTGCCGCCGCCGATGACCGCCACGCGCTTGCCCTTGAACAAGGGGCCGTCGCAGTGCGGGCAATAGGCCACACCGTTGTTGCGGTACTCGCGCTCGCCGGGCACGTTGATTTCGCGCCAGCGCGCACCGGTGGCCAGGATGACCGACTTGCCCTTCAGCACGCCGCCGTTGGCCAGCTTGACCTCGATCAGCTTGCCGGCCGTCAGGCTTTCGGCGCGCTGCAGATTCATGATGTCGACGTCATAGGCCTTGACGTGCTGCTCCAGCGCCGCCGCGAACTTGGGGCCTTCGGTCTCTTTGACCGAAATGAAGTTCTCGATGGCCATGGTGTCCAGCACCTGGCCGCCGAAGCGCTCGGCCACGATGCCGGTGCGTATGCCCTTGCGTGCCGCATACACCGCGGCGGCCGCGCCGGCGGGGCCGCCGCCGACGATCAGCACGTCGTAGGGATCGCGTGCGCTGAGCTCATCGGCTCGCCGCGACTGGGCGCCGGTGTCCAGCTTGGCCAGGATTTCTTCCACGCTGGAACGGCCTTGGCCGAACACTTCGCCGTTCAGGTACATGGTCGGAACCGACATGATCTGACGAGCATCGACCTCGTTCTGATAGAGCGCGCCATCGATGGCGACGTGCTTGATGCGCGGATTGATGATGGACATCACGTTCAGCGCCTGCACCACGTCGGGGCAGTTCTGGCAGGACAAGGAAAAATAGGTTTCGAATTCGTAATCGCCGGGAAGATTGCGTATCTGTTCGATGACGGCCTCTTCCAGCTTGATGGGGTGGCCCCCTACTTGCAACAGCGCCAGCACGAGCGACGTGAATTCGTGGCCCATGGGGATGCCTGCGAAACGCACGCTGACGTCGGTGCCGCTGCGGTTGATGCTGAACGAAGGTTTGCGTTGGTCATCGCTGCGTTCAGTCAGAGTAATCCTGTCGGACATCAGCTCGATTTCCTGCAGCAATTCGCGCAGTTCCAACGATTTGGGGCTGTCGTCCAGGCTGGCCACGATCTCGACCGGAAGGGAGATCATTTCCATATAAGATTTCAACTGGGACTTGAGATTTGAATCCAACATAAAGCAACCTTCTTGATAAGAGGAATGTTCGGGAGGGCCGCGCGCCGGACTTATGGCCTTGCGCGCGGCGGCGTATGGCTACCTGCTTATCGCAAGCGGGCCGTGCTTAGATCTTGCCGACCAGGTCCAGCGAAGGAGTCAGGGTCTTGGCGCCTTCTTCCCACTTGGCGGGGCAGACTTCACCGGGGTGAGCGGCGATGTACTGGGCTGCCTTGACCTTGCGCAGCAGCTCGGAGGCGACGCGGCCGATGCCGTTGTCGTGCACTTCCATGACTTTGATCTCGCCTTCGGGGTTGACCACGAAGGTGCCGCGCAGGGCGATGCCTTCTTCTTCGATCAGGACTTCGAAGTTGCGGGACAAGACATGGGTGGGATCGGCGATCATGGGGTATTGCACCTTGCTGATGGCGTCGGAAGTGTCGTGCCAAGCCTTGTGCGAAAAATGGGTGTCGGTCGAAACGCTGTAGATTTCAACGCCGATTTTCTTGAAGGCTTCGTATTGCTCGGCCAGGTCTTCCAGCTCGGTGGGGCACACGAAGGTGAAATCGGCGGGGTAAAAAACGAAAACCGACCACTTGCCCGCAACCGACTCATCGCTGACGTCGATGAACTTGCCGTTCTGGTATGCCGTGGCTTTGAAGGACTTGATTTTGGTGTTGATCAGGGACATTGCTTTCCTTTTTTCGGTTGAAGAAATTGAACACAACGTCAGTATAGGCAAGCCCAATCGATTTGTAAAATTGATTAATATTATTGATTAAATAGCTTTGAACTATGGCGCAGCGCTAAAAAAATGCCGACCCCGGGCGTGCATGCCTTTATGGCGAAAAGACTTGTTTACGGCCATGTCAGCCTTTGTAGCGACTCTGCCATTTTACGCCAAAAACACCGTATAAAGAGCTGGGAATCGGGCCGGGACGCGAATCGATATACTATGGTGCACTCATGGCGGAGCCCCTTGCATGCCATCCTCTACAAGCCCCTCGGACGGAACCGCCACATGGTTGAAGTGGGCGCCCACCCTGTTCCTGCTGCTTTGGTCCTTCGGCTTCGTTTTCCTGAAGATGGGCCTGGCCTACTCCGACCCACTGACCTTCCTGGCGCTGCGCTATGCCTGCGTCCTGGCCCTGCTGGCGGTTCCCTTCCTGTGGCTGCGCCCCGCCCTGCCGGCCACGCCCGGAGCCTGGCTGCATCTGACCATGGTGGGCCTGCTGCTGCAAGCCGGCTATTTTTCCTTCGTATACCTGAGCCTGAAGCTGGGGATATCCGCCGGCGCCGTTGCCCTGATCACCTCGCAGCAGCCGATCTTGATCGGCTTGCTGGCGCCCTCCATCGCCGGCGAACGGGTCAGCGCGGGACGCTGGCTGGGCCTGGCCCTGGGAGTGACCGGCGCATGCATCGTCATCCTGTCCAAATCGGCAATAGAGATCGCTACGCCGGCCGCCTTGCTGTTCGCCGTCCTGGCCCTGCTGTCCATGACGGGCGGCACGCTCTGGGAAAAGCGCTATGGCGTGCAGACCCATCCGGTCACGGCCAACATGGTGCAGTATGCGGTGGGGCTGGCCGTCTCCGCTCCCCTGGCCTTCTTGCTGGAGCCCATGCACATCCAATGGACTCCGGGCTTCGTGATGCCGCTGGCCTATCTGGTGGTGTGCAATTCCATCGTGGCGATTTCATTGCTGCTGGCCATGATACGGCGCGGCGAAGCTTCCCGCGTATCGGCGCTGTTCTTCCTGGTGCCGCCCGTCACCGCCGTCATCGCTTTCCTGATCCTGGACGAGGCGCTGCCGCCTGCGGCGTGGCCCGGCATGGCGCTGGCCGCCGCTGGCATCTACCTTGTCATGCGCAAGCCCACGGCTCCGGCCCCGGAAAAGCTCCGCTGATCAGACGCCCTGTGCTTCGCTGCGCGCCTGGACCAGCATGGCGCGACCCGCCCCCCATCCATTGATGGCAGCCGCCACGCCCAGGACGGCAAAGAGCCAGGCCGCCGCCTGATGGCTGCCCGTGGCGCTATGCAGGACGCCGACCAGCAAAGGGCCGAAGGCCGCCAGCACATAGCCCACCCCCTGCGCCATGCCGGACAAGTGAGCCGCCACGTGCGAATCGGACGAGCGCAGCACAATGACCGTCATGGCGATGGCGAACAAGCCACCCTGCCCTATGCCCTGCAAAACAGCCCAGATCCAGATGGTGGACAAGGGCGCCAGGACCAGGCCCATGAATGCGCCGCCGGCAAGCAGCGCCAGCGCCGCGTTGAACAGGCGCTGATCCTTGCAGCGCACCGCCAGCGGCGGCACCAGCAGGCAGGTGAAGACCTGGACGATGATGGAGACCGACACCATCAGCCCCGCCTCCACACCGTCCATGCCACGATCGCGCAAAATAGGCACCATCCAGCCCATCACGCAATAAGCCAGGGCCGACTGCAAGCCCATGAAGAAGGTAACCTGCCATGCCAGCGGATCGCGCCGCAGATTGCCCACGACGCTGCGCCTGGCCTGCCGCGAAATACGCTCCGCGCGCAAGGACTGCGGTGCCCAGACCAGCAGCACCAAGGCCGCCGGAACGGCCCATATCGCCAGGCCCACGGACCAGGAATCGCCGAAGTAACGTGCAATGGGCAAGGTCAGGGCCGCCGCCGAGGCCGCGCCGCCACACAGAGCCATGGTGTACAGCCCGGTCATCAAGGCCGCCTGTTTTGGGAAGTCACGCTTGACCACGCTGGGCAGCAGGACGTTGCCCGTGGCGATGGCCGCGCCACCCAGTGCGGTGCCGATGAACAGGGAGTACAGGTCGCCCAGGCCCCGCAACGCCGTGCCGGCCATCAGGAAGAACAGGACGGCCAGCAAGGTACGCTCCGGCCCGATGCGCTGGGATATCCGCGGCGCCAGCGGTGCGAACAGCCCCAGGCACAGCACGGGCAGCGTCGTCAGGTAACCCGCGCCGGCCGAGCTCAGGCTGGTTTGCCGCAGCAGGTCCGGCAGCAGTACCGAAAGGCTGGAAAACAGGGGCCGCAGGTTGTAGGCGATCAGCATCAGGCTGAGGCCCAAAAGGATGGCCGCCGCCCGGCTGCGTACGGGCGCCGTCACGGCTGACCCGTCGGCGTGTAATTCTTTGGAAGTCATACTCGTTCTGATCGTCATGCGGGTCGGAAGCTTGCCCGACCCGTGATGATACCCGAGCATGCGGACTAGCCGTGGCATTCGACCCCGGCCGCCGCATTACGGCGGCGCCGCTCCGGCCTCGTAACCGTCACGCCGGGCGACCAGGCCGTCAAAACGCCATCAATACACCTATCCGCATGCATCCGGGATGCTGTAAGATTTTTCATTCTTTTTTTGAAATCACGGCATCGCCCAAGCTGCTTCCAGGCGTCAAAACATGTTTGCAAAAAGTTCGGCTGGATTTCATCACAAGCTTGGCCAGCCCGATCAAGTCCTGACCCTGAGGCTTGCGCGCAGCCCCCGCGGCGTCGATTGGATGGCGGTGGACGACTGGCTGGGCCAGCGGCTGGGCGTGCCTACTGAGCAGGCTGAACCCCATGGCGACGGCTTCATGGACGATGCCGCCGAAACGATATGGCGCATCCTGCGGCTTGCCGCCGAGCTGCAACGCGCCGCCCGCCTGCCCATTTTCGAGCCGGGCCGCATCCTGTCGCGCAGGCCCGACGAGTCCCTGCCCGGAGCCTGGCTGTTTACGGTCGCCGTCCCGCAACTGGACGCAATGCCGGCCGCTTGCGTGCACCAGGTCTATAACGCGGCGACCGCGCTGGTCCTGGGCTTGCTGGAGAACCCCTCCCGCGTCGCAGAGCCCGAAACGCTGTATGCGGAAGTGGAAAAACAGGTCCTGCAGCCCTTGCTACAAACGCTTCCCCTGGGCAAGTCGTCCCTACACATCCTGCGCTGCGCCCAGACGCTGGACATACCCTGGCGCCATCTGGGCAACGGCCTGTTCCAACTGGGCTGGGGCCGGCATTCCCGCCGCATCAAGCGCAGCAAATCGGAATACGATTCGGCGCTGGGCGTGGATGCGGCCCAGCATAAATTCATGGCGGCCGCCTGGATGGCTCAAGCCGGCCTGCCGTCTCCCGCCCATGGATTGACCACCGAGGAAAGCCAGGCGCTGCAAGCGGCCCTTGCCATCGGCTGGCCCGTGGTCGTCAAGCCCGCCGACTGCGACCGTGGCGAAGGCGTTACGGTGGATGTGGATTCCGAGGCCTCGCTGCACGCCGCCTTCCAGCATGCCGCGCGCTTTTCCAAGCAGGTGCTGGTCGAGCGCATGGTGCCGGGCGACTGCCATCGCCTGCTGGTGACGCAGGACCGGGTGCTGTACGCGGTAAGACGCCATCCCATCGGCGTCCAGGGCGATGGGCGCAAAACCATAGCCCAATGCATACAGGCCGCCAATGCGCGGCGCCTGGCCATGCCGGCCTGGAACAGGCCGCCGCCCTATCCCGCCGACGATGCGGCGCGCCATGAACTGGCCCGCGCCGGCCTGACCCTGGACAGCGTGCTCGCGGCGGGCGCATGGGCCTGGCTGCGCCGCATCGAATCCACGGAATGGGGCGGCGTGGACGAGGATTTCTCGACGACGCTGCATCCCGACAACGCCGCCATCGCCATACGGGCGGCCGAACTTTTCGGGCTGGACATCGCCGGCGTGGACATCATATCCACCGACATCACCCGCCCCTGGCACGAGAACGGGGCCATCATCAACGAGGTCAATTCCTCGCCCCTGCTGGGCGCCAGCCTGAGCTCATTGAACAGCATGCCCGCCGTATTGGCGCGGCTGGTGCCCGGCAACGGGCGCATTCCCATTGAGGCGGTCGTCGGCGGCGACGACGCCCTGCTCGCCGCCCGCCGGCGCCAGCGGTATTGGACGGAGCGCGGCGTGGCCTGCTACCTAAGCAGCCACGCGCTTAGCGAAGATCCGCAAGGCCGCGCCATGCCGCTGGTGGCGCAGGGCCTGTTCGCGCGCTGCGCCGCTTTGCTGATGAACAAGCATGTGGGCGCGATCGTGATGGCCGTGCAGACGGACGAGTTTCTTGAGACGGGCCTGCCCGTGGACAGGCTGACCAAGGTCGAACGGGCCGCGGGCGAACTGGCGTCATGCCATGCCGATAGCGCGCCCCTGGCGGCCGGAGCAACAGAACAGACAATGGCGTTTCTGCTAAAGCATCTGGAACACCGGCCGGAAGCGATCAGGATTTGACGGAAATTCCCGCGTCCTTGATCACTTTTGCGAACTTTGCCTGCTCGCTCTTCATGAACTGGGCAAGGCGCTCGGGCGATCCGCCACCGTCTTCGGCACCGGCCTGGGCCAGCCTGGCGACCAGTTCCGGCGTTTTCAGTGCCTTGTTGAAGTCCGTATTGATGCGTTCAACCATGGCGGGCTGCATACCCGCCGGTCCGACCAGCGCAAACCATATGCTGGCCTCGAAGCCCGGATAGCCCTGTTCCGCAACCGTCGGCACGTCCGGCAGGCTTTTGGATCGGCTCTGCAAGGTCTGGGCCAGCGCGATGACCTTGCCCGATTCGATCAGCGGCTTGGCGGTCGTCATGCCCTCGAAGGCGTAATGAATATGGCCGCCGATCACGTCGGTCATCAGGGGCGCGGAGCCGCTGTACGGCACGTGCAGCGCATTGATGCCGGCCTCGGCCTTGAAGATTTCCAGCGCCAGGTGCTGCGCCGATCCGGTGCCCGCCGATCCGAACACAATCTGGCCCGGCTTGGCCTTGCACAGCGCCACCAGGTCCTTCAGCGTCTTGGCGGGCTGATTGGCGCCGCCTATCAATATGGTGGGCGTCTTGCCGATAAGGCCCACGGGTGTGAAGTCCTTATCGACGGAATAGCCGAGATCGTCGCGCAGGCCGGGGCCTATCCCATGGCTGTTCACGTGCGCAACCAGCAATGCCGTCCCGTCGTTTTTCTGCTTGGCCGTATGGCGCGCGGCAATCACCCCGGCCGCGCCGGGGCGGTTCTCGACGACGACCGGCACGCCCCACATATCGGAAAACTTCTGGCCCAGCAGGCGTGCCAGCACGTCAGTGCCGCCGCCCGCCGGAAACCCCACCACCAAGGTGACCGTACCCTTCGGCGCCACAGTCTGCGCCCCCAGCGTCGGAGCGGCCACGGCAGCGGCCAATGCGCTTCCCGAAATCAGAAAATCACGACGATTCATTGCTTGTCTCTCCATGTTTTATAAGTATGTTGAAGCTGCGGTGCCTTAGCGCACCGTCGTCCAGGCGCCGTACTTGGCCACGGCCTTCTCGTCGAAGCCGAAGCCCAGCCCGGGCTCTTGATGCAGGATGACCCGGCCGCCCTTCTGTTCCAGTTGCCTATCGACCAGGCGCCGGAAATTCAGCACCTGGTCGTCCCAGAAGAACTCCACATAACGGGCATTGGGCGTGGCCGCCACCAGCGGCGCATGCAGGTCATGGAACCAATGCGGGCAAACCACCACGCCATAGCTGGCCGCCGTGGCGGCGATGCGCTTCCATTCGGTAATGCCGCCGCACACCGCCGCATCGGTTTGCAAAATGGAGGCGGCCTGCTTGTCCAGCAATTCCTTGTGGTACCAGCGGCCATAGCCGATTTCCGCGGTGGCAATGGGCAGGTGCGTCAGCCGCGCCAATTTGGCATGGCTGTCCACATCGTCCGGGCCGAAAGGCTCTTCGATGAAGTAAGGCTCGTACTGCTCGAAGCGCCGGATGTACTGCATGGCCTGGGTTACGTCCTGCCAGGCGTTGTTGCAGTCCATCATCAGCTCCACGTCGGGGCCGATTGCATCGCGCGCGGCTTTCAGGCGTGCCTCTTCGTCTTTGGGCGAATGGCGCCCGGTCTTCATCTTCACGGCCTTGAAGCCCAGCGCCACGTAGCTCGCCATCTCCTCGCCGAGCTTCTCGGGCGTCTTGCCATCCAGGTAGTAACCGCCGCTGGCATAGGCCGGCACGCTGTCCAGTTCGACGGCGCCCAGGTATTTGTGCAGCGGCAGCCCGGCGGCCTTGGCGTTGATGTCCCAGATGGCCGTATCCAGGGCGCTGATGGCCCGCATGACCGTACCCTGGCGGCCTTGCAGCAGCGCCTCCTGGTACATGGACTGCCAGATGCCTTCCACGTTGTGGGTGTCTTTTCCGATCAGGACGCTGCCTAGCAGGTGCTCGACGGCCGCCGTGAAAATCGGCCCGCCCGCGCTGCCGATATAGCAGAAGCCTATGCCTTCGATGCCTTCCTTCGTGCGCACCTTGACCAGCCCGTAGAAGCGCGTACTGACCGTGCGATTGGAGAAAGAGGTGACGCGATCCAGCGGCACCGCGGCAGCGCTGACTTCGATGGATGAAATGATGGGCATGAAGAAATACTCCGCTTGAAAAATAATGCCCACATTATTGGCATATGCGGAAGATGCAACAAGTATCAACAAACTTCTTTAGAATATGGAAAAACCATCTTTTAGAACAGGCGGCGTTTATGGACCTCAGGTTTCTGCAAACCTTTGTGCACGTGGTCGAGCTGGGCTCCATCGCAAAGGCGGCGCGCCTGCAGGACCTGACGCCGGCGTCCGTGCAGCAGCGGCTGCGCGCCCTGGATGCCTCGGTCGGCAGCCGCCTGCTGGCGCGTTCGGGGCGGACCGTGCAGCCCACGGTGGCCGGACGCCGCATACTGGACTTGGCCAAGAAAATACTGGCGGACGCGCGCAACCTGCGTTCCCTGGCGTCGGACACCGACCTGCCCGCCGGCCCCCTGCATCTGGGTGCAACCCCCACGGCGCTGGGCAGCATCGTCCCGGGCACGCTCAAGAACTGGTTCGCCCGGCACCCCGCCATCGAGGTTTTCATCGAGCCGGGGTCGTCCAAATCGCTTTATCAACGGGTGCTGGAAGGCGCCCTGGATGCCGCCATCCTCGTACATCCGCAATTCGATCTGCCCAAGAATTGCGCCTGGATGGAAATCCGCAAAGAACCCTTGATGCTGATCACCCCGGCGTCCCTGAAAGTCGACGACCCGATGGAAACCCTGCTGTCGCAGCCCTACATCTGCTACGACCGCAGCGTGGTCGGCGGCAAGATGACGGACGATTATTTGCGCGACAGGCATGCCAGGCCGCGCATACGACTGGAGCTGGACGGCATCGACGCCATCGGCAAACTGGTTTCCGAAGGCTTGGGAGTTTCCATCCTGCCCGACACCGGCACCTTGCAGACCGGCCCCGGAGGCATCGCCAAATGGTCCCTGCCAGGTCCCGTCCCCATCCGGTCGATAGGCATGTGCTGGACACGCAGCAATGTGCGCGCGCCTTTAGCCGAGGCCTTTGCAAGCTTGATCCTTTAAAAGACGCGTATAGGCGCCATGGGCTCCGGCCTGTCATCATACAAGCAGACAGCTATAACCTATAATGAAAAGCCCTTTTATTCATTCCCGCACGCGACCATGGCTTCCTTGATCCGTCCCTCTCTTTCCCTGCAGCGGCCCAAAAGCCTGGCGGCCCAGTTGGCCAAGGACTTGAGCGACCGCATCGCCCGGGGCGAACTCAAGCCCGGCGACAAGCTGCCTAGTGAGCACGAAATGGTCGCATCCTACGGCGTCAGCCGGACGGTGGTGCGCGAAGCCGTGTCCAGTCTTAAAAGCTCCGGGCTGGCATCGGCCCGCCAAGGCGTGGGGGTCTTCGTGCTGGATGCGACGTCCGCCGCGCCGTTTCGCATCGATCCGGGCGAACTGGACGCAGCCAAGGAAATCATCAGCCTGCTCGAACTGCGCATCAGCCTGGAATCGGAGGCGGCGGCGCTGGCGGCCGAACGCCGCAGCCCGGCACAATTGACCAGCCTGCGCCAGGCGCTGGAGCAAATGAGCCAGGTCGTGGACACGCAGGAAGACGGCGTGGACGCCGACTTCAACTTCCATAGGGAAATCGCCCAGGCCACCAGCAACCGCTATTTCATCGAGCTGTTCGCCTATCTGGGCATGATGGCCATTCCACGGTCGCGCATCGGCATGTACAAGCGCGACACGGCGGCTCGCAGGGCCTACCTGAAAAAAGTCGACCAGGAACACCAGGCCATTTTCCAGGCAATCGCCGACAAGAACGCGGAAGGCGCACGCGCCGCCATGTACCGGCACCTGAGCAACAGCCGCGACCGGCTCAAGCGCGCTTCCGAAACCGCGGGCGCCGCAAGCTCTTCATAAACAGAACTGGGTGCGAGACCGAGGAAACCCTGAGTGGTGCAAATTCTTCTTGTCCGACAACTGACAAGTAGATATCATTACTGATTCGTAATAAATGTTCGAGACCACAACCCAAGCATGCGACGCCCCAAGCGCCGCCAAGGAGATTCCATGAAGACGTTTGTCAAAACGGCCATCGCAGCTTGCTGCATCGCCATGATCGGAGCACCCGCCCTGGCGCAATCCAATTACCCCGATAAACCCATCAAGCTGATCGTACCCTTCCCCGCGGGGGGCACCTCGGACGTGCTGGGCCGGCTGGTGGGCGACAAGCTGGGCAAGGCGCTGGGGCAAACCGTGGTCGTGGAAAACCGCGCGGGCGCCAACGGCAACATAGGCGCCGACTACGTCGTGCGGTCGCAGCCTGACGGCTACACCCTGCTGCTGGTCGACCTTGGCAACCTGAGCATCAGCCCAAGCGTCTACCCCAATATGCCATTCAACCCGATCAAGGATCTGGCTCCGGTTTCCATGCTGGCCTACTCGCCACACTTGCTGGTGACCACCAACGCCCTGCCGGTCAAGACCCAGGAAGAACTGGTTGCCTACGCCAAGGAAAAGAAAGGCGCACTGAACTTCGCCGCCGCCGCGGGCATCGGCAGCGCACCGCACATGGCTGGCGTGCTTTTCGCGCAAAAAACCGGTGTCGAATGGGGCTATGTACCGTATAAGGGCGGCGCCCAGGCACTTACCGACCTGATAGGCGGGCAAGTTGACGTCACCACCAACGGCATGGTCGCCACCTACCCGCACGTCAAGAGCGGCAAGATCAAGCTGCTGGCCGTCACCAGCGAAAAACGCCTGCCCCAGCTTCCGGACGTGCCCGCCGTCAGTGAAATGATCCCCGGCTTCGTCACCGGCAGCTGGCAAGGCGTGCTGGCCCCGGCAGGCACCCCCAAGCCCATCATCGAAAAGCTCAACGTCGAAATGGCCAAGATCATCAAGATGCCCGATGTCCAGGCAAAGCTTGACACGCTGGGCGCCCAGCCCATCCAGATGACTCCGGACGAATTCGGCACCTGGCTGAAGACGCAGGTATCCAACTGGGCCAAGGTCGTGAAGGACGCCGGCATCAAGGTGGAATAAGCTCGTCGCAACGGGCCGCGCCTGCCGGCATTGGCAGGCGGGCCGGCAATACCCGGCACAGGGCGGGCCATCCCGCCCCGTGTTGCATATTGGCCTCGGGTTTGCCACAAAACTATACAAAACCGCCCCTCCGGGCGGTAAATATTTCAGCCGGCTGCAAACACCCGCTCCGGCCTTGTCCACGCAAAAGCGCCTGGCTACTCTGGTTTCGTCAACAACAGACGGAGTACGTCATGACACTGCAAAGAACCCTTGCACGCATTACCGCCATAGGCCTGATGTCACTGGCCGCGGCCGGCTGCGTCACCCATGACCGCAGGGCCAACAATACCTTGTTGGGCGCGGGGCTGGGCGCCGCCACAGGTGCCGTGTTCTCTGGCGGCGATCCGCTATACACCCTGGGCGGCGCGGCGGCAGGCGGCGTGCTGGGCAATATCCTGACCGAAGACCGCGGCCGCAGCCGTGGACGAAGCTGGGATAATCGGCGCGGTTCGCGCTCGTATTACGACGGTGGCAGGCACCACCACAGGCGCGACCGCTGGCGCTGATGGTTGAAGGCTGGTTTCATGAGGCATCAAGCGCAGGGCACGAGTTTGCGCTGCCCATGATTTATCGACTCGACGAGCCCAAGCCAGGGGGTAGCCAAGCTTGGGCCCGCCTTTCACCCCGATTCACGGACGGGGAAATTACTGCTCCACTTCCGAGTTCTCAATGAAGTAGGAGGGAACTTGCGGCCCCCACAAGTAAAGGGAGTTTTCGGGTGGGTGATCCCGCCCGACCCAATCGTAGCCCGCCTCTATGTAATCGATATGGGCCGAGTACTCCGCAAACGAGCCCCATGGATCGCGCACATAATGAAAATAATTCGATCCAAGCACATGGCGTCCCGTTCCCCATCCCTGCGTATACCCGGCTATCGCCATTTGCTCCGCGCCCAAGCCCACCTCTTCAATACCGTCGACATCCCAGGAGGAATGATGCCAGCCCCGAGCCGAGCTCTTGGCAAACGCGATCAAATGATGATCGCAGCCATGAGGCGCATGTAGAAATGCCACGATATCTTGCGACTTATCAGAAAGCCGCAAACCAAGCCCCTGACAATAAAAGTCGATGCTGCGCGATACATCGGACGAAAACAACAAGACATGCGACAGCCTGCGGGGCCGTACTTGCGGCGTGTCTCCACGCCTTGGCGCCCCCCTTACATTTGCCGGAACATTGATTCCGGTATTCGGAGTTTTGAAATCCGGCGAAGTTTTCGGCCCGGCTTGTACGCGCAATAAGTTGCCATCTGGGTCATAAAACCAATAAGCCCTCGAATCAGGCGGATGCTGCGGCCCAGCGTCTTGCGCTCCAGCGATTTTCAATTGCTCGCAAAGCAGCGGCAAATCCGCCTCGTAGCAATTAAAGCTCAGATACTTCAGCGCCTTGCGCTGGCCTTGTTCCACCATGCCCCATATATGGCCATCCACCGCTTTGATTATCAGCTTGCCGTCGCCACGCGACACATCCAGACCGAAAGCCGTGTAAAAATGGGCCGCGACCTCCAAATCCGGCACTGTCAGGACAAACCGGTCAATGGAATGCACGCTGACACGAGGCAAACCGGCACTGCCGTCCATGGAATTCATAATCTGTTCCTTTCTAGGTTGGAACACTCAATAAAAACGATCGCGGCTCAGCGCTCATCCTCAATTGGATTTTTCAAGGTGCCGATCTGCGAAATGGATACCTCGCATACATCCCCATGACGCATCAACAGCCGGGGGTTCCTCGCCCAGCCTATGCCAGACGGGGTTCCCGTGACAATGACATCTCCGGCTTCTAGAGAAATGGCCTCGCTCAGAACTGAAATCAACGTGGCGACATCGAACAGCATGTCGTCGGTGGAGGCGCTTTGCACAAGCTCGCCGTTCAGACGCGTCTCCAACGTCAACCCGCGCCCCCCTGGCGGCAATTCATCAGCCGTTACCAGTTCGGGGCCAAATGCGCCTGTATTGTCGAAATTCTTGCCTATCGTCCATTGCGGCGACTTGAACTGGTATTCCCTGACCGACCCGTCATTGAATACGGAATAGCCCGCCACCCACCGCAGGGCATTCTCCTTCGCAATATATCGCCCCCCTCCGATAAGCACCACCGCCATTTCCCCTTCGAAATCCAGTGAGTCGGAAGCCAGTGGCCGAATGATGGGTTCTTGATGAGCAACCAGGCTGCTGTGATAGCGAGGAAAAATCGTAGGGTACTCAGGCTGATCGTACTTGCTCTCTTTCGTGTGATCAGCATAGTTCAAGCCCACACAGAAAATCTTGGGAGGCCGGATCAAAGGCGGCAAGTAAGTCTTTACCTGCGACGGATCCAAGGAAGCTAGGTGCGGTTGGCTGCGTCCATATTCAGCAAGGTCGACTCCTCTGGCAAGCAAAGAATCCAGCAGCTCATTGCCCAGCACATGAATCTTGCCTCCTTCCTTAAGACCCAGCACGGCCCGACCCTCGTGGATGAAACTGATGTAGCGCATGCATATCTCCTTTAAACGATGAGCGCTGTCTTGATCGTCGAGTTTCAATTTTCTCTTGACGATATTTTATTAGATCACTAACATTATACTTAGATATCTAAATATGTAAATGGCGAACTGCCTAATCAAGGCCACCTACAGAAGAAACGCCAAACAACAGGAATTCGCAAGGAGAATGAGCTGTGTTAACCCACGAAGAGAATGAACTGCTGTGCCGTGTCGAAGGTGATGCAACGATGGGGCAGATAATGAGGCGTCACTGGCTGCCGGCCTGCTTGGTCGAGGAGGTTCCAGAAGCCGACGGCAACCCGGTGCGAGTTCGGATCCTTGGCGAGGACCTCGTTGCATTTCGAGACAGTGAGGGCCGTGTTGGGCTGCTTGACGAGTATTGCCCGCATCGGCGCGCTTCCTTGGTGTACGGCCGCAATGAGGAATGTGGGCTGCGCTGCCTTTACCACGGATGGAAGATGGACGTGGATGGCAATGTGATGGATATGCCTTCTGAGCCCACCGGAAGCGCCCTGGCTCAAAAAGTAAAGCATAAATCCTACCCCGTACGGGAAGCCAATGGATTGATATGGGTATACATGGGGCCACCAAGTCTCATGCCCGAATTCGAACGGCCCGGCTTCGCCAATGGCTCAAAAGCCAAGGTGAGCATCGTCAAAGTGCATGTGGGCTGCAATTGGGCTCAAGTGCTGGAGGGAGCCATTGACTCTGCCCATAGCTCCAGCTTGCATTCCACAGACATCCGACCCGCAAGAGTGGCGGGCGCCGGCATGACCGACGCATATATGACCCGCCCGTCCACGGACAAATCTCCGCGCATCCAAGTTCAGCATACCGATTACGGAATGAGCTATGTCGCCATCCGGCGCCCGATTACAAACGCCGATACACATAACTACCTACGCATCACCAACTTCATCGCGCCGATCACGGTTCAGATCCCCCCCAACAGCCAGTACAGCCTCATTCAGTACACAGTCCCTATCGATGACGTCAATACCTTTCTGTATTTCATCGCCTGGAGCGACGATACGACGCCGGGCACGGGCATCGACCAAGAAAGCTGGCGTAAATTCTGCGGAGCCCAAGTGGGCATCGATCTGGATGAAAAATTTCATCGAGTACGCTCGCGCGACAACAACTACCTGCAGGACCGCCAAGCCATGAAACTGGGAAATTTCACGGGTCTTCGCGGGATACCCAATCAAGACATCGCGATGTGGGAAACGATGGGGAAAATCGCCAATCGATCCGACGACAGGCTGGGCGCTAGCGATATAGCCATTGTGGAGTTCCGGCGGATCATGGTCGAAGCTGCCAAAGCCATGCGCGACGGGCATCCCGCAATCGGCACCTCTGGCCGCAGCACTCCTTTCGCGGACATCCGCTCATACGAGGGCATCACCGAAAAAGAGACCGACTGGCGCTCCCTGATAACAGGCTTGCCTCTCAAACACGGGAAGGAAACCGGAAGCACCGCTTGAAGTCGGCCGGCGCCCGAGCGCGAAGGGGGCCGCTCTCCGCCAAGAGCCCGCTTTACAGGAAACCACTTGTGCATCACATCCGATGCAGGAGAAAGTGATGAAGAAATTGCCCATTACATTGGCCTGCGGCGACTATGACCGAGTTCAAGCGATTCGCGACGGTCGTGTCTCCATCGATGGCTGTGATTTGAACTTCATGACCCTTGGCCCCGAAGAGCTTTTCTTCCGCGCCTACCGAAATCAAGAGTTCGATGTCTGCGAACTGTCCCTGAGCTCGTATATCTTGAATCTGAGCCGCGGGATGGAAATGCCTTACATAGCCATACCCGTTTTCATTTCTCGCACATTCCGCCATTCGGCCATCTATATACGCTCGGATCGGGGCATCAACTCTCCCGCGGACCTCAAGGGGAAACGGGTGGGAGTCCCTGAATACCAAATTACCGCCGCATTGTGGGTTCGAGCCCTCCTATCTCAAGACTATGGGGTCGAGCCTTGGGATTTCGAATGGTTTCAAGGCGGGCTTGAACAACCCGGCCGTATCGAAAAGCTTGCACTCAACTTACCGCCCACGATACGAGTGTCCTCGATTTCAGCGGACGCCACCCTGGACTCCTGGCTACGAGAAGGAAAACTGGATGCGCTGATTGCCATGCGCCCGCCGCTCTCCTTCAAGCAGGGCATGCCGACAATTGAACGGCTTTTCCCAGACTACCAAGCAGCCGAAGCCGACTACTTCGCACGCACAGGAATATTTCCCATCATGCACGTCATAGGCATACGACGAGATCTGGTAAGCAGTCATCCGTGGCTGGCAAATTCGGTCTACACCGCATTTATCAAGGCCAAGGAAATGGCAGTAGCGGCGCTGGAAAACATCGCTGCGCTACCCGTCACTCTTCCATGGCTGGGCCCATGGATGGAACAGACTCGAACCCAGATGGGCGCCGATTACTGGCCCTACGGTGTGGCCGAGAACCAGGCCGCGCTGAATGCCGTACTGCACTACGCACACAAACATGGCACAGCGGAACGTCCTCTCGAAGTAGCGGAGCTATTCGCACCGGGAACACTCGAGCGCCATAAAGTTTAAGCAAGGGTAACGGCAGTCACCGATGCGAGGCCCACTTTTTCGACCACAAAATTGGAAAGCACCATGTCTGAAGCAAAACAGATCGCCAATATGCCGCTGAGCGTTGTGGCCGCCGATAAAGTAGCGGACGGCACCATGAGCTTCGAACTGCGGAACGCCGACGGTCGCCCGTTGCCTGCCTTTTACGCGGGCTCTCATATATTCGTAGAAACGCCAAATAAACTGTTACGCCAATACTCGCTGTGCAACGCGCCCAGCGAAGAAGATCGTTACGTCATTGCCGTAAAACGGGATGCCGCTGGCCGCGGCGGATCGATAAGCATGGTCGACGACTTAAAGGTTGGCGATACCTTGTTCGTTTCGGCCCCGCGCAATGCATTTCCGCTAGTCGAGACCGCGCCCCGTTACCTATTCATCGCCGGCGGCATAGGCATCACACCGATCCGCTCCATGCTCTTCGCCTTATGCGCCGCAAGTATCACATCTTTCAAGCTCTACTACTGCACACGTTCGGTGGAAGACACCGCCTTCCGGGAAGACTGGAGCAGGCCCGAATTCAGCGGCAAAGTCGTCATCCATCATGATGGCGGCGATCCTGACCGCCGCCTGGATTTGTGGCCTCTACTGGAAAATCCGGGCCGCACCCACCTATATTGCTGCGGGCCGGGCCCCCTGATGCAGTCGGTACGGGATATGGCGGGGCACTGGCCATCATCAAGCGTCCATTTTGAAGACTTCTGCACGGTCAAGCCAAAACCCAGGCCGGATGATCGGGCTTTCAACGCCCGCCTGGCTAAGTCCGGGATGACGATCACCGTGCCTGCCCAACAAACTTTGCTGCAAACTCTGCGCAACGCCGGCGTTCATATCGCCAGCTCTTGCGAGAGCGGAAGCTGTGGCTCCTGCCAGGTCAACTTGCTGGAGGGCGAAGCCGACCACCGCGACTTCGTGCTGTCCGAAGCTGAACAGCACGATCGAATCATAACCTGCGTATCCCGTGCATGTTCGCCCGAGCTGGTCCTGGATATATGACGCAAGAGTCTTACGAACCCAACTGAAGCACCACACCCACATCAAAGGAGGGCAAGACCCATCGAGCATAAGCCATGCCGTACGAAATACAACAAAAACAAGAAACACTACAAGCCGCCGACCTCCATTTATTGGCACAGCGGTAAATCACACTACTCCAAAGGAGAGAAGATGTCTTTTATTTCAAAAGCCTTAACCATGGGTTTAATCAGCCTGGCGCCCGCTCTGAGCGGTGCGCAAGCCGCCTCTGATTATCCCAACCGCCCGGTAAAAGTTCTCGTCGGCTATGCACCAGGGGGCACTCCGGACATCATTGCCCGAACGCTAGGAGAAAAACTGGGCGGCTTGTTGAAGCAGTCATTCGTCATCGACAATCGCCCCGGCGCCGGCGGTACGCTTGCAACCAGGCAGCTTGCAAACTCGTCCCCGGATGGATACACATTGCTGGTCGCGGACATAGGCCAGTTGGCCATCGCGCCTCATCTACTCAAGTCCGTCGGCTACGACCCAGTGAAAGACTTCGCGCCCATCAGCCTGGCCGGGATTACTCCCATGTTCATCGCGGCCAACGCAAAAACCACTACGCTCAAGACCATCCAGGATCTGATCTCCCAGGCCAAGAAGGACCCCGGGGCTATCAATTATGGGTCCTCGGGAGTCGGCAGCATCCATCAAATAGCCATGGAAGTATTCAAATCCGAAGCACACATCAACTTGACGCACGTTCCCTATAAGGGGTCAGGCCAATCGGTTCCGGCACTGCTTGCCGGCCAGGTTCCCGTTCTTATGACTGCTCTGCCTACCGTCGGGCCCTATGCAGCAACAGGCCAGGTCAACTTGCTGGCTGTTACCTCTGCCAAGCGCTTCCCGGGAACACCGGACGTACCGGCCCTGTCGGAACTATTCCCCGGATACGACTTCCCCTCTGAAGTGGGGTTGCTTGCTCCCGCTGGCACCCCTCCGGAGATTCTGGAAAAGCTATCCAAAGCCGTTGCCAAGGCTCTAGACACCAAGGAAATGCGCGATCGCTTTTCCAGCCTAGGCTCGATTCCCGTCTGGAGCACCCCACAGGAATACGCAAAAAACATTCGCGAGAACCTGAAAAAGTACGAAACGGCGGTCAAGCTCTCCGGTGTCACACCAAACTAAGCATTCTGTCGCCCATGCAACCTGAAGCACGGGCCCTCAGCCCCATTCCACATCCAAACCTGACGGAGCAATAGTTTGAACATGTCAAAGGATTATGCACAGAAAACCTCTGTGGCAATTGTCGGCGGGGGACCTGTAGGCCTGTTGCTGGCAATGTTTCTCGATCAGCATGGTGTCCATTGCACGGTTTTCAATACAGAATCATCGGCGCGCATGCACCCCAAGGGAAGCACCCATAATTCACGCACGATGGAGCACTACCGACGCTTGGGCTTCTCCAAGCGCGTACGAGACCTCGGTTTGCCCCTGGATCACCCAACGGATGTTGCCTACTTTACTCGCTTCAATGAATGGGAATTGGCGAGGCTGACCATGCCGTCTGAAACCGAGAAGCGCCAACACGTTGCCGCATCCAGGTCAACGGATCAAGTCCCCGAGCCGATCCACCGCGCCAACCAAATGTATGTGGAACGGGTTCTGCTGGAAGAAGCCTCAAAAAGGCCCTGTATAACCTTGAAGTTCGGCACGAAGGTCGTGGCGGTGCAAGAAGAGAGCGATGGCGTTCTCCTGGATGCCGCCGATACGACGACCGAGGAGCTGTCAACGTGGAAAGCCTCTTACTTGGTGGGCTGTGACGGCGGGCGCAGTTTCGTGCGCAGCGCGCTGGGGATCACCTATGAAGGGTTCGAGAATCTGCGCCAGGCGTTCTTCGGAGGACGCATGGTGTCCACCTACCTACGCGCCCCGACCTTGTATCGTGATTACCTGCACGGAAAGCGCGCCTGGCAGTACTGGATAGTCAATCCAAAGCTGCGCACCGCGCTCGTCCCGCTGAATGGCGACGATGAGTTCTTGTTATGGACTCGCGACGACAAACCAGATTCAGCTATCGACCAGGCGGCCATTACCGAAGTACTGCGTCAATGCACGGGGGCCGACCTACCCGTTCAGGTGCTTGCCCATGCAAAGTGGACCGCCGGCGTCGCCCTGGTAGCGGAAAAATTCGCACGCGGCCGCATCTTGCTGGCGGGCGATGCCGTGCATCTGTTTACACCTACCGGGGGCTTCGGCATGAATACCGGCGCCGACGATGCTGCCAATCTTGCATGGAAGCTTGCGGCCGTTGTACAAGGGTGGGGCGGCCGCAACCTGCTTGCTTCCTACGAGTTGGAGCGCAAGCCGATCGCGCAACGGAACACAGCAGCCGCACGCGAGCTGGCAAGAAATATCGGCCTGGTGCCCGTGCCGTCAGAATTGGATCAGGACAGCCACGAAGGCGAGCGCGCTCGAGCTGAAACGGGGGCTTTTCTTTCCACATTCGGTGAAGAATATGCATCACTGGGGGTCCAACTGGGCGCACGCTACGATGACTCCCCCATCATCGTGAAGAACGGAAATCCCCCTCCCGACGACCCAGCCAACTATGTGCCAAGCAGCGTCCCAGGCGGTCGTGCCCCTCATTTCTGGCTGGATGATGGCCGAGGCGATGGAAGCTCGTTATACGATCATTTAGGCCTGGGCTTTACTCTGCTTTGCCTGAATAATGAAGGGCACGATACGGACGCCTTGCGGCACACGGCGCAAACTCGAGGCATACCGCTAAAGATTCTATGCCTGGACAATAGCCCCGCACTGGAGATGTATGGGGTCAGCTACGTGCTTATACGCCCCGATCAACACATCTGTTGGCGTGGCGACACACTGCCTGAAGATGTCGATACGCTACTGGATATCGTGACAGGAGCGCGCTAGTGGAAGCCGATACGTCAGCGCGCCCGGCTCATTCGGAAAAATTGGCACACTCCGGACGAAAACTCAGGCTTGGGGTAGCAGGCATGGGCCGCGGTTTCCTTGTCATGCTGCCAACCCTGAGCTTGCATCCGAGAATTACCGTAGTAGCGGGAATGGACCCGCGCGCCGAGGCCCGCGAACGATTTACGCAAGATTTTGGCGGGCACGCGTACAAATCATTCGAAGCACTTTGCGACGACACGGACATTGAAGCCGTCTACATCGCTTCGCCTCACCAGTTTCACCGCGAACAGGTCCAGATAGCTGCCCGCCGCGGCAAGCACATTCTGGTTGAAAAACCCATGGCTCTGACTTTGGATGATTGCCGCGCTATGACCGACGCCGCTAATGCTGCCGGCGTGCATCTGATTGTCGGCCACAGCCATGGATTCGATGCTCCAGTACATCGGGCCCGCCAACTGATCCAAAGCGGCGCCTTCGGGCGGCTACGGATGATCTCGGCACTGAACTACACCGACTTCCTTTATCGCCCCCGTCGTCGTGAAGAGCTTCAAACAGAACTCGGCGGTGGAGTGGTATTCAGCCAAGGCTCGCATCAAATTGACGTAGTACGCACCATCGCCAACCAGAAAGCCGTAGCCATCCGCGCTTACAGCGGGGCCTGGGACCCACAGCGGCCAACCGAGTCTGCCTATTCGGCGCTACTCACCTTCGAAGACGGTCTTGCCGCCTCGCTAACCTACAGCGGACACGCTCATTTCGATAGCGATGAATTATGCGGCTGGATCGGCGAAACGGGCAAACCCAAGGACCGACGCGGTTACGGCACCGCAAGACGACTGCTGAGCACGATCACTCCTGGCCAAGAAGACATATTGAAGCGTGACCGCGGCTATGGTGGGCCAAAATACACGCCCCCAAGCTTCCCGGATCCGGGCGGAGCCGAAAGAACGCTTCATGAACATTTCGGCCTGCTGATTGCTTCCTGCGACCGCGCCGACCTACGCCCAGGGCCTCATGGAGTCACAATCTACGGGGACGAACACACATACCTGGATCCACTGGAGGCTCCTGTCGTGCCCAGAAGCGAGGTCATCGACGAACTATACGCCGCTGCCATCCAAGGAAAGCGCCCCTTTCACTCGGGCGAATGGGCGACAGCAAACCTGGAGATTTGTCTGGCAATACTCCAGTCAAGCCAAGAGCGGCGGGAAGTCCTACTCTTGCACCAAATCAAGGCGATCGAAACAAGAGAGATGGTATAACTGTCCGGTCACCCTACAACCGAACAATACCCCATGCCCACATCAAAATTTGAAGTTCAATATGGGTCCTCACATGCCATACTGCGCCACTGGCGCGAAGCCGTCCCCGACGACCGTCTCGCTCATTTAATCAAAGACGCCATGCGGGGCGTATCAAGGGCTCTGCAAATGCGCCTTATGGAACATTCCGTATCCTTCGGCCATTGGACTTTCTTGCGCATCTTGTGGGAAAACGACGGCCTGACACAGCGGCAGCTAAGCGAAGAAGCCGGCTTGATGGATCCAACAACACATTCCGCGCTTCGCGCAATGGAGAAGCTGGGATACGTCGTCAGGCGCAAACTGCCGACCAACAACAAGAATATTCATATTTACTTAACGCCGAAAGGCCGCGCACTGAAAAAGGTTCTAGTGCCAATCGCGGAAGAAGTAAACAACATTGCGGTAAAAGGCGTGTCTGAATCAGCGATCAGGACCACCCGGAAAACACTTCTCACCCTGATCGAAAACCTTGCTCTGGATGAACAAGAAGCAGTCCAGAACAAGCGCCATCAACCATCGACCCGTGATCTGTCAGACTTGATCAACGTGGTGGATGATACCCAGCACACACGATAAGGTCGCATATCCCACCACCCAGCATCGCCCCACACAATCGCCGATTCCTTGATATCGCTCATGTTTTTCCTGGCCGCAGCTCATTAACATAAGGGTATACCCTTATCAACGATTCAATTTGAGGCCCGGCCATGGCCAAGAAATTTCCGCTCAATCCCAAGCACCCGGAGCGCATCTGCTGGGGCTGCGACAAGTATTGCCCCGCTGACTCCATGCTTTGCGGCAACGGCTCCAGCCGCAGCCAGCACCCTGCGGAGTCCTTCGGCGAGGACTGGTACGAATTCGGCGACTGGGGCCTGGACCTGGAAAAACCGGCCCATCGTCCAAGCGTACGGCCGGCCTAAACGGCCCGCGCCGACCTCAGGCCGCGTCCAGCGCGGGCTCGGGCGAGGCGTGACGGGACTCGGGCTCGATTTGCCCCGTGCCCAGGCGATGAAGCTCTTGCCCCAGGTAACGGGCGATGGCCTGCATGCCGTACAGGCCGGCAGCCGCTTCGGCATCGCTGTTGTAGTTGGTATTGGTATTGACGTCGTAGGTGTAGATCTGGCCCCGTTGGTCTGTGATGAACTCGATGCCCGAAATACCTATGCCGTTGGCGGCGATGAAGCGCCGATAGCGCTCGATGATGGGGTTGTCGAAGCCCTGGACGATCTGGAATCGCGGCGCGGCGGGCTCCGACGCAGCCTGGCCCACCGGGCAGAACGCATCGCCCACCTGGCAGACATCGGCCGGGCAAAGCTCGAAGCCCAGTGAAGTATCCACGCGCACCGCATACAGGAACTCGCCGCCCACGAACTCGACGCGGGTGATGTAGGGTTCCGGCGCGCGGATGTATTCTTGTATCAGGGTTATGCCGTCGATGGAGGGCTCGAAGGCATCCCCGTGAACATAGTCTTCCAGCGCCCTGACGCTGTGGAACAATTGCACGCCCAGGCCTTTGCCCGCCCGGTTGTGCTTGGTGATGAAGGAGTCCGGCATCTTGCGGGCCGCTTCGATGATGTGGCGCTTGCCCACGGCGGCAATGGTGCGCGGCGTGCGTATACCGTAATTGGACAAGGTGGCATATTGCGCCACCTTGCTGACTTCCAGTTGCAAGGCCCGGCCATTGTTGATGACGCGCCGCCCATGCGATTCCAGCCATGCCAGCACGGCCGCCGTATATTCCGGCGCGTAGCGATGGTCCCGGGTATGCGACGACGCGCTCATCCGGTTATAGAACACGCCTTGCGGCGGCGCTTGCGTCAGATCCAGCACGCCTTCATCCAGAAACCACTCTTCATAGGGTAGCCCCTGTTGCGCAAACGCGGCCCTGAGCGGTTCGACCCACGCGGAGTTTTCGTGGATGACGTAGATTTTTGACATGGCAGCCTTCCGATACGGATAGTTCAACGGAAACGCTCCGCCAGGCATCCGCCGGATATCCGCCGAAGTCGCCGAAGCTGCCAATCAGCGTAACCAGAATGTCTTCGAATCAGAACGACTAAATAATTATTTTTCTATTACTCGTCGTTATAAAGGGCGCGACAGCCAGGTCTGGGCCAGCCTTATCCAATAACTGGCGCCCAGGGGAATAAGCTGGTCGTTGAAGTCGTAGGCGGGGTTGTGCAGCATGCACGGCCCTTCGCCATGACCCGGCATGCGATGATCGCCCTGCCCATTGCCTATCCAGACATAGCAGCCCGGCTTCTCTTGCAGCATCAGGGCGAAGTCTTCGCCCGCCATCGACGGCTGTACGCCGGCATCCACCTTATCGATACCCGCCACAGCCTGAAGAACCCCCACGCTGAAAGCGGTTTCGTCCTTGTGGTTGTAGGTGGGCGGGTACTTTCTGTCGAAGACGTAATCGGCCGAACAGCCAAACCCATCGCTGATACGCTCGGCCAATTCGCCGATGCGCTTGTCGATCAGGTCCACCGTTTCGCGCGTGAACGCGCGCACGGTGCCTCGCAACTCGGCACTGTCCGGAATGACGTTGTCCGCCGAACCGGCATGAATCTGAGTGATGCTGAGCACGGCCGGATCGTAGGGATTGCGATTGCGCGTGACAATGGTTTGCAGCGCCTGGGCCAAATGGGTGGCCGCCATGATGGGGTCGCAGCCCAGATGGGGCATGGCGGCGTGCGCGCCTTTGCCAGAGATGGCAATCGTGAAGTAATTGCTGGACGCCATGATGGGCCCGGCGCAGACACCAAAGCGCCCGACTTCCATGCCGGGCCAGTTGTGCATGCCGAACACCGCTTCCACCGGAAAGCGCGTAAACAGGCCGTCCTCGATCATTCTCTTGGCGCCCAGCTTGCCTTCTTCAGCGGGCTGGAAGATGACGTGCACGGTGCCGTCGAAATCGCAATGTTGAGCAAGATAACGCGACGCGGCCAGCAGCATGGCCGTATGGCCATCGTGACCGCAGGCGTGCATTTTCCCCGGATGCTTGCTGGCATGCTCGAAGGTGTTCAGCTCCTGCATGGGCAAGGCATCCATGTCGGCGCGCAAGCCTATCGACCTGCCATTGTCGGTCTTGCCGCGAATGACACCCACCACACCCGTAACGCCTATGCCGCGATGCACTTCCACGCCCCAGGACTCCAGTTGCTTGGCCACCAGTTCGGAGCTGCGAACTTCTTGATAGGCCAGTTCTGGATGCGCATGGATGTCGCGGCGGATGGCGACGATCTCATCCTTCCATTCCAGTACGGGTTCGACTAGCTTCATGATGGAGAGCTCCTGTTGGGCCTATGGGTCGGCGCTATTGCGCTCGATGCCGCAAACCAGGACATGCGGCAGGCCTCGAAGCCCGCGGTCTTGAATTGCGGGCCATGTGTCGCATCAGTTAACCGACGCGCCGGACTGCTTGACCGCCTTGCCCCATTTGGCGATCTCGGTCTCGATGAATTGCTTGCCTTCCTCGGGTGTGTAGACCAAGGGCTGCGCCCCGCGATCCGCCAGCATCTTGGCCGTTTCGGGAGACTTGAGTATTCCGTTGATCTTGTCGTTCAGGAACTTCACGACTTCAGGGGGCGTTGCGCTGGGAGCGAAAACGGCGGCCCAACCCACCGCCTCGAAACCGGGGTAGCCCGACTCGGCCACTGAAGGCACCTGCGGCAACTGCGGCACGCGTTTGCTAGCCGTCACGGCCAGGGGAATGGCCGCCTTGGACTGGATGTGGGGCAAGGCCGCGGTCACCGAATCGACCATCAGCGGGACATGGTTGCCCAGGAAGTCGGCCTGCGCCGGGCCGCTGCCCTTGTAGGGGATATGCCGCATTTCGATCTTGGCGTCGGCCTTGAACATCTCGGCCGACAAATGCTGTGTGCCGCCTATGCCCGCGCTGGCGTAGGCCAGCTCGTCGGGCTTGGCCCTTGCGCGCTCCACCAACTGGGACAGCGAGGTGATGCCGCTTTTCGGGTTGGCCAGGAAAATCAGCGGCACGGTGAAAATGCCGCCAACCGGGACGAAGTCGGATTTCAGCGAATAGCCCGGATTGCTGTAGAGCGTCTGATTGACCGCGCCAGCGCTGCCGCCAACGGCAAGGGTATAGCCATCGGGCTTTGCGCGCGCCACGAATTGCATGCCGATATTGCTGCCGGCGCCGGCCTTGTTCTCGACGACGACGGGCTGCCCCACTTCCGCGGCAAGCTTCTCAGCAATGGCGCGGGCGAAGATGTCGGTCGCCTGCCCCGGCGGGAAAGGCACGATCATGGTGATGGGACGGTCGGGATACGCGGCGTGTGCGACACCGGCGGCGCTGATCAACGCGCACGCCATCACAGCCTTGGAAAAGGGCAGTCGATTCTTCATCATTATCTTCCTTTGGCTATCTGAAAACGTTGACCCTGTGGCTTCTTCTTCTGAAGAAGCATATACCACGCAAGCCGCCGCTTCCAGAATATTTTCTTATCGTTGCAGCACGGGAGCCCGCCTCTGGCCCACGGCGGCCACGGTCAAAGCAATGACTGCCAAGGCCAGCGGCGCGAACGACACCCAGAGCACCATGTTCCAGTCATAGGCCGCCAACAATCCGCCCGACGCAAAAGAACCCATCGCCATCGTCCCGAAAACGATGAAATCGTTGAACGACTGGACGCGCGTTTTCTCTTCAGGGCGATGGCATTCCAGCACCAGGGCAGACGCGCCGATGAAACCGAAGTTCCAGCCCAGGCCCAGCAAGATCAGGGTGAGCCAGAAATTGGCGACATCGATGCCGGTCAGGCCCACAACCGCGGACATGCCGATAAGCAGCAAGCCGGCCACCACCACCCTGCTGGCGCCGAAACGCGTGATTAGCCTGCCTGTAAAGAAGCTGGGCCCATACATGGAAATGACGTGCCATTGCAGGCCCAGATTGGAGCTTTCCTGAGAATGGCCGCATAGCTGCATTGCCAGCGGCGCGGCGGTCATCAGAAAATTCATCAGCATGTAGGAAACCGCGCCGCAAATCGCGGCGGTCACAAAGCGCGGCTGACGCACGATGACGCTAAGCGGCCTGCCCCCTGCGATCTCGGCCGCGTTGGGCTTGGGCAACTTCACGCCGAACAGCACCACTGCGGAGAGCGCGGCCACAGCCGCCTGCGCAATGTAAGTGGCCGCGAACATATGCACGGGCCACAGATGCATGGTGTAGGTGACCAGTTGCGGACCCACGATGCCCGCCACGACCCCGCCGCCCATCACGAACGACAAAGCGCGTGGCCGCATCTTCGCGCTGACGCCATCGGCGGCGGCAAAGCGGAAGCTAAGCACCACGGCCGCGTAAGCACCGCCAAAAAAAGTCGCCAGGCAGAACAGCCAGAACGAGCCGGTTACCACCGCCAGCGCCGCCAGCAGACCGACTAGGACGCCGCAGCCGGCCCCCGCCAGGAATGCCGCACGACGGCCGTATCGCCGCGCAATAGAACCGGCCGGAAGGATGCAGGCGGCCATGCCCACCACGAAAATGGAAATCGGCAGCGTCGCCAGCGCCTTGTCCGGCGCCAGCATATGGCCGATGATGGCGCCCGTGGCGTAGACGACCACGGAGTTCGCCCCCGCCAGTGCCTGGGCTATCGTGAGGCGCGCGATATTCCCGCGCTGCTCTCGTTCGGACAATGCCGGAAGTTCCACGTTTTCGTTTGGCGTTGTGGTGCCTGACAAGATATACCCCAATCGGAAATAAGCTTATGGTTTGTAGTTATATTAACTTAGGATGGGGGATGTGACAGCTGCTAGGCTATGTAAGCAGCGCGCAAATCGCCGTCGAGCGTAGCTCGGTAGCGACCTTTAGCCTCACGCTTGTAATCGCGCTTAAAGGCTGAAGCGCGGTCAATCGTCCTCATGCAGATCCGCCATTAGATCTTCGACGCTCTCAAACCGTTGACCTCTTCCCGACTCGATCTCGGCGATGGCCTTGCGTGTCGCTTTATTGGGCACTTTCACCTCGAAAGGCAAACGGCGCTCATCGGCTACGCGCAACATCAACAGGCGGATGGCGTCAGAAATAGAGAGACCCATAGCCTCAAGTGCAGCGGCGGCACGCTTCTTAGTATTGGTATCAATCCGGGCGCGGACATAGGTATCGGTGGTACTCATGGCAATTCTCCATACAGCGGTTTACAGGCCTTATTGTAGTACTGTTGTGACTACAAAATAAGGCCTGATTGAGTTACCAACAGAATCGAAATAGCGGGCGCTCGTAGTTACGCATCACCTTCCTGCTGCGGCCGCTGAAATAGCGCTTTCCCAGGAAATTGAGGCAAGTCATCGTCAATGGGCTCCCACATCGCCTTTTCCGCAGTGAATTTATGCCCTAAGGGCTGCTTAGCGAATGGCGTGTCAAGACTACCCAGACGAATACCGAGATAGTCGGGGTTTTCCGCTCGATATGCATAGATTGGAGAACCGCAGTTTGAGCAGAATGCTCGAAACATGCCCGGCGAAGACTCAAACTCACGCAGCGCCTCCGCACCAGATAGCTGATGGAAATTTGCCCGGCTGATAGGAGCGTTCGCCGCATGCGCGGACCCGCTCGCCTTGCGGCAACTAACACAGTGGCAATAGCCAAAATCTCCGGGCTCGGCAGTCAGTTCATACTGTATTTGCCGGCAAAGGCAACTACCTTTGTGCATGCCTATCCTCCTTGGATACTCAACAACTAGCAGCTGAATTATCTCAATTCAAGCTGGCAATAGCGCCTTCCACGGGCGCAGCGACGGCTTAGCAGGTATGCAGGCATACTTCACCTAAACCTAAATTTTTTGAAGAT
The DNA here is from genome assembly GCA_049646585.1 of Burkholderiaceae bacterium. Taxonomy (GTDB): domain Bacteria; phylum Pseudomonadota; class Gammaproteobacteria; order Burkholderiales; family Burkholderiaceae_B. Next base: position 7,901 of record JBARWC010000072.1, on the reverse strand, counting down.
TGCTATGTACACACTGCGTAGATCACGTCCTGAAGATGGCCCCGCTCTCGTGGACCTTTGGCGGCGTTCCGTGGATGCCACCCATCACTTTCTCAGCGCCGAAGACCGCAAGGCCATTGATGCCGAGGTACGTGATTTTCTGCCCCATGCGCCAGTGACTGTTGCAGTCGATGAAAATGACAATCCTCATGGTTTCATGTTTATCGATGGGACGCATATGGGGGCGCTCTTCATCGATCCCGATGTCCGCGGAAACGGTATTGGCCGCCAATTATTGCAGTATGGCTTATCGCTGCATGGGGCATTGACCACGGACGTCAACATGCAGAACTCTCAAGCTGTTGGCTTCTATCAGCGGATGGGATTCGTCGAAACTGGACGTTCGGAGGTGGATTCACAGGGGCGACCTTATCCCCTGATCCATCTACGTTACCCAAGTTAGCTGAACAGTAGGTCGCCATGGCTACAGATAGCCAAACCACGCCGACGTTCGACACCAGCCCCAAAACTATTTCAAAATGAAACAGCCAACCCAGGCCCTCTTGAAGATTCCGGCTTCGTCCTTATAATTAGCACTCGAAGGGGTTGAGTGCTAACATCGCCCCTCTGCCTATTGATTAATCATTTATTGAACAGGAGTTCCTCCATGGCACTGCGTCCTTTGCACGATCGCGTGATCGTCAAGCGTCTGGACAACGAGCGCACAACTGCCTCGGGTATCGTCATCCCTGAAAGCGCCGCTGAAAAGCCCGACCAGGGTGAAGTCATCGCTGTTGGTCCCGGCAAACGGTCCGACGACGGCAAAGTTCAGCCTGTTGACCTGAAAGTGGGCGACAAGGTTCTGTTCGGCAAATATGCCGGCCAAACGGTCAAGGTCGATGGCGAAGAAGTTCTCGTCATCCGCGAGGAAGAAATCCTCGCCGTGGTTCAGTAATCACACCCGAATCAATCAAGGAATTTTACAATGGCTGCTAAACAAGTTTTATTCGGCGACGACGCACGCGTGCGCATCGTCCGTGGCGTAAACATTCTCGCCAATGCTGTGAAGACCACCTTGGGCCCCAAGGGTCGCAACGTCGTTCTGGATCGCTCCTTCGGCGCCCCCACCGTCACTAAAGACGGCGTGTCGGTTGCGAAAGAAATCGAACTGAAAGACAAATTCGAAAATATCGGCGCTCAGTTGGTCAAGGAAGTCGCTTCCAAGACCTCCGACAACGCTGGCGACGGTACCACGACGGCAACCGTCCTGGCTCAAGCCGTTGTTGAAGAAGGCCTGAAGTACGTGGCCGCCGGCATCAACCCCATGGACCTGAAGCGCGGTATCGACAAGGCTGTCGCCGTCGCCGTGGAAGAGCTCAAGAAGCTGTCCAAGCCTTGCACCACCAGCAAGGAAATCGCCCAGGTCGGTTCCATTTCGGCCAACAGCGACTCCTCGATCGGTGAAATCATCGCCAACGCGATGGACAAGGTCGGCAAGGAAGGCGTCATCACCGTCGAAGACGGCAAGTCGCTGGACAACGAACTGGACGTCGTCGAAGGCATGCAATTCGACCGCGGCTACCTGTCGCCCTACTTCATCAACAACCCCGACAAGCAAGTTTCCGTGCTGGAAGATCCGTATGTCCTGATTTTCGACAAGAAGATCAGCAACATCCGTGACCTGCTGCCCGTGCTGGAGCAAGTCGCCAAGTCCAGCCGCCCCCTGCTGATCGTTGCTGAAGACGTCGAAGGCGAGGCCCTGGCCACTCTGGTCGTCAACAACATCCGCGGCATCCTGAAGACCACCGCCGTCAAGGCTCCTGGCTTTGGCGACCGTCGCAAGGCCATGCTGGAAGACATCGCCATCCTGACCGGCGGCGTCGTCATCTCGGAAGAAACCGGCATGTCGCTTGAAAAAGCCACGCTGGAAGACCTGGGCCAAGCCAAGCGCATCGAAGTGGGCAAGGAAAACACCATCATCATCGACGGCGCCGGCGACGGCAAGTCCATCGAAGCGCGCGTCAAGCAAATCCGCGTGCAGATCGACGAAGCCACGTCCGACTACGACCGCGAAAAACTGCAAGAGCGCGTTGCCAAGCTGGCAGGCGGCGTTGCCGTGATTCGCGTCGGTGCCGCCACCGAAGTCGAAATGAAGGAAAAGAAAGCCCGCGTGGAAGATGCCCTGCACGCCACCCGCGCCGCGGTTGAAGAAGGTATCGTCCCCGGAGGCGGTGTCGCTCTCATCCGCGCCAAGGAAGCCATCGCCAAGCTGAAGGGCGACAACGTCGACCAGGAAGCCGGCATCAAGCTGATCCTGCGCGCTGTCGAAGCTCCTCTGCGCACCATCGTTGCCAACGCCGGTGACGAGCCCAGCGTCGTGGTCAACAACGTGGCCAACGGCAAGGGCAACTACGGCTACAACGCCGCTAGCGGCGAGTACGGCGACCTGGTCGAGCAAGGCGTGCTGGACCCCACCAAGGTGACCCGCACCGCGCTGCAAAACGCGGCATCGGTTGCCAGCCTGTTGCTCACGACCGAAGCCGCTGTGGCTGAAATCGTGGAAGACAAGCCCGCCCCCGCAATGCCCGACATGGGCGGCATGGGTGGTATGGGCGGCATGGGCGGCTTCTAAGCCACTACCTCTGCCTTCCCGACCCGGGCCTTGTGCCCGGGCACGCAGTCTCAAAGCCTCCGATTCGTTCGGGGGCTTTTTCTTTTCAGCCCACCAGTGGCGCCCACTTCAAACGCCCTGGCGCCACCGCATAAAGCCGACGCGGCAAAAAACCTATAATGCAGCGTCGACTTTCAGCGCGGTCCAGTCGCGCAAACCCGGCCCTCATGACTTCCAAGCAATCACCCTATAAAAGCAAAGGCGGCCTGGGCCGCCTGACCAACGCGTTGCGCTACTCCGTCCAGGGGCTGGCCGCGGCTTTCCGGCACGAAGCCGCCTTCCGTCAGGAACTGCTGCTGACAGCCGTCCTGGCTCCCGTGGCCGTCTGGCTGGGCCGCAGCCTGGGCGAGGTAATCCTGCTGCTGGCCACCCTATTCTTCGTACTTGTCGTCGAATTGCTGAATTCGGCCCTGGAAGCGCTGGCCGACACCATTACGCTGGACCAGCACCCGCTGATAGGCCGAGCCAAGGACCTGGGTAGTGCCGCCGTCATGCTGTCCATCACATTCGGCGCACTGGTGTGGCTGGCGGTGATCGCATCCCGCTACCTGGCGGGCTAGGCCGTCCAGGACGGTCCAAGGCAAGCAGCCCGGCCACATCCCAAGGCCGCCTATAATCAACGACAGCATTCCGACGAGCCCATTACATCAAGCATCTCATGACCTTCACGCAAAAACTCGACCAGTCCTGGACTACTAGCGGTTCGCTGCTGACGGTGGGGCTGGACCCCGATCCCGAACGCTTTCCCGCCGAACTGCAGGGCCGCCCCGATGCGATCTACGAGTTCTGCCGCGCCATTGTCGATGTGACCGCGCAATACGCTTGCGCCATCAAACCGCAGATCGCGTATTTTTCGGCGCAGCGCGCCGAGGACCAGTTGGAAGCCCTGTGCGCCTACGTCCACGATCAGCACCCCGACCTGCCCATTGTTTTGGACGCCAAGCGCGGCGACATCGGCTCCACCGCCGAACAATACGCCCGCGAGGCCTTCGAGCGCTATCAGGCCGACGCCGTCACGGTCAATCCCTACATGGGTTTCGACTCGCTGGAGCCTTATCTGGCCTGGGATGAAAAAGGCGTGATCATTCTGTGCCGCACCTCTAACAAGGGCGGCTCCGACCTGCAATTCGTGACCGCCGGCGATGGCACCCCCCTATACCTGCACGTGGCCAGCCTGGCCGCCGAGCGCTGGAACACCAATGGCCAATGCGCATTGGTCGTGGGCGCCACGTTTCCTGAAGAAATAGCCAAGGTCCGCGAACGCGTCGGCGACATGCCGCTGCTGGTTCCCGGCATAGGCGCCCAGGGCGGCGACATCCCCGCCACCGTGAAGGCGGGGCGCAACAGCCGTGGAACGGGAATGATGATCAACTCGTCCCGCGCCATCCTGTATGCCAGCGGCGGCGACGATTGGCGCGTGGCGGCGGCGGCTGCGGCGCGCGCCACCCGCGACGCGATCAACGCGGTTCGATAAGGTCTATCGCGGTATTCAGGGCGAATGCCACCGCGGCCTGCCGGATTTGCGCGCGGTCGCCCTCGAACACCTTGGTCATGGCACGCGTGACTACACCGCCTTGAGGCGCGCGCTGCGCAAAACCGAAGCACACCATGCCCACGGGCTTGCCTGGCGTGGCGCCGCCGGGGCCGGCAATGCCGGTGGTCGAGACGGCAAGCTGCGACAAGTTGGCGCAAGCCAGCACGCCGGCCGCCATCTCCATGGCGGTTTCCTCGCTGACCGCGCCGAAGCGCTCCAGCGTATCCACATTGACCCGTAGCTGCTCGACCTTGGCCACATTGCTGTAGGTCACGAAGCCGCGATCGAACCATTGGCTGGAACCGGGCGTGTCCGTCATGGCGGCGGCCAGCAGCCCGCCGGTGCAGGATTCGGCGCAGGCGAACATCCAGCCGCGATCAAGCAATAATCGGCCCAATTGCGGGGCGTAATCCGGGGATGGACTAGTGCTCATAGCAACACCTCGAGTCTGACCAGAATGGCGATTAACAGCAAACTGTATGCTGCCGCCACGATATCATCCCACATAACGCCGAAGCCGTTCTTTAAATGACTATCGAAAAAATGGATGGGCGGCGGCTTGATGATGTCAAAGGCGCGGAATACGACAAAGGCCAGCAACTGGGCGCCGAAGTTGTCTGGAGTCAGCCATAGCACCAGCCAGAAAGCCACGACCTCGTCCCACACCATGCCCCCGTAGTCAGGCCGCCCCATCTCTTTACCGACTCGATGGCAGGTCCAGCAGCCCAGCGCAAAGGCTGCCGGCAGCAGTACGGCGACAAGCGGGTCGGGCAGGCGCGAAACCGCGACCACCCACAACAGCCACCCCATCAGGGTGCCCCAGGTGCCCGGCGCCGGACGGATCAGGCCGCTTCCTAGCCCAAAGGAAAGGATGCGGGGAAAAGATCGAAACACCCAGCCCGCGGTCGGGACGAATGCATCATGGGGTTCAGAGGGGTGATCGGAGGACGGCATGCGATATCTTAGCTTGTCGACAAGCGGCTCATGAAAAATGATCGAAGCCCGCCACGGCCACTGTCATGGGCTTACCCTGCGCATCGCGCAGCACCAGGCCGGGCTGCGCGCTTATCCGGCCCACGCGAGTGGCCTGTACGAACGCCTGGCCGGCCAATTCCTGGATGCGTTCACGCTGGCTCGAAGCGGCGGTAAAGCATAACTGATAGACATCGCCGCCGGCCAGGACGGCTTCCCGCAGCAGCGCATCGTCCAGCCCGGACAGGGCGGGATGGACGGGCAAGGCAGGGTAATCGAGTTCCGCGCCGCAGGCGCTGGCTTGCAGGATATGGCCCAGGTCCTGCAGCAGGCCGTCCGAGATATCCAGGGCCGAATGCGCCACGCCGGCCAGGGTGGATGCAAATTGCCAGGGCGGCAGCGGCCGCTCCAGGGCGGGCCGGGTCGCGGCCAGCAACGCGGGATCAGCCAGCAGGGAATGATTCAACAGACGCAGGGCGACATCGGGCGCGCCCAAGGTGCCGGTAACCCAGATGTCGTCTTCCGCCCTGGCGCCCGAGCGCAGCAGGGCCTCTTGCGGCTTCACCTGCCCCAGGACGGTGACATTGATGACTATGCCCGAGGCGCTGCGCGTGGTGTCGCCACCGACCAAAGGGCATTGCGCCTGATCGGCCAGGGCGTAAAAGCCGCTGGAAAATTCGGCCAGCCAGCCATGGTCGATGGCGGGCAGGGACAAGCTGAGCAGGCAGCCCAAAGGCTGCCCGCCCATGGCGGCCAGGTCAGACAAATTGACCGCCAGGGCCTTGTGGCCCAGCGCTTGCGGGTCGACGTCGGGAAAAAAATGGCGCCCTTCGATCAGCAGGTCGGTGCTGCAAGCCAGTTGATGGCCGGGCGCGACCGCCACCAGCGCGCAGTCGTCGCCGACCCCCAGGGTGCCCGGGGGTGCGGGGCGTGAAAAGTAACGCGCAATGAGATCGAACTCGTTATTCAAGACGCTTCGCTTATGGCCCGTCGACGAAAAGGAAAGCCGCAAGGCCGGCGAGAGCCTAACGGCGCGCGGCGGCCTGGACTTCGGCGGGCCGGACATCGGCCGCCATCTTGTCGAGCACCCCGTTGACGAACTTGAAGCCGTCGGTGCCGCCAAACGATTTGGCCAGCTCGACCGCTTCGTTGATGGCCACTTTATAAGGGACTTCGACGTGGTGGATGAGCTCGAAGCTGCCGATCAGCAAAATGCCGTGTTCGATGGGCGACAGCTCTTCAAGAGGCCGGTCCACGTAAGGCATGAAGCGTTCGCGCAAGGCCGGCGCCTCGCGCAGCACACCGTGCAGCAAGGTCTTGAACCAGGTGGCGTCGGCCTCCTGGAATTCTTCGTCGTCGCGAATGTGCGCATCGATTTCACCGGCTTCCTGCTGGCCGTCGTCGCCGCGCAGCAGCCAAGCGTATACGCCTTGCAGTGCGAACTCGCGCGCACGCCGGCGGGCGCTGCGGCCATTGCCCCGGGCGGAGCCGCCCGAGGACCCAGCCGAGGTTCTACTTGTCGTCAAAATCGTCATCCTCGTCGTCGTCATCATCGTCGTAGTCTTCGTCATCATCGGGCTCGGGCTCCAGGGCCGCCACCAGATTGGCCATCTCGACCGCGGCGCGCGCGCAATCGCGGCCCTTCTCGGCGGCGCGTTCCTGCGCCTGCTCGTCGGTGTCGGTGGTGAGCACGCCGTTGGCGACGGGGATGCCCGTTTCCAGCGCCACGCGGCTGATCGCCGATGCGCTTTCATTGCTGACGATTTCGAAATGGTAGGTCTCGCCGCGTATGACGGCTCCCAGGGCGATCAGCGCGTCGAATTCGAATGTTTCGGCCATTTGCGCCAGGGTGACGCCCAATTCCAGCGCGCCCGGCACAGTCACCAACATGACGTCGCGCTCGTCCACGCCCATCTCGGCCAATTCGGCAAGGCAGGTCTCAAGCTCGGCCTGGCCGATTTCTTCGTTAAAACGGGACTGGACAATCCCTATGTGCAGACCTTCCCCGTTCAAATCGGGGGACAGAGTGTAAGGGTTCATAGTCAGTAATTCCTGTTAGGGAGTGGCAAGGGGTTCACTATCGTAACCCGTTATCGTCAGGGAAAAGCCGGCCATGCTGGGCATTTTTCGCGGACGCGCCAAAAGGCGCGCTTTTCCTACGTTCAGATCGCGCATGATTTGCGCGCCGATGCCGTAGGTGCGCAGGCCATAGCGGCTTGAACGGTCGGTACGCGGCGCTTCGGGCGCCGCTTCCTGGTTCCAGGCGTTGAACTGGCTGAACAGCAGTTCGGAATCGCCCTGGCAGTTCATGAGTATGAGCACGCCGGAAGGCGCCGCGGCTATCGCCTTGAGCGCGCTGGACACGCTCCAGCTATGCTCGGTGGCGCCCTCGAACAGGACGTCGACCAGACTGGTGGGCTCATGCACCCGCACTAGCGTTTCGACCTCGGGAGTGATGTCGCCATGCGCCATGGCCAAATGCAGGGCGCCCGAGGCCAGGTCGCGGTAGGCGACCGCCTGGAACTCGCCCCAGGCGGTCTGGACCTGGCGGCTGGCCAGGCGCTCGACCATGGACTCGTGCTCGCTGCGGTACTGAATGAGATCGGCGATGGTGCCGATTTTCAGGCCATGCTCTTGCGCGAAGACCTTCAGGTCGGGCAGGCGCGCCATGGTGCCGTCGGGTTTGAGAATTTCGCAGATGGCGGCGGCCGGGGTCAGGCCAGCCAGCGCCGTCAGGTCGCAGCC
>JBARWC010000071.1:0-18996 GCA_049646585.1 Burkholderiaceae bacterium | reverse complement strand
GTCTTGCGCAAGGCGCCGGGGCGGGCCGCCACGGCATCGACCAGGCTGTCCAGCCAGGCGTCGGCCCGGTTCGCCGGAACGCCTTCCATCCAGGGCATGGCCATGGGTGCCGTCCAATCGTAGGCGGTCAGGAAGTCGTCCAGGTTCTGGGCGAACCAGGTTTCGCTTTCAGGGTTCAATATGGGCTGGGCATAGATATTGCGCGCCGTCCTGATCTGGGGGCCGCGTATGGCGCGCACTCGCTCGGCCAGGGCCTTGGTGAAGTCGATCAGGTAGCGGCTTTTGTAGCGGGTCCAGCGTTGCAGGGTTTGCGGGTCGGCCCGCAGTTGGGCGATGGTGCCGGGCAGGCCGGCCCGGCGGTAGGCCGCCAGCGCCTCGGGCCCGGCGTCTTCGAAGTCGGACAGCAGGGCATCGTCGTGAAAGAGTATGCCGTTGAACAGGGCGTGGCGTGCCAGGTCTTCGTAGATCTCGGTGATCTGCCGGCGCGCGACAGGGTCGAAGGGCGACAGGCGCTGGTACTGCCCGGGGTCCGCCTTGGCGGCGTCGGCGTCGCCATTCCATTTGCTTACCCGGGGAATCGAATCGGCAAGGTCGAAGCCAAGCACCGGCATCCAGGCGTATACATCGACGAAGGCGCGGCTTTTCAATTGCCATGCCGCCCGGTTGAACAGGTCGGCGCGCATGGGCAGATGGCGATTGGGGAAGTACAGCGACTTGATCCGGCCGCTGCCGTCCGGGTCGGCGAAGGCTTGCAGGAAAACCGTGGTGATCTGCATGTCGGCGATGCGCTGGACCAGTTCGCCCAGGTTGCGCTCCATCTGTTCGGGATCCTCGTCGTAGACATAGTCCAGATCCACATGCGCCACACGCATGGTTTCATTGTCTTCCATAACCATGCTGGCCTGGGCGAAGTTCTGCAACGACGGATCGTTGGACACCAGTACGCGTGGAACATTGGTCAGATTGCGCGCATCGCCCAGCCCGTTGTCCAGCGTCATGGCCATCAGATAGCCCTTGTCCTGGACCATCTTCAGGGCTTCGCCACCGACGGCGCCGTAGGGCCAGACCCAGACGCGCGGCGTCTTGCCCGTGGCGCGGCGAATTTTCGCGGTGATGCGGTCTATGTCGTCGCCGATGCGCTTGCGATAGGCCTGGTCGGTCTCGTAGCGCCCGGCGGCCGGATCATAGGCACGGGCGGCGGCGGCAGGCTCCAGATTGCCCTGGGGGTTGGCCACGATGCCGTAGTGCAGGGCGTCGCTGTGGGCGCCTATCTCGACCAGTCCGGATTTGGCCATCTCGCGGATTTGTTTCCAGGTCAGGAAGCGTTCGCGCTCCGTCGGCTTGCCGCCGAAGTCCACCATTTGGTCGTCGGGGGTGTCTATCCAGGAGCCCACCGGAGCCAGCACCGCGGGCCAGTTGTAGGCTTGAAGCAGGGGGAACACGCGGGTATAGAAGCTGCGGTAGCCGTCGTCGAAGGTCAGCAGCAGCGCCTTGGGCGGCAGGGGCTTGCCGCCGTTCCCGGCCGCCAGTATCTGGTCCACCGTGACGGGCTGGTAGCCGTTTTCCCGCAGCCAGGCGAATTGTTCGATCAGGTGGTCGGTGCGCACGCTCACGTAGGCCTGGTCGGGGTCGCTGTCTTCGACGTCGTGGTAGGCCAGGGCCAGGAAGGTATTTTCCCGCCAGGCTTGCTGGAAGTTGTGCGTGGGACGCTCCCCGGGCGGGACGAAGCGCGGCGGGATGTCGCGGGCGCAGCCCGCAAGCATCAGCATGGCGCAGAGCAGGCCCGCCAGGCCATGGATACGGAAGATATGAGCAAGCATGGCGTCTTTTCCCGTTCTAGAAGCGGAAGGACATTTCAAGCATGAAGCGCAGTTCGCGCTCACGCACGCCGTCGTAGGGGCGGCTGGTGCCCAGCACCGTGGCGCCGATCTCGACGGTATCGTTGTAGCGATAGCGCACCCCGTAGCCCGCCACCGCGACGGCGCCGGTGCCGTAGCCCTGTTGTTTATAGGCGCCGGCCCCGATGATGAAGGTTTGTTCCCACACCGTTTCATAACGGCGGTACAGGGTGTGGGTCAGGTTCAGCGTGGGCAGCACTTCCAGATCGGAACGCGGGTTGAAATACGGGCCGCCTTCCTGCGAATTGCGGCTTGCGGCGATATTGACGTTCAGGTCCGCCGTCAGATGGGGCCGGGTGTAGAGGCGTTCCCGGCCCGCCAGCGTGGCCGTCAGGCGGTTGTTGCCGTCGCTGAAGTGCGAGGGGGCCAGCGACAAGCTCCATTCCCGGCGATCGCTTTGACGCCATCTTGCATAGAAGCCCGCGGCATTGGAGGTGATGTCGTTGCGCAGGGCGCGCAAGGGCGTGTTGCGCGACCGCAGCTCGGCGCTTGCCCCCACCTGCCATTGGTCGCTCAGGTCGTAGGCCAGCGATACGCGCGCGCCGGGCTTGACGCCATAGCCGTAGTTATGTGTGGAAGCCTCCAGCTCGGCGGTCAGGTCGCGTCCGCGCCATTCGGCTCCGGTACGCAGCCAACGGTAGTAGCCGGGGCCCTCGTCGAACTCGCCGCTTGCATAGCCGGCGGCGCCGAAGACGCGCCAGTTGTAGTTCAACGGAGCGGAGTACAGAACGGTTTCGATGCTCAGATCGCCGCTGCCGGTGACCGGGCTGTCGGAAGCGATTCCGCGGCTGGCCTCCACTTTCAGTTCGGCCTTGTTATGCAACAGCCATTCGCGTTGCAGGTGCTGGGTGGAAAGATCGTCGGGGTGGCGGGCAGCCAGATCTTGCGCCAGGATCTCCGCCTGGCGCCATTCTTGCAGGCGTAGCGCGGTGAGCCCTTGCCCGGCCTCGACTTCCACCGCGCGAGGTTCCAGCGTTTCGGCGATCTTGAGCTGCTGCTCGGCGCGCCTGGGCCAGCCGCGATTCCGGTGGACGTTGGCCAGGGCCGTGCGCAAGCCCACGTTGCGCGGCGCGCGGTCGACCATTTCCTGCAGCGCCTCGCCGGCGCCCGGCGTGTCGTCCGCATAGAACAAGGCCAGGGCGCCGGTTTGTTCCGAATACAGGTGCAAGTCGTTCGGGACGGGCTGGGGCACGCCCTTGATGCGGCGCCATGTGGGCTGCTCTTCGCGGGCTGCCCGGATGACCTGCCCGGCTTCGCCGAATTTTTCGCCTTCGACCAGGGAGTAATACAGGCCGGTTTCGTTGTTGAGCCGTTCGCCGGAACTGCCGCCGCGGTTGGCTGTCTCGTTCATGGCGCGGCGGTACAAGGCCTGGGCCTGTTCGGGCCGGCGTAAATATAAGTAGGCGGAGGCCACGTCGTCCAGGACATAAGACGGCACCGCAACCCCCTCGGCCAGCAAGCCTTCGTAGCCGTCGACCACGTCCTGCATGCGCAGCCTGACGCGCAGGGCCTGCAATCGATCGACGCGCAGACGGATGGCGTCCGCGGCGGCGGCCTGGCCTTGGGCGCGCCAGGCGGGAATGAGCCGGTCGTACTCGGCCAGCGCACGGTCCGCAATCGCATAGCGCTCTGATTCCAGCCGATAAGGCATGGCGGACAATCGCGTCATTTCCGCGAGGTAATCGGCTTCCAGCCGGCGCTTGTACGCATCGTCCAGCAGCTCGGGATGCTGTCTGGCGGTGGCCAGCGCGGGATAGGCCAACCCCGCGTTGCGCAGCGATTCCACGTATTCACGCGTGACATAGGGCTTGCCGGGAGCCAAGGTTCGGGCCTGGCTGGCTTCCTGGAGCACGGGGTAGGGGGCGGGGCCGGCCTTGTAGGCATAGCTCAGCGCCAGGCGCGCGTCGGCGTCGTCGGGCAGCGCCTGGACCAGCTTTTCGCCCAGGGAAATCGCCTGCTCGGCACGGCCCGCATCCGCCAGGGTCATGACCTCGCCGACGGCGAAAGACGATAGGCGCGGAAAGAGCTTGCGGCCTTCGCGGTAGCGTTCCAGGGCGGCGTCCCAGCGCTGGGTGTCGCGGTAGGCGCGGGCGACGGTTGCCAGGACATCGTGAGGCGGGCGGTTGGGAGCGGGAACGATGGCCTCGTAGGCGTCGACGGCTTCCTCGTTCTTGCCGGCCCAGCCGGCGATGAGGATGTGATCGTAAGCGGCCCGCAGGTCCATGGGGTGTTCGATGCTGTGGCGGCGCAGCATGACCAGGGCCGGCTCGTAGTCGCCCGAGCGGGCTTCGCGTATCAAGGCATCGTATTGTGCGCGGGATGTCGCGGCCGATGCCGTGTTACCCAGTAGGCCGGCGAGAACCAGGCTTAGGCAGGCGAGTGGCGTCGAGGTATTCATGATCGTCCGTTTCGCGGGAAACAGACGGAGTCCGTCGTCGTACTGGAGCGATGCATGCCTGGTCTCCCTTTCTTGGGTGGTCGAGCTTCTTGTCGGTAGCTTTTGTGCATCGCTTTCTGATGCTTGCTACGATTTTTAATGACTGGATACAGGCTCGATGAAAGGCATGATAGAGAGGAAAGCAGGCCCGCAAAATGCGGCATACGGCTTACGTCGCGTGACGACGATTGGAGTAGGAAATTTGGATTAGCCGCGCGTGAAGGCCAGCGGTGCGACGCGGGCCCGCAGCTTGCTGAAGCGCCGAAAACGGGTCTAGCGTTTTGCGCCTGGCGGCCTTGGGGCGCCGACCGCGCCCAGATGCAGCACGAATAGCCGGGCGGCGGCGGGCAGGGATTCGAAGGAGCGCATGCCTATCAGCAATTTCCTGCGCGCCCAGTTTTCCCGGATGGGCAGGATGCGCAAGCCGAACATCCTGGAATAACGTTTGGCGATGGCCAGCGGCAGCACGCCTATGCCCAGTTCCGACGTCACCATAAAGCACAGGGCGTCGAAGCCCGTCACCTGCACCTTCATCCTGATCGAGCGCTTCAAGTCTTCCGCGGCCTTGGATACCAGGCTGTTGATGGCGCTGCCCTTGTGCAGGCCGATGAATTCATAGTCCAGGGCATCGGCGAAGCTGAAGCGGGTCTTGGCTGTTAGCGGATGCCCTGCCGGCACGATGAGCGCCAGGGAGTCTTCCCGATAGGGAAAGGCCTGGATGTCCTGGCCTAAGGAGGTTTCCGAGAACAGCCCGATGTCGGTGGAGTTTTCCGATATGGCCTTGATGATGGCCGGCGTCACCTGCTCTTCAAGATCGACGTGAATGTTGGGGTAGGCGCTGGAGAACGATTTGATGTCCTGCGGTAAAAACTGCGTGATGGACGAGATATTGGCGCAGACCCGGATGAAGCCGCGCGCGCCGTCTGAATACTCCTTCATGCGGACGGCGACATCATCCAGCTCGCGCAGGGCGCGCCTGGCCATGGCCGACAGGGCGACGCCCGCCGGCGTGGGCTTGACGCCTTTGTTCGTTCTTTGCAGCAAGCGGGTTTTCAGTTGCGCTTCCAGTTCGCTGATGCGCTTGCTGACCGCCGCCGCGGCGATGTGCTCGCGTTCGGCGGCGCCGGCGATGGTTTCCTGCTCGACCACGCTGATGAACAGCTTGAGTGAGATCGGGTCCAGATGCATGGCGGCTTAGGCTTGGGATGGTGGGCGTCCAGTATAGCGTTTCTTGCTTTTGTCATCGTATTTCGCGATGACGGCATCGCCAAGGAATTCTTTGGCGGCCGCGCCTGGCTTGCTAGACTGGCTTCCCGAAAAGATCGAATGCCGTGCATGAGGAAGCCATGAATAAACCGTTGACGGGAATCCGCGTTCTGGAGCTGGGTCAATTGATTGCGGGGCCTTTTGCCGCCAAGATGCTGGGCGAGTTCGGCGCCGAGGTGATCAAGGTCGAGCCGCCCGTGAAGGGCGACCCCTTGCGCAAATGGCGTCTTATCCACGATGGCACGTCGGTGTGGTGGCAGGCCCAGTCGCGCAACAAGAAGTCGATAACTTTGGATTTGCGTCAACCCGAGGCGCAAGAGGCGGTGCGTAGCCTGGTCAAGGACGTCGACGTCCTGATCGAGAACTTCAAGCCGGGCAGCCTGGAAGCCTGGGGTTTGGGGTGGGAAGATTTGAAGGCCGTCAACCCCAGGCTGGTGATGCTGCGCGTGTCGGGCTACGGCCAGACGGGCCCTTACCGGGATTTGCCCGGCTTCGGCGCCATAGGCGAAGCCATGGGAGGCTTGCGCCATCTTAGCGGCGAGCCGGGGCGCACGCCGGTGCGGGTGGGTGTGTCTATCGGGGACTCGTTATCGGCCCTGCATGGCGTGATAGGCATCTTGCTCGCCCTGAGGGCGCGCGACCAGGAAAACGGAACGGGCCAGATGATAGATGTGGCCTTGTACGAGTCGGTCTTCAACATGATGGAAAGCCTGCTGCCCGAGTACTCTGTTTTCAATGAGGTGCGCCAGGCCGCCGGCAGCAGCTTGCCCGGCATTGCGCCCAGCAATGCCTATCGCTGCAAGGACAACAAGTACGTGTTGGTCGCCGGCAACGGCGACAGCATCTTCAAACGATTGATGGCGGTCATCGGCCGCAATGACCTGGGCGAGGATCCAGCCCTGGAAAACAACGTGGGCCGGGTCAGGCAGGTGGACATGATAGACGAGGCGATTTCGGCGTGGACCGCGCGGCACGACCTGGACCATGTGCTCGATGCCCTGAATGCCGCCCACATACCCGCGGGCAAGATCTATGACGTGGCCGACATTGCCGCCGACCCGCACTATCGGGCGCGGGACATGATACTGGACTCCGTGCTGCCCGACGGCACGGCCGTCAAATTGCCGGGCATCGTGCCCAAGCTCAGCGCCACGCCCGGCCAGGTGAGCAGCCCGGCGCCGGCGCTGGGCCAGCACACCGACGAGATACTTGCGGGCATAGGCGTAGACGCAAGCACCCGCCAGGATTGGCGTGCGCGCGGCATCATCTGATTGATCCATCAAAGCTCGAGGCGAATCATGAACGGCAGGAAGAAACTATATATTCAAGAGGTCGCGCCCCGCGACGGCTTCCAGAACGAAAAGCAATTCATCGACACTCAGGACAAAATAGCCGTTATCGACCGCTTGTCCGACTGCGGCTATGCCAAGATAGAAGCCACTTCCTTCACGTCTCCCCGGGCCATTCCCGCGCTCAGGGATGCAGACATGGTCATGCACGAAATACGCCGCAAGCCCGGTGTCGTCTATACCGTGCTGGTGCCCAATGTGCGGGGCGCCGAAAGGGCGCTTGCCTGCAAGGTCGATGAAGTCAATCTGGTGATGTCGGTCAGCGAGACGCATAACCGCGCCAATCTGCGCATGACGCGGGAACAGTCTTTTGCCCAACTGAGCGAAGTGGTCGGCGCTGTCCGCGGAACGGGCGTGGCCGTCAACGTATCGCTCTCTACCGTGTTCGGTTGCCCCATGGAAGGGGATATCGATGCGGACGAGGTTCTGCGTCTGATGGATGAGTTTTCCAACCTGGGCGTGGACGGCATCACCTTGTGCGACACCACCGGCATGGCCTACCCGTCTCAGGTCCAGGAAATGGCCAGGCAGGCGAAGGATAGCTTCGCGCAACTGGAACTGACCATGCATTTTCACAATACCCGCGGCATGGCGCTGGCCAATACGCTGGCCGCGATAGATGCGGGCTGCGACCGTTTCGATGCGTCCCTGGGCGGGCTGGGCGGATGCCCGTATGCGCCGGGCGCCAGCGGCAATGTGTGCACCGAGGATCTGGTGCATATGCTGGAACTCATGGGCTACGGCACCGGCGTCGACCTGGACGGGATACTGCGTATTTCCGCCGGGCTTCCGGAACTTGTCGGCCACGACATCCCCAGCCAGATACTGAAGGCGGGGCCGCGCTTGACCTTGCATCCCGCGCCGGTTCAACCGGCGTAATGCGATTTCCGGGCTGCGCTTGCCCGTTAGGGCAGGCGTTGCCCCATGACCCATGGACGCCATCCCTTGCGTTCCATTCCATTCAAAAGACAGGAGACGACTTGTCATGCTATCCAGAGTAAAAATCAAATACCCCTTGGCCGCGCTGGCCTGCGCGGCCGGGCTGGCCATGAGCGTGGCGCCGGCTTGGGCGCAAGCGGGCGATTACCCGGATCGGCCCATCAAACTGATCGTTTCGGCGGCGCCCGGCGGCACCACCGACATTACCGCGCGCATGATCGCCGAGCCGCTGGGCCGCGCACTGGGCCAGAGCATTGTGGTCGACAACAAGCCGGGCGGGGCGGGGACCATTGCGGCGCAACTCGTCACGCGTTCACCTGCCGACGGCTACACCTTGCTGCTGCAATATTCGGGCTACCAGGTCATTACGCCGCTGATTACGCCCAATTTGAATTGGGATCCCATCAAGGACTTCGCGCCGGTGGCCAATGTGCTGTCTGCGCCGCAAGTCCTGGTCGTGCGCTCCGGCCTGCCTTATAAAACACTGAAGGAATTGATCGAGGCCGACAAGAAGGCTCCCGGCAAGCTGAACTATGCGTCTTCGGGCGTGGGCTCGCTGCAGCAGGTGTCGACTGAGTTGTTGAACCAGATGGCGGGTACCAAGCTGACGCATATCCCCTATAACGGGACCGGGCCGGCCATGAACGATTTGCTGGGCGGGTCGGTGGACCTGACCATGACCACGCCGCCGCCTTTGCTGCCGCATATTGCCGCCGGCAAGCTCAGGCCGCTGGTGGTAACGGGCAAGAATCGCCTGCCCAACCTGCCCGATGTTCCCACCGCGGCCGAAGCCGGCTACCCGGACCTGCAGGTGTCTTCGTGGTTCGCCATGTATGCGCCGGCCGGAACGCCGCCGGCCATCGTCAACAAGCTGGCATCTGAAATCCAGGCCATCATGAAGACGCCGGAGTTCCAGAAAAAAGCCGAATCCCTGGGCGCGGAAGCCCTGTACATGGGGCCGTCCGAATTGGGCGACTTCACCAAGCAGGAGCTCAAGCGCTGGGACGCGGTGGTGAAGGCGGCGAATATCACGAAGTAAACCGCCTTGCCGGATCGGCCTGGCGGCTGATCTGGCGAGCCAGGCGAAGAAACGGCTGGCGGATTGAAATCCGCCAGCCGTTTTTATTGATCGAGACACCAGAAGGTGGGCTAGGCGTAGCCCCGATAGAAAAAGGCCGCGGTAATGACGAAAAAGGTCAATACGATGATTCTTCGCAGCATTGCCGCGCTCAAGAAACGTGTGGCCCAGGCCCCCAGATAGCCTCCGATCACTGTCGTCACCATCATGTACAGGCCTATTTCCCAATAGACTTGGCCCCAAACGGCGAAGATCAAGACCGCAACAAGCCGGGATGCGGATACCAGCAGGGTCTTCAGGCCGTTCATGGTGCGTACGTCGCCCAAGCCGAACACCATCCATCCCGCCATCATCATGATCCCCACGGCCCCGCCAAAATAGCCGCCGTAGGCACCCAGCACGAACTGGAAGCAGGCGAGAGGGAAGGGCCGTATCGGCGCATCGGCGGAAGAAAGGCGGGCCTGAATCGCTTTCCCGTAGGTAAAGGTAAGCGCCCCGAGCAGGACCAGCCAGGGGATCACCAGATCGAATACTTTTGTTGGGGTGATAAGCAGCAATATCGCCCCGGCTCCGCCTCCCAGCAATGTCGAGACAAGAAGCATGGGGAGCCTGCCATGCTTGAATGCGCGAAGTTCCTGCCGATAGGCCGCCGCGCTGGCGATGTTGCCCGGCAATAGGGCGATGGCGCCGGTCTGGTTTGCCGCCACGGGCGGCAGCCCCGCCAGCACGAGTGCGGGGAATGTTATAAAAGAGCCGCCGCCTGCGATGGCGTTTATGGCGCCGCCGAGCAATCCGGCGACTAGAATTACGAGAAGATTATCCATGCCGCCAATATTAAGTTTTCCCTTCGGGCCGGACAATCTGTCATTTCCGTTGCCAGGCTTCGGAGAACCCGAAGGAGCGGGCCTTGCGTTTTGAATTGACGGACATGCGTGTGTTTCTTACCGTGGCCGAGACGGGCAGTCTCACTGCAGGCGCGCGCACGCTGCATTTAAGCCTGGCAGCCGTCAGCGAGCGCATCAAAGAGATGGAGTCATCGCTGGGCACGGCGCTGTTGGAAAGAAACTCGCGCGGCGTCGTTCCCACGGCGGCGGGCGTAGCCCTGATACGCAATTCGCGTCTTGTCCTGGCCCAGGTCGAGCTGCTGCATGGCGACTTGCGCAACTACACCAACGGCGCGAAAGGCCGGGTGAAGCTGTTATCGAATACGGGGGCATTGGCCGAATTCCTTCCCCGCCTGCTATGCAAGTTCCTGACCAGGTATCCGGACTTCGCCATTGACCTCACAGAGCTTCCCAGTGTGGAAATTGTGCGCGCGCTTGAAGAAAGGCGCGCCGAATTGGGCATTGTTGCGGATACCGCTGATTCCGGGGCATTGCAGAAACGCTTTATTGCCTCGGACAAGCTGGTCGTGATTGTCGGCAAAGGGCATCGGATCGCCGCGCACTCCAGCGTGAAATTCACCGATATCACGGATGAACCTTTTATCGGTGTTGCGGATGCGGCGCTGGAATTCTATCTGGCTGAACGAGCGTCCAGGATAGGCCGTCAAATGAATTATCGGATTCAGCTTAGAAACGTCGATGACGTGGGGATGCTTGTCGCGGCGGGGGCGGGGATCGCCATCCTTCCAGAAGCCACGGCGGTTTCGCTTTCGCGACACGCATTGGCGGTGCTGCATATGATGGAGCCATGGGCGTCAAGGCGGCTATGCTTGTGCGCCAGGGATTTTTCTTCCCTGACGCCTCACGCTGATTTGCTGGTGCAAGAGATACTTAAAACCGGTAATTCACTCCTGCCTGCAGCGACTGCGCCATGACATTGTCCGTGGGCAGCACGCTGTCGTAGCACACATAGGCGCTAGCCCCGCCATTGCCGCCGGAACCGGTTGCCGAGTCGGTTCCTCCCGTAGCATTGTCATATCCTCCTGCTCCACCATCGGCCCAAACGGGCTGGGCCAATGCCCCCAGCACGGCAAACGTACAGGCCGCCAATTTCCAGTGCTGGTGCGAGTGAATTGACGCTCTGAAGACGGCGGAACCGAGGCCGAGGCCATGCAGCGCAAAGCTCAGCTTGCCGCCAAGATCGCAGAGAGCATCAAGGCCAAGAAGATGCTCGATTGCCTGGCCAGGCTCGGCCGTAACGTCAAAATCGTAGTCGGCCCGGCCCGCAGGTCGCGCACCCCTGGGCATGTGGAAGTGGAGTTCGCGTAGAGCGTTTCCTGCTGGGGGCTGGCCTTTAGGCCTGGAACAATACAAAGAACAAGGGCCTGCAGAGAAAACTCTGCAGGCCCTTGTGATGTTGGTCGGGACGGCGGGATTCGAACTCGCGACCCCTTGCACCCCATGCAAGTGCGCTACCAGGCTGCGCTACGCCCCGAAACTATCGACGATGCACCTTGGGTTTGTCGCCCCGGGTTTTTCGTCTTTAGCGGCTTCGCTGATCGACCAAACCAAGATCAGCGAAGAACGAGATTTTAGCATAGTTTTTCCCCGTGTTGCGAATATCCCTTGCAAACCGCGGTATGGCTCTTTAGAGCTATATTCCGCGGCCCTTATCGTTCCTATACTGCCGAAAAAATCAGCCGAACGGCCCGCTTGATTTCCGCCGGCAAACCCGTGAACCTTCTAAGGGATACAGACATGAGCACTTCTTCCACCACCTACGAATCGCTGCAAAAGCTGATTGCCCTGGACGTCAGCCTGCTCGCCAGGCTCTACGACACCCATGCCGTGGCCGACGCGTCGCGCATCATTGCCGCCAGCGCCGGGCGCCATGGCATGGCGCTGGACCTGGTCGAGCTGAGTCGTTATTTGCAGGTTTCCCTGGATGATGGCGGCGCGGCGCAATTGGGCGACTCGGATTTGGCCGGTGTTGCGGGAGGCGTGAGCGCTTTTCACCCGTTCAGGGAGAGGGCGGGCAGGATGGCCGCGAACACTGCGTCGTGACCGCGCGGGGACCGACGGCGCCAGGCATGGCGCCTCATACAAGCTGAGCGGCGGCCAGCCGGGCGAAGTGCCCATTCATGCGCAGTAATTCATCGAAGCTGCCGGTTTCCACGATGCGGCCGGCATCCATGACGTAGATGCGGTCGGCCTTTGTGATCGTGCTCAAACGGTGCGCGACCACGATGCGAGTCGTTGCGAGGCGGGCCAGGCTGTCGGTGACCCAGGCCTGGCTGCGGTTGTCCAGGGCGCTGGTGGCTTCGTCCAGGATCAGGATGCGAGGCCGGGCCACGATGGCGCGGGCTATCATCAGGCGCTGCGCCTGCCCGCCCGACAGCGAGCCGCCGCTTTCGGATACGACGGTGTGCATGCCCATGGGCATGTTGGCGATGTCGTCGGCCAAGCCCACTTGGCGGGCGGCCTCCCAGGCCTGTTCCATCGTGCCGTTGGACACGCCCACGATGTTCTCGAACAAGGAACCGGGCATGGGCCGGCTATTTTGCAGCACCACCCCCATCTGGCGGCGCAGCGCCAGGATGTCCAGCTCGTGCATGTCCCGGCCGTCCAGCAGGATGCGGCCCGATTCGTGCGTCTCGAAGCCCAGCAGCAGCCGTATCAGCGTGGATTTTCCGCAACCGGATGCGCCGACGATGGCGATGAATTCGCCGGGCTGGACGGACAGGGAGACCTCGTCCAGGACCAGGGCGCCGCCTTGCCGGTAGCGGAAGGCGACGCGGCTGAATTCGCAGGCGCCGGATAAGACACCGGGGTCTTCCTTGTCGTCGCCGATTTCGGGCGAGGCCTGCAAAATGGGCATGGCCCGTTCCAGCAGAGGCTGGACGGCCAGAAGCTTGCCCAGCGTCTGCGTCATCTGCGTGATGCCGCCGTTGAAGTTCCCGAATGCGGCCAGAAAGGCGGCGAAGCCGCCCACCGCGACCGCGTCCATATTGCCGCCGTTGCGGAATTTTCCTAGCACCAGGAAAAACATGAACAGCGCGGCCAGGCCCAGCGCGCTGTTCAGCGCGGCCTGAAGATTGCCGTAGCCGGCGGCCGAGGCGCGCAGGCGTTCCGCCGCGGCGAACAGCCTGGCCCAACGGGTAAAGGCGCGGTCCTCGGATGCCGACAGCCGTATCTTGGCGATGCCGCTGACTTGTTGCAGCATCATGCTTTGCAGCTCGCCGCCGTGCCGGGCCAGGTCGCGTTCGCGCCGCAGCTGTAGAAAAGACAGTGCCAGTGTGGCCCAGATATAGACCAGGACGATCAGGCCGGCCCACAAGCCCAGAAGCCAGTCGTAGTACAGCAGCAGGGCGAAGCTGAAGACGGCGAAAACGCCGCCCATGGCGGCCTGGGCGGCGCTGCTCGATATCAGTTGTTCCGCGTGGGCGATGGCGCTGGCGCGCAAGGCCAGGTCTCCGGCGGAGTAGCGGCGGAAGAAGCTGGTAGGCAGGCGCAGGAGCCGGTCTATGACGGCCGCCTGCAATGCCGGCCCGGCCCGGCTCTGGAAGCGCAGGAAGGCGATGCCTCCCACATAGCTCATGATGAAGGCGGCCAGGCCCAATACGGCCAGGATGATGCCCATTTGAAGTAGCTGGCCGCGGTCGTGCCCGGGAATGACCGTGTCGATCAAGTGGGCCATGGCGATGGGAGCGGCCATGCCCAGGATTCCGCCGCACAGGGCCGAAAGCACCAGGGTCAGCAGGTCGCGCCAGGCGCGGGCGATGGTGAAACGGGGCAGGCTGCTCCAGTTGAGCGGCCGGAAAGGCAGCGGAGCGGTAAAGACAAAGCCTGTGTTCGACAGCATCGCGAGGGCCTGCGGCCCGCGCAGCGTCTGTCGGCGGGCGGGATCGTATACGGCGGGCGTGCCGTTCGCCAGGGGCAACACGGCCAGCGGCCGGCCGTCGTCCTTGGCATAGGCCAGCAGCGGCTGGGTGTCGGCCCTTTGCCAGCCGGCTTCCAGCGCGACCTTGCGCAGTCGCAGGCCGCTGGCCCGGGCAATGGCTTCCAGGCTGTGCGGCTCGTCGTCCCGTCCAGGCCGGCGCTGCGCGGGCATGCGCAGGGTGAAACCTTCGCGTCGGCCTATGGCTTGCAGCGCCAGGACCAGCGGCGGGGCCTTGTCGTCGGTCGGGGCCTGCCGCGCGTGCTTCTCCTCGCCTTGATGAAGCACGCCTTGCAGGCCGTCCAGCCCGTGCTGCCAGTCCCGCTGCGCCGATAGCGCGCGCTGGCGCAGGCGGTTGTGCTCGTCCACGTTGGCAAGCCGCAGGTTCAGTTTCGCGGTGGGCAGCAGCAGCTCATGCAGCGTGTCCAGGCCGCGCCAGAGTCCGCCCTGGGCAAGGGTCTGGGCGCTGTCGAGGGCGGCCAGGCTCAGGTCTACGCCGCTGTGCAGCCAACTGGCCGGGGTAAGGGGAAGCAGGCAGGCATCCGGCCCCGGCGGCAGCTCTTGCGTACCCAGGAACAGCGTTGTGGCTCGCGGTAGCGGCAGCCACAGCACGCCGTCGGCGCTGGTGATACGGCGGCCGGCCTTTATGGTCAGGGCGGCACCGCCCCGGATGGCATGGCGGCTGGCGGCGTCGGGCAGTGTGCAGCGTGCCAGGCCTTCCGATATGGCCGTTATCCATTTGTCGATGGGGCCGATCAGGTCTTGCGCCTGCTCGGGATGCGTGCTTAGCGCCGTCAGCCGCTTGCGGTCTATGCGCCGGATTTCGGTGCCGGCATGGGGCACGGCGAGCAGACCCGAGCCGGCCGTCTCCGGGCCGGCGCCATCCAGCCCGAACAGCAGGGTGCCGGACTCGATCGAGGTAAAGTGCTGTCGCGGCCCACGGGCCTGGTTCTGGTCGATTTCGACCAGGAAGAGTTCGATGCGGCCCCGTTCCAGCCACCATGCCTGGCTCGGGTCGGTCAGTAGAAAGGGCGTGCTGCCCGAGACCATGCGGTGTTCGCCGGCCTCGTCCAGCAGGCCG
The DNA here is from genome assembly GCA_049646585.1 of Burkholderiaceae bacterium. Classification (GTDB taxonomy): domain Bacteria; phylum Pseudomonadota; class Gammaproteobacteria; order Burkholderiales; family Burkholderiaceae_B. The sequence continues at coordinate 4,127 of JBARWC010000071.1, read as the reverse complement.
CGCAGGGCCGGGCCGCAGGTGGCGTGATCGGGCTCAGTTCTGGATAAGGGCACGATAGGCACCGTCATGCTGCATCAACTGTTCATGGGTGCCGCGCTCCAGCACCTTGCCTTGATCGAGCACGATGATCTCGTCGCAGTCGCGTATGGTGCTCAGGCGATGGGCGATGATAAGGCAGGTGCAGCCGCGCCGGCGAAGATTGGCCATGATGGCCCGCTCGCTGATGGTGTCCAGCGCGCTGGTGGCCTCGTCCATGATAAGCACGCTGGGGTTGCCGGCCAGGGCCCGGGCGATCTCCAGGCGTTGGCGTTGCCCGCCGCTGAAGTTGCGGCCGTCTTCCTCCACATGACTGTCGTAGGCGCCGCGCCGGCTCATGATGAGGTCGTGGATCATGGCGTCCTTGGCGGCTTGCGTCACCTGCTCGATGGGCATGGAGTCATCCCACAGCGTCAGGTTCTCGCGCACCGTGCCTTCGAACAGAATGATTTCCTGGCTGACCACGGCCAATGAATGGCGCAGCAGCGGCCGCGGCAATTCCGCCAAGGGCGTGCCGTCGAACAGGATGCGGCCGGACCAGGGTTCCAGCATGCCGGAGATCAAACGACCCACGGTGGTCTTGCCGCCGCCCGACTTGCCGACCAGGGCCACCCGGCTGCCCGGTTTCATGTCCAGGTCAAGGTTCTCGATAAGCGCCGGTTCCAGCGGCGCATAGCCCACGCGGACGTCCCGCAGGCTGACCTGGCCGGACAGGCGCAGCGTTTGCCTGCCGCCGGCCGGCGCGGCCCTTGCGGGGCTGAATTCGTCGGCAAGAGGGTGGCGCAGCGTGTCGTCCACCTGTTCCAGAGAGCCCTGGGCGCCGCGCAGGGCGGCGGCAAGCCCCATGAGCTCGTTCACCGGCGCTGAAAACGACGCCAGGATGACCGTGAAGGCAAGCAACATTCCGACGGTCAGTTCGTTGTCGATGACGAACAGGCCGCCCAGCGAAATGACCAGGGCGCTGGTCAGCGCGGCGGTAAGGGCCGGCAATGAGGCGACCAGGGTCTGCATGTGCGCGACGCGCTGCCTGGCGTTGATGAACAGCGTTTGCAGCCCGGCCCATTTGGCAAAGAAAATATCGTCGGCGCCGGTGGCCTTGAGGGTTTCTATCATTTGCAGGCCTTGCATCACCTTGCCGTCCATCTTGATCGATTGCAGGGCGATGCTTTCCGACGATTCGCCCAGCCGCCTTTGCAGGTAGCTGAAGACGGCCGCGTTCAGGCTGCCCATGACGATGCAGGCCAGCGTCAGGACCACGTGGTATTGCAGCATCAGGGCGGTGAAAAAGGCCAAGGCCGTAATGCTCAAGACCATCTGCGCCAGTTGTTCGGAAGCCAGTTGGGCGATCTCTTCGGCCAGAGGCAGGCGGGCGCTGATCGTGCCGCTGTGGCGCTGCGCGAAGAAACTGGCCGGCAGGCGCAATATATGCCAGCTCAGGCGGCCGCCCAGAACCAGGCCCAGCTTGATGCGCAAGCGCGTGACCAGGTGCAGGCGCAGCCAGGCCAGCAAGGCCAGGACGATGGCCGCGGCCGCCATGGCCAGCAGCATGGGCGTCAGCCAGTCGCCCAGCTCTTCTATCATTACGTAGTCGATGAATACGCGGTTGAAGGCCGGCGCGAGCAGGGTCAGGGCGGCCATCAGCACGCCCGCCAGCATGACGAGTGCCAGCGCGCCCAGCGAGCCGCCACCCAGGTCGAACAAGGCGGGCAACATACGGCGCGGTGCGCCGCCCGGCGTGAAAGCGTCCGTCTTGCTGAAAACCAGGGCGACGCCGCTGAACATGCCGTCGAACTCTTCGGCGCCGACCTTGCGTCGGCCCACCGCCGGGTCGTTCAGGTGAAAGCCATCGGGACCGATGCCTTCGAGGACGACGAAGTGGTTCATGTCCACGAAAAGAATGGCCGGCAGCGCGATGCCGGCCAGGCTGTCCGGCTCCAGCCGCATGCCCTTGGCGTCCATGCCCAGGCTGCGGGCCGCCTTGAGTATGTCGAGCGCCTTGCTGCCGTCGCGCGACACGCCGCACAGGACGCGCAGCTCTTCCAGCGGCACCCAGCGGCCGTGATAGGCCAGCACCATGGCCAGGGCCGCGGCCCCGCATTCCAGCGCTTCCATTTGCAGGATGGTGGGTGTGCGGACCCGGCGTTTCGTCGTGCCGGGGTCGGGCGGCGTGCCGGCAAGGGCGGCGGCCATCAGTGCACCCCCAGCCAGCGGAAGATGTTGTCGAAGAAGGGCAGCACCAGGCTGATGACGTGGCGGTGATCCACCACCATATCGGCGCTGGCGATGGTGCCCGCGTCTATGCTCAGGTCGGGCCCCATGCCGGACGACCATTGATAGCCGCTGGGCGCGGCGGGATTGGCTTGCAGGGCCAGTTCGATCTCGAACGGCGCTCCGGTCTTGAGCAGGCTGTCGACCAATGTGGCGTTGTTCAAGCGGCGCATGATGCCTTCGCGGCTGGACGGGATTTTGGCTACCGTCAATACCGTACCGCGTATGAAGCCGTCTTTTTGCGGCTTGGTGGTGGAAGGCATGATTTGCGCGCTCATGCCTTCCTTCACTTTTTTACCGTCTTCGTTTTCGACGAAAACGATGGCGTGCAGCGCCCCGGCCTTGCCACTGGGGTCGGCCGGCAAGAGCCGCATGATGGTCTGGCCGGTGCCGACCTGGTCGCCGGGATTGACGCTGAGTTCGACCACCGTGCCGGCCACGGGAGCGATCACGCTGCGGCTGCGTTCGTATTCACGCTCCAGGTTGTGCAGTTCACGTTCCAGGGATTGAACCCGCAGCCCGGCTTCCCGGATTTCCTGGTTTTTTTGCGTTTCGTCCGTACGCTGCCGCAGCAGCAGCTCAGTGCTTTCGTTGCGGACGGTGGCCATGCGGCTTTCCAGCTCGGCCATCTGTGCGTTGATTTCAGCGATCCTGGCGGATGCGGCGGCGCTTTTCTTCGGTACGGCGTTTTCCTTGTCGCGCTGCCGGGCCAGGGCATCGTATTGCTCCAGCATTTTTTCCAGGCGCTCGGTCAGGGTGCGGCGCTTGGTCCGCAGCAGGGCGTCCTGCATGCGCTGGTTCAGGGCATGGGCGCCGCGCCGCTCTTGCAGCAGCTTGCGGGCGCCGTCCAGCTCGGCTTCCTTGGCGGTGGTGGCGTCCAGCGCCGCCGGGCGCTTGAGCATGGCCACGGCCTGGCCCTCGTGGACCATGTCGCCGGGGCGGATGGATATCTGTTCGACACGGCCTTCATTGGGCGAACTGACGGCGGCTACGCCCTCGGCGGAAAGCAGTATGCCGCGGCCCTGGACCTTGATGGGCGCCGTGGACAGGACGCTCCAGGCAAAGCCGGCGATGACGACGAGGGCGATGGCGGCGATGCCCAGGCCGTGGATGGGGCGTACGACCTGAAGAACCCGGTCGAGCTGGTCGGGGCTGGATACCTTGTTGAGGGCGGCTGGGCGAAACAGCCTGCTCATGCCGCGTCGGGCTTGAACAGTTTCAGGAACTGCCTGATTTCGTGACTGAACGCCGTGCCGGCCGTGCCGCCGTTGACTTCCAGCAGCAGGGCGTCGTCCAGGACTTCGCCGTCGACCGGGCTTGGTTGCACGGCGGGGATGGGGCCCATGGTCATGTCGAGGGCGCTGGCCGCGTCGGGCGCAAAGCGGACGCGCACGCCCTTGGGCACCTGGACGCCGATTTCACTGAGCGCGGCCTGGGCGTCGCTTTCCACGCGCCGGTGAAACGCCGGATCCTGGCGGAAGCGCTCGGCAAAACGATGCAGGACGTTCGCGTCGGCTTGCGTATCCTTTTGCAGCATGGCGAAGGCTCCGGAAAATGGGCGTAAGCTATTAAGACAAGCATGTATCTTGTTATATTCGCTTTAGATTGTAGCCAAGAATTACAGGCCATTGTATGGCCCCTATGGTTTATTTTTCCTTTTTGCATCAATACGTTTTACGCTCATGGCCGTGTCCAAGAAAAAATTGCTTATCGTTGCCGATGATCATCCGCGTGTACGGGAGGCCTTGCAGCACATCATCAGGGAGTTGCACGATTGCACCACGCTCTACACGGCGTCCGAGCCCGCGGAACTGCTTGCCCTG
>JBARWC010000070.1:0-8916 GCA_049646585.1 Burkholderiaceae bacterium | reverse complement strand
CGCTGGGCATGCATGTGGCGGCGCCGGCGGACGATGACGCCGGCAAGCCTCTGATGGTGGTTTCCACACAGGAGGGCGGCATCACCGCCAATTGGTTCGTGGCGATAGACGACAGGCAGGACGACGGGCAGACGGGGTCGCGCATCGGAGCGGCCCTGGGTCAGCGCGATGCCGTCCTGGAATTGATCCAAAGCCTGCGAGGCGAGGCCGCCGCTCAAGGCGACGCCGTGGCCGAACCCGCGCGCGAGCTGCCGGATATCGCCGATTTGATGCGCCTGGGGCTTACCTTGCGCCAGTCCGAGGTGCTTCTGCTGCTGGCCGAAGGGCTGACCAATAAAGAGATCGCCCGCAGGCTGGATGTGTCGGAATGGACGGTGCGCCACCATGTCAGCTCCATCCTGGAGCGGCTGGAAGTCAGCAATCGCGGGCGCGCGGCCATTTTCGCCCGCAAGCTGGGGCAGCCGGGCCCCTGATCCCGAGCAAGCGCCTTAGCCCACCTGGAATTCGGCTTCCGGATAGCGCACCCGGCTGCGCTTTTGGGTCGCCAGGCTGTACACCAGTGTCAAGGGGCCCAGCCGGCCGGCGAACATCAGCAGGGTCAGCAGGAATTGGCTGGGCGTGGACAGCGTGTGCGTCAGATCCCGGCTCAGCCCCGTGGTGCTGACGGCCGACACCACCTCGAAGAGTATGCTGATGAAAGGCGCGCGTTCGAATATGGTCAGGAAGAAGACGCCCGTAAAAATCAGCGCGCTGGTGACCAGGACCAGCGCCAAGGCCTTCTGGACCGTGTCGGGCGATACCGAGCGCTTCATCAGCACGACTTCCTTGCGGTGGAAAATGTAGGAATAGACGGCGGCGAGCAGGACGATGAAGGTGCCCATCTTGATGCCGCTGGCGGTGCTCAGCGAGCCGCCGCCTATGAACATCAGCAGGATCATCACCAGGGTGGAGCCGTCCTGCATCTTGGTGATGTCTATGCTGGTGAAGCCGGCGGTGCGGCTGGTCACGCTTTGCATCCAGGCGGCCAGGGCCTGGCCGTGGAAAGACAGGCTGCCCAGGGTGTCCGGGTTGTTGAATTCCAGCGCCCAGATGGCGAAGAAGCCGATCAGGTTCAGGGCCAGCGTGCCCAGCAGTATGGCCTTGGTATAGGGCGCCAGGGTGGACCAGCGCTTCTTGTGGCCAAGGTCGCTCAGCACCGAAAAGCCGATGCCGCCCAGGATGATGGAAAAGCTGATGGCAAGAATGGTGATGGGATCGGCCACGAACAGGGACAGGCTGGACGGAAACAGCGAGAAGCCGGCGTTGTTGAAGGCGGCCACGGCATGAAAAAGCGCCCGGTAGATCGCAGTCAGCAGCGGGTAGTCGCGCCACCACCATAAAGCCAGAATGAGCGCCACCGCGGCTTCTATGCCCAGCGATATCTTGAAAACGGCGAATGCCGTGCGGCGGATCTTGGAGACGCTGGTCTGGTTGAATGCTTCGAGCGCCAGGGCCTGCTGCTTCAGGCTCATCTTCTTGCCCAGGGTAATGGCGGCCACCACGGCGAAGGTGACGAAGCCCAAGCCGCCCAGCTGCACCAGGCAGATCAGCACGATCTGGCCGAAATGGCTTAGCGATACGGCCGGGTCGATGACGGTCATGCCTGTGACGGTGACGGCCGAGGTCGCCATGAAAAAGGCCTCGAACAGGCTTATGGGCTCGCGGCTTGCGACAGGCAGGGCCAGCAATAGAGTGCCCACGGCGATCAGCGCCAGGAAACCGGCGGCCAGCACGATGGGCGGGCTGGCGCGCAGCAGGCCGGTGCGCCGTATGCGCTTGTACGATTGGTAGGTTTCCAGCGGCAGCCAGTTGCGCATGGTCAGACGAGCTTGGGCGCAATGGCCTTCAGGGTGTTCAACTGCCCGAGCAGCACCAGCGCGTCGTTGGCCTGTAGCGCGAACTGCTCGTCGGGGTGGACGAAGGTCTGGGTCTTGCGCTTGACCAGCAACACGTGGATGGTGTCGGGCACGCCTTGCAGCACCTGGCTAAGCGGCGTGTCCTTCAGGCGCTCGCTGACGCTGATTTCCACGACGAATTCGCCATTACCTATGGATATGTAGTCGTTGACCATGGGATAGCTGAGCGCCTGGGCCACGCGCATGCCCATTTCTTCTTCGGGGTGCACGATGCGGTCCACGCCCAGCTTGCTGAGGATGAGATGCTGGGCGTGCGAATTGGCCTTGACCCAGATGGTCTGCATGCCCAGGGATTTCAGGTGGACGACGCACAGCAGGTTGTCCTGGACGGCTTCACCGATGGCGACCAGGACCACGTCGTAGTTGTCCAGCCCGAGTTCTTCGAGGGCGGCGCGGTCGGCGACGTCGGCAATGACGGCGTGTGTCAGCTGATTGGCATACTTGTCGATGACTTTGGCGTCGGTGTCGATGCCCAGCACCGAATGGCCCATTTTCATGAGCTCCAGGGCGGAGGCTGAACCGAAGCGGCCCAGGCCGATAACGGCAAATTGTCCCATGTGCTTCCTTCTCTTTTGCATCCCTTCCTACGGTATATGTAACGATAGTGGATTGCGGGGATGGCTGAAATTCTGGTAAAAACCCTAATGGACATGTGTTTGCAGGGGCGATGTACGCCTGTTTCATGCATCCTAGCCAGGGTTAACCTTGATTTGATGAGTAGCAGTATTGACGATGACTAGCTTGTTCGACCCCATCGAGCTGGGGGCAGTGGCATTAAGCAACCGTATTGTAATGGCTCCGCTGACGCGGAACCGCGCATCGGATGGACGCGTGCCCAATGACTTGATGCGCAGCTATTATTGTCAGCGCGCGACCGCCGGCCTGATCTTGTCGGAGGCCACCTCGGTGTCTCCGCAAGGGGTGGGGTATCCCAGCACACCCGGTATATGGAGCAGCGCCCAGGTCGAGGGTTGGAAGAAAATCACCCAGGCGGTGCACCGCAAAGGCGGCAAGATCTTTCTGCAACTGTGGCATGTGGGCCGTGTATCCGACCCCGAATTCCTGAACGGCGAGATTCCCGTGGCGCCCAGCGCCGTCGCCTGCCAGGGCAATGTCAGCCTGCTACGCCCCAAGCGCCCGTATGTGGTGCCGCGTGCCCTTCATATCGAGGAAATTCCCGGCATCGTCAACGATTTCGCCCGGGCCGCCCAGAATGCCCGCGAGGCCGGCTTCGATGGCGTGGAAGTGCATGCCGCCAACGGCTATCTGATCGACCAGTTTCTTCAGGACGGCGTCAACCGGCGGCGCGACGAGTATGGCGGCTCCGTTGAAAACAGGGCGCGACTGTTGATGGAAGTGGTCGACGCCTGCGTGGGCGTGTGGGGGGCCGGCCGAGTGGGCGTGCACCTTTCGCCGCGCGGCGATGCGCATTCCATGTCGGATTCCAATCCACGCGAACTTTTTTCCCATGTGGCCCGCGAGTTGGGCCGGCGCGGGATCGCCTTCATTTTTACGCGGGAATCCCTGGGCGAGGACAGCCTGACGGCGGAGATACGCCGCCAGTTTGGCGGCCCGGTCATCGTCAACGAAAACTACGACGCCGCCACGGCGCATGACATGGTGTCCCGCAGGCATGCCGATGCGGTGGCCTTCGGCAAGGCCTTCATCGCCAATCCCGATCTGGTTGCGCGCCTGCGGGCCGGCGCGCCGCTGAACGATTGGGATCCCAGCACGTTCTACACGGCCGGAGCCAAGGGCTATATCGACTATCCCTGCCTGTCCGCCGCGTCTGCGCCGCAAAAAGAAACCTGCTCCTGATACAGCTGATACAGAAAAAGATTCCAATAGCCGCTTGCGGCGTGCTAACTTTCCAATTGAGTAGGGGCGGAGGCCTGGAGGAACGGTGAAAGCGCAATTAATCGGTATCGGGGCGGCGGTCCTGCTGGCGGGCTGCGTGGGGGGCATACATCCGGGCGACCAGTCGCCCAGCGTGTCCTATACGGTTCCCCGCAATTATCAGACGGTTTATCTTCGTGCCCAGAACCAGGCCGACGAGTGCCTGCGCGGCAGCAAGCACTACGATGTCTATGCGCAGGTCGATCCGGCCATGCAGTCGGGCAGCGTGGCGGTGCGGAGCCCCTTGGGCGGGCTGGAGGTCGCCCGCACCGACATCAAGGCCATCGATGCCAAGCACACCCAGGTGACCCATACCGTCTGGGGGCCCTCGCCCTGGGACCAGGGCGCCCTGAACGCCATGCGCCAGTCGGTCATGATGGACACTTCGGTCTGCGTGGTCTACCGCTAGGCGTGTCGCGCTAGGCAAGCCGGCGGCTTGCGGCTTACATCAAGCGCGCTTTTACCTGGGCGGAAATCGCCGACATATCGGCGCGGCCAGCCAGCGCCGTCTTCAGCAGGGCCATCACCTTGCCCATGGCGGGAGCGCCCGTCACGCCCTGACCGCTGACCTGGGCGATGGCGGCATCGACGGCGGCGTCGATTTCCGCCGGCTCGGCCTGCTTGGGCAGGAATTCCTGCAAGACGGCCAGTTCGGCCTTTTCCTGTTCGGCGGTTTCAAGGCGCCCGGCTTGCTCGAAGGCGGCGATGGATTCGCGCCGCTGCTTGACTTGTTTTTCGATGATGGCGGTGACGTCGGCGTCGGTCAGGTCGCGGCGGTCGTCAACTTCTTTTTGCTTGATCGCCGCTTGCAGGAAACGCAGCGTGCCCAACCGGGCGGAATCCTTGGCGCGCATGGCGGTTTTTACGGCGTCGGCCAATTGCTGTTTTAGCGTGTTGCCCATGATGCATCCTGGTCCAAAGCATCCATTTTAATGGAAGTTCCGGCTGCGGGTGGGCAGGGAACCCAGCAGTTCGCTCAGGTCGACCAGCCGATTGGCCAGCAGGTGGCTGATGCCTTGGTGGCGTTGCCAGATGCCGTAGACGCCCAGCAGGCGCGATTGCACCAGGGCGGCGTGCTGGCGCAGGGCCAGTTCGGCGTGGACGATGACGTTGACGTTGCCGGTTTCATCCTCCAGGGTGACGAAGACCGTGCCTTTGGCGGTTTGGGGGCGTTGGCGCCCCGTCACGATGCCGCAGGCCCGGGCCAGGCGCCGGTCGGGATAGTCGGCGGCCAGCTCGGCCGCCGGCACGAAGCGGCGAGCCCGCAAGGCCGGGCGCAGCAAAGCGGTGGGATGGCGTCCCAGGGTCAAGCCCAAAGAGCGATAGTCGGCATGGATGTCCTGGCCTTCGGTGGGTGCCGGCAGCCGGGGCTGGACGGCCTCGGCGATGGGGGCATCGTGCAGCAGGCCCTTGAGCGGCTGGCTGGCGGCCTGCCAGCGGGCCAGGCGCCTATGGCCGCTTAATGCCTGCAAGGCGTTGGCGGCGGCCAGGGCATCCATCTCGTGGCGGTCCAGGCCGGCGCGGGCGGCCAGGTCCTGCGTCGTCCGGAAGGCTTGCGCCCCGCGGGCCGCTTCGATACGCCGGGCGGCATCCCGGGACAGTCCCTTGACCTGGTTCAGTCCCAGGCGCACGGCCGGGCGTTTGCCGGGGCCGGATTCGCAGGCGGGTTCCAGATCGGCGTCCCAGCCGCTGGCTTGAATATCCACGGGCAGGACGATGACGTGGTGCCGCCTGGCGTCCTGCACCAATTGGCTGGGCGAGTAAAAGCCCATGGGCTGGGCGTTGAGCAGGGCGGCCAGGAAGGCTTCGGGTTCGTGGCGCTTGAGCCAGGCGCTGATATAGGCCAGCTTGGCGAAGCTGGCCGCATGGCTTTCAGGGAAGCCGTATTCGCCGAAGCCTTCCAATTGCTGGAACAGGCGCAGCGCGAAGTCCTCGTCGCAACCGCTGCTGACCATGCCGTCGATCAGGCGCTGCCGAAAATGCTCGACGCCTCCCTTGCGCTTCCAGGCCGCCATGGAGCGCCGCAACTGGTCGGCCTCGTCGGCGCTGAAGCCGGCGGCCTCCATGGCGATCTGCATGGCCTGTTCCTGGAAGATGGGAACGCCCAGGGTGCGCTCCAATACCTTGGTGATGGCGGGGGTGGGGCTCTCGACGTCTTCCAGTTTTTGCCGGCGCCGCAGATAGGGGTGGACCATGCCGCCCTGGATGGGGCCGGGCCGCACGATGGCCACCTGAACCACCAGGTCGTAGAAGACGGCGGGCTTGAGCCTGGGCAGCATGCTCATTTGCGCCCGCGATTCGATCTGGAACACGCCTATCGTATCGGCCTGCTGGATCATCTGATAAGTGGGCTCGTCGTCGTCCGGGATATGCCGCATGAGCAGGGGCCGCCCGCGCCGGCGGCCGGCCAGGTCCAGGCAACGGTGCAGCGCCGACAGCATGCCCAGCGCCAGGATGTCGACTTTGAGCAGGCCCATGGCGTCCAGATCGTCCTTGTCCCACTGGACGATGCTGCGATCCGGCATGGCGGCGTTTTCGATGGGAACCAGCCGGCAGAGTTTGTCGCGCGCGATGACGAAGCCGCCGGGGTGCTGCGACAGGTGTCGGGGAAAGCCGGTCAGTTCCTGAGCCAGCTCCGCCCACAGCCTGGCGACGTGTGAGCCGCTATCCAGGCCGTGCTCCGCCATTTTCTCCAGCAGGTTGCGCTTGCCGTCCCAATAGTGAAAGGACTTGGCCACCCGGTCGATCAGCATGGGGTCCAGGCCCAGCGCCTTGCCCGTGTCGCGCAGCACGCTGCGCTTGCGGTAGCTGCTGACCACGGCGGTCAGCGCGGCCCTGTGCCTGCCGTATTTTTCGTAGATGTACTGGATGACTTCTTCGCGGCGTTCGTGTTCGAAATCCACGTCGATGTCGGGCGGCTCCTTGCGGGCCTGGCTGATGAAGCGGGCAAACAAGGCGTTGCCGTTCTTGGGATCGACTTCGGTGATGCCCAGGCAGTAGCAGACGGCGGAATTGGCCGCCGAGCCGCGGCCCTGACAAAGAATGTCGTGTTTCCTGGCGAAGGTGACGATGTCGTAAACGGTCAGGAAATACGGCTCGTATTCCAGCCCCGCGATGATGAGCAGCTCGCTTTCCAACTGGTTCTTCACCGGCTCCGGAATGCCTTCTGGATAGCGCCGCCGGGCCCCGGCATAGGTTTCCTGGCGCAGGTAGGCGGCCGGGCTCATGCCATCGGGCACGATTTCCTTGGGGTATTGGTAGCGGATCTCGTCCAGGCGGAAGGTGCAAAGTGAGGCTACGACGCGGGTTTCCTCCAGCGCTTGCGCGGGGTAGATGTTGGCCAGCCGCAGGCGGCTGCGCAAGTGGTGTTCGGCATTGGATTTGAGTTCGTAGCCGCAATCCTCCACGGATTGCTTCAGGCGTATGGCCGCCAGAGTGTCGTGCAGGGGCTGTCGCGAGCGCCTGTGCATTTCGACCTGTCCTATGGCCACCAGCCGGATGGCCAACGGCTGCGCCGCCGCCCGCAGCGCGGCCAGGTGCTGGGCGTCGGCATGCCGATGCAGCAGGCCCAGCCCCATCCACAAGCGCCCGGCGAACAAGTGCAGCAGCCGCGCGGCCTGTTCATGAAGGAGTTCGGCCGGAGCACCGTATGCCGGCTTGAATATGCATAGGCAGTCGGGCAGGTTTCTCAGGTGCTCGTAACCCGATGGCGGCGCGGCGATGTCCTCCAGGCTTAGCCGATAGCGGCCTTTTTCGCTGCGCCTGCGCGCCAGGGTGATCAGCTCGGACAGATCGCCGTAGCCCTTCTTGTTGCGCGCCAGGATGATGATTTCCATGCCGTCCACCTTGAAACGGCTGCCTATGATCAGTTTGATGGACTGCTGCTTGGTTTCGGTCCAGGCGCGCACCACACCGGCCAGGGAGCATTCGTCGCAAAGCGCCAGGGCTTCGTAGCCCAGTTCGGCGGCGCGCTCGACGAGTTCCTCGGGGTGAGAAGCGCCTTGCAGGAAGGAAAAGTTGGACAGGCAGTCCAGCTCGGCATAGTCGGGAAGAACGACGGCTTTCATGATGGGTTGCGGGCGATGTGATGCCGGGTTCAGCCGAAAAAGCCGTGCAGGAACCAACCCAGGCCGACGTCTTCGCGCTGCCGGTAGACCCAGTAGCGTGCTCCTTGTTCGTCCTGCGCAACGAAGTAGTCGCGCTGCTCGTGTCCGGATGCCTCCCACCAGCCGGTTTCCAGGCGTTCGGGGCCAAGGATGAGCCGTAGCCCGCTATGCTTGTAGACGGGTCGGTCGTTGCGGATGTCCAGTTTTTCGGGCTCGGGCAGCAGCCAGAACGGACGGGCGGATCCGGGCAGCGCGGGCGGCATCCCCGCGGCTTGGTCCGGCACGTCGGCGGTTTCCCACAGATTGGCCTGTTCGGGGCGGTGGTCGGCATGGGGCCGGGGACGCAGGACGCGGTCCCGCCCGAGCCGGGCCTGTAGCAGGTCCAGCACGCGGTGCTCCTGGCGCAGCCATTGCTCGGGTTCGGGAAACAGGCTCAGGCTGGACGCCGGTCGGGAAAGCGTCTGGGTGACGGATAACTCAAGCGCGATGACGGGGGCCTCCAGGCTGAGCGATTGCAACTGCTCGCCAAGCACGGCCAGGAAGCTTGCGGGCGTCCAGGCGTCTTCAGACAGACGCAGCACGATGCGGGTGGGCGGCCTTGCATGACGGCCTTTTTCGTGGTGCAGCAGCAAGTCCAGCACGCGGGCGGCGCATTGCCGCGCATGCAGCCAGCCGCAAAGCTGTTCGATCAGGCGACGCGCCACCGCGAGAATGGCGTTGCAATGCTCCAGATTCTCGGTAAGGTCGTAGCGCTGCTTGAAACGTTCGGGCGCCTGGAACCAGGGAAGGTTCGTGCGCCCGTCTCCGTAGGCCTGGTCGAGCTCCTGCAGCAGCAAGGGGCTGCTGCGCTGCTGCAGCCCTTTGCGAGGCAGCCCGCGCAACTGCGCCAGACTGTGGCAGGCAATGCCGTCCAGCCAATCGCCGTAAGGGCGGGCGGCGGGCAGGGCCAGGCAAGACAG
>JBARWC010000069.1:0-7135 GCA_049646585.1 Burkholderiaceae bacterium | reverse complement strand
CGGAACCGCGCCTTGCGCCCGCGGGCGGCTTCAAGGGTCTGGCCAAAGGTGCGCCGTGGCCCGTGCAGGGCCAGGTGCAGGGCAAGTTCGGCGCCGAAAGGCCCGAAGGCGGTCTTTGGCGGGGCATTGTCCTGCGCGCGCCCGAGGGGGCGGCGGTGCATGCCATCGGTCCCGGCAGGGTGGTCTACGCCAATTGGCTGAGCGGTTTCGGCAACATCATGATTATCGACCATGGCGCCAAATACCTGAGCGTGTATGCTTACAACCAGAGCCTGCGGAAGCGCGTCGGCGACGTCGTCGGCGCCGGCGATACGGTCGCCACGGTGGGCGCGACAGGCGGGCAGGTCGAGCCGGGTCTATACTTTGAAATCAGACATCAGGGTACCCCCGTGAATCCTCTGCTTTGGTTAAAGCGGTAATTTCGTTACTATTTACCTGACGCCGGTGGGCGCGTCTTTTTTGAAATTACTTCGGGAACGTGCATGAGCACTCGCAGGTTTGGCAGTTTTGGATTGGTGGTCGCGGGCGCACTCGGCGGTGTATTGATCAGCCTGGGCATAACGGCGGCCGCCCAGCGGGGCGAACCCCTTCCCCTGAAAGAGCTGCAGCAGTTCGCCAATGTCTTTGCCGCCATCAAAAGCAGCTACGTAGAGCCCGTCACCGACGACAAGCTCATCAGCGATGCCATCAAGGGCATGTTCAGCGACCTGGACCCGCATTCCACCTACCTGGACGCCGAGGCCTTCAAGGAAATGGAAGCCATCACCCAGGGCGGCTTCGGCGGCCTGGGCATTGAAATCGGCAGCGAAGACGGCATGCCCAAGGTCATCTCGCCCATCGAAGACACCCCCGCGGCGCGCGCCGGCATCCTGGCGGGCGACATCATCACGCACATCGATGGCAAGCCCACCAAGGGCATGACGCTAAGCGAAGCCATCAAGCTCATGCGCGGCGAACCCAAGACGCCCATCGTGCTGACCATAAAGCGGCAAGACAAGGAAAAGCCCCTGGTCGTTCATATCGTGCGCGATCTGATCAAGGTGCGCAGCGTGCGCAGCAAAATGCTGGACAACGGCATTGCCTACGTGCGCATCGCCCAGTTCCAGGAGCGCACGGTCGAAGACCTGGCCAAGCAGTTGGCCACGCTCAGCGCCAAGTCGGCGCCCAAGGCGCTGGTGCTCGATCTGCGCAATGACCCGGGCGGCCTGCTGGACAGCGCCATCGGTGTATCGTCCGCCTTCCTCAAGCCCGATGTCCTGGTCGTCTCGACCAAGGGACGCATTCCTTCGTCCAACCGCGAATACTTCGCCAAGCCCGCCGATTACATGCGCAATTACCTGGACGGCGGCGGTACGCCGGCCGGTACCAGCGTATCCGGCTGGGCCAAGTCGGTGCCCATGGTGGTGCTGGTCAACGTGGGCTCGGCATCGGCATCCGAAATCGTGGCCGGCGCTCTGCAGGATCACAAGCGCGCCAAGATCATCGGCAATCGCACTTTCGGCAAGGGCTCGGTGCAAAGCGTCCTGCCGCTTAGCGAAGACACCGGCATCAAGCTGACCACGGCGCGTTATTTCACGCCGGCGGGCCGCTCCATCCAGGTCACCGGCGTCGATCCCGACATCACGGTCGACGATACCGCCCAGGGCAACCTTTTCCGCCTGCCGCGCGAGGTCGATTTGCAAAGGCATTTGCTCAATGGCAATGTGGCCAAAGAGGAAACCAGCAAGCTCGACGCGGATGACGACAAGGCCGAACCCAAGATGTTCGAGTTCGGCGGCGCCGACGACTATCAGCTTCAGCAGGCCGTCAATTTCCTTGAGGGCCGCAGCGTCAAGAAGAACGACCCGAGCCAGGCCGTGGCCAAGGCCGACAAGCCGGCGGCGCAAGCCAAGTCCGGGAAGCAGGCCGAAACAAGCAAGGGCAAATCCGAAAAGACCGAAGCCGGCAAATCGCCCGCGGCGGAAAAAAAAACTCCCGTGACTCCCGCTGAGCCTCGGACCGAGCGGTACAAGATCACGCCCAGCGGGGTGGTGCCGCTGTCGCAATGAACGATCAGCAGTTGCTCCGCTATGCCCGGCACATACTGCTGGACGAGTTCGGCATAGAAGGGCAGGAGCGCTTGCTGGCTGCCCGGGTGCTGATCGTCGGCGCGGGCGGCCTGGGTTCGCCGGCCGCTTATTACCTGGCGTCGGCGGGCGTCGGCCATCTTGTGCTGGCCGACGACGACGAGGTCGAGCTCAGCAATCTGCAGCGGCAAATCCTGCATACCAACGACCGCATCGGCCAGGCCAAGGCCGAATCGGGCAAGCAGGCGCTGCTGCAATTGAATCCCGATATCCGTATCGATGCCCTGGTCGCCCGGCTTACCGGCCCGGCGCTGGACGAACAGGTGCGTCTGGCCGATCTGGTGCTGGACTGCTGCGACAATTTCCAGACCCGGCACGACGTCAACCGCGCCTGCGTGCGGCACGGCAAGCCCCTGGTGTCAGGGGCCGCCATCAAGTTTTCAGGCCAGGTCAGCGTCTTCGATCTGCGCCGCGACGATGCGCCCTGCTATCACTGCCTGTTTCCCGAGGCGGACGACGTCGAGGAGTTGCGCTGTGCCACCACGGGCGTGTTGGGGCCTCTGGTGGGCATGGTGGGCAGCATGCAGGCCGCCGAGGCGATCAAGCTGCTGGCGGGCATGGGCGAGCCCATGGTGGGGCGCATGCTTTGCCTGGACGCCTTGTCCATGCAGTGGCAGACCATACGCTTCAAGCGCGATCCGGACTGCCTGGTTTGCGCAGGGCGTGGCTCCCGGCCAGCAGCCGGCCAGCCGACCTGACCTTCACGTCCACATAAAGGCTGCGGCCGCTGTGCCGGGACGAAAACGGCGTTTCAGGATGAAATACGTGAACGGTGCGCATGCCGGCCTGCCGGGCGCCTTTCAGGTTGCGCAGCGTATCGTCCACCAGCACGATGCGCTGCGCCGGCACGCCCAGGCGGGCCACGATCTGCCGCATCAGCGCGGCGGACGGCTTGGGGCGCAAAACCCCTTGCAGCTTCATGTGGTCTATGGCCCAGACGCATTCGAAATGATGCAGTATGCCCAGGGCCTTGAGGACGTCGTGTGCATAGTCCAGCGGCGCGTTGGTCAGGATGATCTTGCGGCCCTGGAGCAGCTTGAGCTTGCGCCCCAGGCCTGTTTCGCAGTGGACCAGGGGAGCGACCTGGAAGTCGTGGCTGAGTTTCAGGAAGGCCTTGGCATCGACGCCGTGATGGCGCACCATGCCGATGACGGTGGCGCCGTAGCGCTTCCAGTACTGCGTGCGCAGGGCGTTGGCGGCCTGCGCATCCAGCGACAGGGTGGTGGCGACTGCCCTGGCCATGGCCCCGTCTATAGCCTGGAAGATGCCCTTGGAGCAGTCATGCAGGGTGTTGTCCAGGTCGAACAGCCATACCCGGTCGGCGTCGCGCGACGACCCGAAAGGGTGGCGCGCGCGATGCTGGGCAAGGGCGCCGCGCAAGGGTCGCATGGGCCTAATGTGAGCTGATCATGGTGCCGACGCCGCGGTCGGTCAGGATTTCCAGGAGCAGACAATGGGGGACGCGGCCGTCGACCACGTGCACCGAGGTGACGCCGTTGCGCGCTGCATCCAGCGCCGACGATATCTTGGGCAGCATGCCGCCCGAGATCGTGCCGTCTTCGAAGAGTTCGTCTATGGTTTGCGCCGACAGGCTGCGCAGGAGCTCGCCGTTCTTGTCCAGCACGCCCGGCGTGTTGGTCATCATGACGAGTTTTTCGGCGCCCAGGACTTCAGCCATCTTGCCGGCGACCACGTCGGCGTTGATGTTGTAGGCGGTGCCGTCCTCGCCATAGCCGATGGATGAAATCACGGGAATGAACTGGTCGTCCTGCAAGGCCTTGACCACGGCCGGCTCGATGCGGGTGATGTCGCCCACATAGCCGATATCCAGCCATTGGCCGGGTTTTTCCTGGTCGGCCATCATTTTTTTCTTGGCTTGGATAAGACAGCCGTCTTTACCCGTAAGGCCGACCGCCTTGCCACCGGCCTCGTTGATCATCATGACGATGTCCTGCTGGACCTGGCCGCCCAGCACCCATTCGACCACTTCCATGGTTTCGGCGTCGGTGACGCGCATGCCCTGGACGAAGGCGCCTTCCTTGCCTATGCGCTTGAGCGCGGCATTGATCTGGGGGCCGCCGCCGTGCACGACCACGGGGTTCAGGCCGACCAGCTTGAGCAGCACGACGTCGTGGGCGAAGCTGCGCTGCAACGCTTCTTCGGTCATGGCGTTACCGCCGTACTTGATGACTACCGTCTTGCCGTGGAAGCGCCGTATGTAGGGCAACGCTTCCGACAGGACATCGGCTTTGACGGTGGAGGAGTGGGCGGATGCGTCTTGGGTAGTGGTCATGGTTTAGCTGGCCAGGGCCTTGTTTACGGTGCTTAAGAAAGAGGCCTTATCGTAGTTGCCCAGATAGCGTTTGACGATATGGCCTTCTTTGTCGATGAGGAAGGCGGTGGGGGTAAGCTGCACGTCGCCGAAAGCCTTGGCGATCTCGCCCCGCGCGTCGATGGCCACTGTAAAAGGCAGCTTGCGCGTTTCGGCGTAATTCTTGACGTAGTTGGGCGGGTCATACTGCATGGCCACGGCGATGGTCTCGAAGCCCTTGGGCGAAAGATCCTTGTAGTTCTGGATGGTGTCGGGCATTTGGGCGATGCAGGTGACGCAGCTGGTGGCCCAGAACTTGACCAGCACCACCTTGCCGCGCAGCTCGCTCATGGCGATTTTCTGGCCCGTCAAGGAGGTGAAGGTGACATCGGGCGCTGTTTTGGCCGAGCCCGAGAACTGCCAGATGCCGGCCCCCGCAAGGGCCAGCACGGCAACGATGCCGATGAGAGCTTTTTTCATTTGATGGGCATGGCCTGGACGTCGCTGGAGGACGTGTCAGGCGATGAACTAGCGTTAGAAGTGGAGGGCGTCGCGTCTTCGACCGGAGCAGGCTTGGTCTGCTGGGCGATGCTTTCCGGCGTGACGATCTGGAACAATTTTACTACTTTGTTGATGCCGTTCACGCCGGCCGCCGCCTTGGCGGCGCGCTGGCCTTCCTCGTCGGTGACACGGCCCATCAGGTAGACGACGCCGCGTTCCGTGGTCAGCACGATGGTGCGGCTGGGGACGTCTTTGGTGTTGATGAGCGCCGTCTTGACCTTGGAGGTGAGCCAGGTGTCGTTGGTGCGCACGCTGACGGCGGTGATGTCGCCCACGCGCAGCTCGTTGATGACCTTGGTGACCTTGTCGACCTTGCCGGCGGCTTCGCCGGCCTTTTGCTTG
The DNA here is from genome assembly GCA_049646585.1 of Burkholderiaceae bacterium. Taxonomy (GTDB): domain Bacteria; phylum Pseudomonadota; class Gammaproteobacteria; order Burkholderiales; family Burkholderiaceae_B. Next base: position 1,795 of record JBARWC010000069.1, on the reverse strand, counting down.
TCTTGCGCCGTGGGAACGTCGCCGGTCAGCAGGGCCCAGCCGCCGTAGGCGGTGGTGTTGACGCGCGCCTTGTCGTCGAAGAGCCTGCGCATTTCGGCGCTCGACTTCATTTCGATGGCCTGGTCTTCGACCTGCTCGCCCGTGGTGCGCCTGTCGGTGGCGACCACCGCGGTGGTCGCGGCGCCGCCGACCACCAGCAGGCCGCAACCCGAAAGCGAGGCCAGGCTGGCGAAGACGATGCCGGCCAGCAGGAATCGTTGGGCATTTTTGCGTGTAGGCATTACAGTGTGTCTCCCAGTAGCAGTGCGTCGATACCGTCGCACAGGGCGTGCAGCAGCATGATGTGGACTTCCTGTATCCGCATGGTTCGGTCGTGCGGAACACATAGGTGAATGTCGGTTTCTTGCAAAAGCTCGGCGATTTTCCCGCCGCCCTTGCCGGTCAGGGCGATGACGGACATGTCGCGGTCGTGCGCCGCTTCTATGGACCGGATAATGTTGACGGAGTTCCCGCTGGTGGATATGGCCACCAGGACGTCGCCGGAGCGGCCCAGCGCATTGACCTGGCGCTCGAAGACCGAATCGAAGCCGTAGTCGTTGCCGACGGCGGTCATGATGGAGGTATCGGTATTGAGGGCCACGCCGGCCAGGGGAAGGCGATCGCGCTCGAAGCGCCCGACGAGCTCGGCAATGAAATGCTGGGCGTCGGCCGCCGAGCCTCCATTGCCGCAGGCCAGGATCTTGCCGTCGTTGCCCAGAGCGCCGAAAAGCAGGTCCACCGCCGTCGACAAGGGCTGGGCCAGATCGCGTGAACTGGCCTTGAATGCGTCGATCGCATCATTGAAATGCGATGCCATGTGGGATGTCATGTCCATAGAGGGCATTATCTCATGTTCGAATGAAAATCATGTCATGGTACGTAACGGACGATGGCCCGCCGAGGCTAGGCCCGGAAGGCGTCTTTTATCCAGACCAGGCCTTCGGGCTCGTCGCTGACCACGTCGAAGCGGCAAACGGGGATGACGCCGCGGAAATGGCGTTGCGCCAGTCGTGGCAGGAAGTATTGGGCCGCCCGAATCAGGCGCATCTGCTTGCCGCGGTTTACACTGGCGGCGGCGCCACCGTATTGGCGCGAGCATCGGCGGCGCACCTCGATGAAGGCCAGTACGCCCCGGTCGTATGCCACCAGATCGATTTCGCCCGCCTTGCTGCGCAGATTGCGCTCCAGTATGGCCAGGCCGCGATCCTCGAGGTAGCGGCCGGCCCGTTCTTCGGAAGCGCGCCCCGCCTTCTGCGTGGGCGAAAATGCGGCCAGCCCGGCCGGGGCGGGCGCCCGGGGCGTGGCGGCTTTGGCCCGGCGGCGCCTGGCCCGTACCGCCTTTTCCTGGGCGAGCCGGGCCAATGCGTAGGCAAGCGCGTCATCCGTCATGCTTCACCCCTTTCTTTTATAAGGCCTTAGCCAGCAGTATGAGCGATACGACCGATTTTTCAGCCTCGCAGGCGGCATGGAAACGTCTCACCGAGCGCATGGACGCCCAGAGCTGGCCCGCCTCGACCCTGTACGTGGTAGCCACGCCTATCGGCAACCTGGGCGATTTCAGCCTGCGCGCCCGCGAAACCCTGGCGCGTTGCGACGTGATCGCCGCCGAGGACACCCGAGCCAGCCGCAGCCTGCTGGAAGCCTGGAGCATCGCCACGCCCCTCATGGCCGCGCATCGCCATAACGAAGCCAGCGCGGCGCAAGCCATCGTGCAGCGGCTGGAGCGCGGCGAGCGGGTGGCGCTGGTGTCCGACGC
>JBARWC010000068.1:0-22543 GCA_049646585.1 Burkholderiaceae bacterium | reverse complement strand
GCCAGGCGGTTGTAGAACACCACGCGGTGCCATTCGGTTTCTTCGCGCTTTTCGCCCGTGGCCTTGTCTTTCCATTGCGAAGTGGTGGCAATGGATACGTTGCAGATGGCGGCGCCGTCGGGGCTGTAGCGCACTTCGGGGTCCCGCCCAAGGTTGCCGACGAGAATGACTTTGTTGACTGAGGCCATGACAATACCCTTAACTTGAAAATTTCAGATTGACGCCATTATCGACGATAAGGGCCAGGCTTGCACGACTGGCAAGTAGTAACACGAGGGCACGAATTCATCCTATTTCAGGATCGCTCCTTGAACCCGCGCGCCGTCAGGAACCACACGAAGGCCAGGGCGGCCGACACCAAGAACACCGTCGAGGAGCGATTCAGCGACGCCAGCAGGCCCCCCACCGCGCCCCCCATGAATACGCCCAGGGATTGGGCGGTATTGTAAAAACCCAGGGCCAGGCCTTTGTACTCGGGCGGAGCCACCCGCGAGACCAGCGAAGGCTGCAAGGCCTCCAGGATGTTGAAGGCGATGAAAAAGCCGACCAACATCGCCACCGTCCCGAAAAAGCTGTGGCTGGCCAGCGGCATGAGGGCCAGCACGACCACCAGGCCGGCCACCGCGACTTCCAGCGCAACCTTGTGGGCGCGCCGGGTCTCGGTGTAGAAGACCGCGGGCACCATCAGCACGAAGGACAGCAGGATGACGGGCAGATACACTTCCCACAGATTGGCCGATTTGTAACCGCCCAGCGTTGCCAGCAAGCCGGGTGCCACGATGAACAGGGCCATCAGGATGAAATGCAGACAGAAGACACCAAAATTCAGACGCAGCAGGTCGATATGGCCCAGCACGTCGCGCGGCCGCGCCTGGATGATGGGCGCTTTGGCCAAAGGCACGGTCGGCACCACGAAGCAGGCGATCAGCAGACAGACGAAACCCAGCAGGCTGATGGCCCAGAACAGGCCCGACAGACCGAATTCACCCACCAGCATGGGTGACAGCACCAGGGATGCGGCAAACGAAACGCCGATGGAGCCGCCCACCATGGCCATGGCCCGCGTGCGCACCTCGGGCCGGGTGGCGTCGGCCACCCAGGCGGTGATGGCGGCGGACACCGCCCCCAGGCCCTGGATGACCCGCCCCGCGATGATCCAGTCCACGTTCTTGGCCAGGGCGCAGATGACCCCGCCGACGATGAACAGCAACATGCCGAAGACGATCACACCCCGTCGGCCGTAGCGGTCCGACGCCATGCCCAGCGGGATCTGCATGATGGCCTGGGTCAAGCCGTAGGCGCCCAGCGCCAGCCCGACCTTGGCCGCGTCGTTGCCGCCGGGTATGGCCTGGGCCGCCACCGCGAAAATGGGGGTCAGCAGGAACAGGCCCAGCATGCGCGAGGCGAAAAGCAGGGCCAGGGTGACGCTGGCGCGCCGCTCGGTGGGCGTCAGCCTTAGCTTGGTCCTGGAAGAGGCACCGGAATGATCGGCGGGATGGGTCATAAAAACTCGTTGGATGGGTAAACGCACAAGAGCCCGGGTTCCGCCGCCATGCGGGAATGAAACAGGGCATGGAAACGGGCTGCGCGTTATAGTAGCAAGTTAGCCTTTGAAAGACCTTAACCTTGAAGCTTATGGAAGCGATACGCATCCGGGGCGCCCGAACGCATAACCTGAGAAATGTTTCCGTCGACTTGCCGCGCCACAAGCTGGTGGTGGTGACGGGCCTGTCCGGATCGGGAAAATCCTCGCTTGCTTTCGACACTTTGTATGCGGAAGGCCAGCGCCGCTACGTGGAAAGCCTGTCGGCCTATGCACGGCAATTCCTGCAGCTTATGGACAAGCCCGACGTGGACCTGATCGAAGGGCTGTCGCCGGCGATCTCCATCGAGCAGAAGTCGGCGGGCCACAACCCCCGCTCCACGGTCGGCACCATCACGGAAATCCACGACTACCTGCGCTTATTGTACGCGCGGGTCGGCACGCCCTACTGCCCGGACCACGGCCTGCCGCTGCAGGCCCAGAGCGTCAGCCAGATGGTCGACAAAGTGCAAGGCTGGGCGCCCGATACCCGGCTGGCCATCCTGGCGCCGCTGGCGCGTTCGCGCAAGGGCAGTTTCGAAGAGGAATGCGCCAGCCTGCAGGCGCAGGGCTTCGTGCGGCTGCGCGTGAACGGCGAAATGGTGTCGCTGGACCAGTTGCCGCCCCTGAAAAAAACCGAGAAACACGATTTCGACGTGGTGGTGGACAGGCTGCGCGTCAAGCCCGAAAGCCAGCAGCGCCTGGCCGAAAGCTTCGAGACGACGCTGGGCCTGTCGGAGGGCCGCGTCATCGCGCTGAACATGGACACCGGCGAAGAGCAGGCCTTTTCCAGCCGCTACGCCTGCCCCATCTGCCACCACAGCCTGACCGAGCTGGAACCGCGCCTGTTCAGCTTCAACAACCCCGTTGGCGCCTGCCCCACCTGCGACGGCCTGGGCTGCGTGGATTTCTTCGACCCCAAGCGCGTGGTGGCCTTCCCCGAACTGAGCCTGGCCAGCGGCGCCATCAATGGCTGGGATAGGCGCAACGCATTCACACACACCTTGCTGACCAGCCTGGCGGCCCATTACGGCTTCGACATCGATACGCCTTTCGAGGAGCTTCCCGAAGACGTCCGGCAGCGCATCCTGTTCGGCTCCGGCGAGGAAGCCATACCGTTTCTGTACCTGAACGAAAAAGGACGCAGCACCGTCAAGAAGCACCCTTTCGAGGGCGTCATCCCCAACCTGGAACGGCGCTGGCGCGAAACCGATTCCAGCGCGGTGCGCGAAGAGCTGGGCAAATACCGATACACCAAGACCTGTCCCGACTGCCATGGTTCGCGCCTGCGCGCCGAAGCGCGGCATGTGCTGATCGGCGACGAACCCGGCGAAGCCCAGCGCCGCGGCCGCGCCATCTTCGAGGTCGAGGCCATGTCGCTGTCCGATTGCCTGGCGTGGTTCCAGGCCCTGACCTTGGGTGGTGCCAAGAAGGAGATCGCCGACCGCATCATCCGCGAAATCGAGGCGCGGCTGCAATTCCTGAACAACGTGGGGCTGAACTACCTGTCGCTGGACCGCAGCGCCGACACCATCTCGGGCGGCGAGGCTCAGCGCATACGTCTGGCCAGCCAGATCGGCTCCGGGCTGACCGGCGTGATGTATGTGCTGGACGAGCCGTCCATCGGCCTGCACCAGCGCGACAACGACCGGCTCATACAAACACTGCAGCATTTGCGCGACCTGGGCAACAGCGTCATCGTGGTCGAACACGACGAAGACATGATACGTTCCGCCGATTTCGTCCTGGACATGGGCCCGGGCGCGGGCGAACACGGCGGCCGCATCGTGGCGCAAGGCACGCCGCAGGAATTGGCGGCCAATGCACAGTCGCTGACGGGCCAGTATCTTAGCGGCGCGCGCGCTATCGCCATCCCGCCGCGCCGCGCCCTGGCCACCGACCAGGTCTGGCTGGAACTGAAGGGCTGCCGGGGCAACAACCTGAAATCGGTGGATCTGGCCATACCCACCGGCAAGCTGGTGTGCATCACCGGGGTTTCAGGCTCGGGCAAATCCACACTGATCAACGACACGCTGGCCACGGCGGTGGCCCAGAAGCTGCACCGCGCCCAGACCGAGCCGGCGCCCTACGACGCGCTGGAAGGCCTGGCTCATTTCGACAAGATCATCAGCGTGGACCAAAGCCCCATCGGCCGCACGCCGCGCAGCAACCCCGCCACCTACACCGGCATGTTCACGCCCATACGGGAACTCTTCGCCGGCGTTCCCGAATCGCGCACGCGGGGCTACGACCCCGGCCGCTTCTCCTTCAACGTCAAGGGCGGCCGCTGCGAAGCCTGCCAGGGCGACGGCGTGGTCAAGGTCGAGATGCACTTCCTGCCCGATATGTACGTGCCCTGCGACGTATGCGGCGGCAAGCGCTACAACCGCGAGACCCTGGAAATCCGCTACCGCGGGCGCAGCATCAGCGAGGTGCTGGACCTGACCGTGGAGCAGGCCCTGAGCTACTTCGACGCCGTGCCCACCGTATCGCGCAAGCTCAATACCCTGATGGACGTGGGCCTGTCCTACCTGCGCCTGGGCCAAAGCGCCACCACCCTGTCCGGCGGCGAAGCCCAGCGCGTCAAGCTGTCGCTGGAGCTATCCAAGCGCAGCACCGGCCGCACCCTGTACATTCTTGACGAGCCCACCACCGGCCTGCACTTCCAGGACATCGCCCTGCTGCTGGACGTGCTGCGCAAGCTGGTCGACGGCGGCAATACGGTGATCATCATCGAGCACAACCTGGACGTCATCAAGACGGCGGACTGGGTGATAGACATGGGCCCGGAAGGGGGCGGGGGCGGCGGCCGCATCGTGGCCCAAGGCACCCCCGAAGACATCGCCGCCGCTCCGGCCAGCCACACCGGCCGCTACTTGAAGCCGCTGCTGGAAAAGCCAAGCAGCGCCGCCTAGCCGGCTGGCAAGCACCCGCCTTAAACGCGCGGCGCGCTTGCGGCCTTCACGTCACAAGCCCTGATCCATGCGGAAAAGCTTGTGGTGCTCGCGTATGGCGTAGCGGTCCGTCATGCCGGCGATGTAATCGGCAATGGCCCGCGCCTGCGCCACCTCGTCGTCGCGCCGGTGGTCGCCGGCCAGCAGGCGCGGATCCTGCAAAAATGCGGTGAACAGTTCGCGCACGATGGTCCGCGCCTTGGTCGTCATCCTCATGACCCGGTAGTGCCGGTACAGATTGTCCAGCAGAAAACTTTTCAAGGCATCGGCCTGGCGCCGCATGGAAGCGGAAAACGCCGCCAGCGGCGGCGCCGCGCGCACCGCATCGGCGCTGTCGGGCTTATGCGCGGCGATATTGGCCAGAGTCGTTTCGGTCAGGTCCAGCACCAGGGTATTGATCATGGACCGGATGATCTCGGCCACCAACCGCCGCTTTTCCAGATTGGGATGCCTGCGCTTTACCTCGGCATGATGCGTGGCGAAGACCTCCAGCATCTGCAACTGCTCTATGGTGATCAGCCCGGAGCGCAAGCCATCGTCGATATCGTGGTTGTTGTAGGCGATTTCATCGGCCAGGTTGGCGATCTGCGCCTCCAGCGAGGGCTGCGTCCTGTTCAGGAAGCGCTCGCCCACGTCGCCCAGCAGCCGGGCGTGCTTGACCGAGCAATGCTTCAAAATGCCTTCGCGCGTTTCGAAGCACAGGTTCAGGCCATTGAATGCCGCATAGCGCTCTTCCAGCTCGTCCACCACCCGCAGGCTTTGCAGATTGTGCTCGAAACCGCCCGCCTTGGGCGCCAGCTCGCGCATGCAGGCATTCAGCTCGTCCTGCCCGGCATGCCCGAAAGGCGTATGGCCCAGGTCATGGGCCAGCGAAATCGCCTCGGTAAGGTCTTCGTGCAAGCCCAGGTTACGCGCCAGCGTGCGCGCGATCTGGGCCACTTCGATACTGTGCGTCAGGCGGGTGCGAAACAGATCGCCTTCGTGGTTGATGAAAACCTGGGTTTTGTATTCAAGCAGACGGAATGCGTTGCAATGGATGATGCGATCGCGGTCGCGCTGGAACTGATTGCGGCCGACCGCCGCGGGTTCGACGTAGCGCCGCCCGCGCGTCAGGTCGGGATGGGATGCGTAAGCCGCCAGCGCCTGCATTGCCGCCGGCCCTAAGCCGCCGCGGATGCGACGGTTTTTTCAAGGACGCGCCGCACTTCATCCAAAGGCGCCGTCTGGACCTGGGCTCGGCCGATCTCGGGCAGCAGGACAAAACGCAATTGACCGCCCTCGGTCTTTTTATCCACCTGCATCAGCTCTATCCAGCGCTCGGTGCCCAGGTCGGGCGGCTGTATGGGGCAGCCTATGGCCTGGACCAGGGCGCGCACGCGCTCCACGCTTTCCGTCGGCAGGCCCAGTACCAGGGCCGACAGTTCGGCGGCCTGCACCATGCCGCAACCCACGGCCTCGCCATGCAGCCATTGCCCGTAGCCCATGCCGGATTCGATGGCATGACCGAAGGTGTGGCCGAAGTTCAATATGGCCCGCAGACCGGACTCGCGCTCGTCCTGCGACACGACCTGCGCCTTGAGCTCGCAGGAACGCTGGACGGCATAAGTGATGGCTTGGGGATCCAGGGCGCGCAAGGCCGCGGCATTGCGCTCGCACCACGCGAAGAACTCCGCGTCGATGATCAGGCCGTGCTTGATGACCTCGGCCAGCCCGGCGGAAACCTCGCGCGCCGGCAAGGTCGCCAGCACGTCGGGGTCAATCTCCACGGCCAGGGGCTGGTAAAACGCCCCTATCATGTTCTTGCCCAGCGGATGATTGACGGCGGTCTTGCCGCCCACCGAAGAATCCACCTGCGCCAGCAAGGTGGTGGGCACCTGGATGAAGCGTATGCCACGCATATAGCTGGCCGCGGCAAAGCCGCAGATGTCGCCCACTACCCCGCCGCCCAGGGCGACCAGAACGGCCCGGCGGTCCAGCTTGTTGCTCAGCAGGCTGTCGAAAATCAGGTTCAGCGTCTGCCAATCCTTGTAAGCCTCGCCATCGGGCAGCTCGATGCGCAGCACACGCTTGCCCGTGGCAGCCAGCGCCTGCTCGGCGCGCGCGGCGTAATGCGCCGCCACCGTCGGGTTGGTGACGATGGCCACGGCGGTGGCATCGGCGGGCAGGCTTTGCGCCAAAGCGTCCAGCCGGCCGGCGGCCACATGAATGGGGTAAGCGCCTCCGGGCGTTTCGACCTGGACTGTGCTCATGAACGCACCTCGTGTTGTTGAAGCATGGAAACAAGCGTGCGCACGGCCTGGGCCACCGGCATGGCGCCGGTTTCTATGGTCAGGTCGGCGATGCCGGCATACAGCGGTTCGCGCTGCTCGACCAGTTCGCGTATGCGCCCCTGCGGATCGGCGGTTTGCAGCAGGGGGCGGCTGCGGTCCCTGGCCAGGCGGCGAAACAGTTCTTCCGGACTGGCGCGCAAATACACGACGACGCCGCGCTCTTTCAGGTAGTCCCGATTCCGCGGCGCCAGCACCGCACCCCCGCCCGTCGCCAGCACGACCCCGGACTTGCGTGAACATTCGTCCAGCGCCGCCGTTTCGCGCCTGCGGAACCCTTCCTCGCCCTCGATGTCGAAAATCAAGGAAACCCGGACGCCGCAACGCGCTTCCAGCTCGTGGTCCAGGTCCATGAATTCACGGCCCAGGCTGCGGGCCAGGTGGCGGCCTATGGTGGTCTTGCCGGCCCCCATCATGCCCACCAGGAAAACCGGCAGTTCAAAAGGCAGCATCGGCGGCTCGGACGGCTCGCATGCGCCGGTGTCAACCGCCCCCTGAACGGCGGACCCGAAAGGTAAAGAGTCATTCATTTGTGTATTATCCCACTTGCAGGCCGACCGCATACCTCTACACTGCATTACTTGGTTACATTAAGCTGATGCGCAAATCATAGTCTGCTCACGGTTAGACTTAAAATCGCCCCTAATGAGTTCTTCTACCGCTTCCCCAAAAAACAATTCTTCCACGACTTCATCGTGGATCAGCCGCTTCTTCCTCAAGGCCGCGATTTTCGTGGCGGGGCTGGGGCTATGCGGCGCGCTGCTCGGTTCCCTGGCGCTGGCCTTGGCCTGGCCCAACCTGCCGGACCTGAGCGCCATGATCGACTACCGGCCACGCGTGCCGCTGCGCATCTATACGGCCGACAAGGTTCTCATCGGCGAGTTCGGCGAAGAGCGTCGCAACGTGCTGCGCTTCAATGAGATACCCGACGTCATGAAGTCGGCCATTCTATCAGCCGAGGACGACCGCTTTTACCAGCACGGCGGCATAGACTGGACAGGCGTGGCGCGGGCCGTCATCGCCAACCTGACGCATATGTCGAAAACCCAGGGCGCCAGCACCATCACCATGCAGGTCGCCCGCAACTTCTACCTATCGTCCGAAAAGACCTACACCCGCAAATTCTACGAGCTGCTGCTGACGTTCAAGATCGAAGCCACGCTGACCAAAGATCAGATCCTCGACTTGTACATGAACCAGATCTACCTGGGCCACCGCGCCTATGGGTTCGCGGCCGCGTCGCGCACCTACTTCGGCAAGCAGCTGGCCGACATCACGCCGGCCGAAGCCGCCATGCTGGCCGGCATCCCCAAGGCGCCTTCGCGCTTCAACCCCATCGCCAATTTCGACCGCGCCAAGGCACGTCAACTTTATGTGCTGGGGCGCATGCGCAACCTGGGCTACCTGACCGAAGCCGAGTACCAACAGGCCAAGGAACAAAAAATCGTCATCCAGTCGGCGCCCGGCACACCGGCCGGGGGCTATGCCATCCATGGCGACTACATCGCCGAACTGGCGCGGCAACTGCTTTACGGCGTCTATCAGGACGACATCTATTCGCGCGGCTTCAACATCTACACCACCGTCCATTCCAAAGACCAGGAAACCGCCTACCAGGCGGTAAGGTCGGGCATACTGGACTACACACGCCGCGCTCCCTATCCCGGGCCTGAAGAAACCCTGGACCTGCCGGCCGGCATCGAGAACACGCCCGCGCAGCTGGATGCCATACTCGACGACCTGCAGGAAAAATACCCCGACAACGGCGACCTGCTCACCGGCGTGGTGCTATCGGCCAGCCCGACCAAGATCACCGTCGCGCGCACCTCCAACGAAATCATCGAAGTAACCGACAAGGGTGCGCTACGCATCGTGGCTCGCGGCCTGGTCAAGAACGCCAAGGCGGACGTCAGGATAGAACGCGGTTCCGTGGTGTATATCCATGAAAACGGCGAACACTGGGAAGTCATCAACCCACCCACCGTGCAGGCCGCCTTCGTCTCGCTGCGGCCGCAAGACGGTGCCATCCAGTCCATGGTGGGCGGCTTCGACTTCGAAGACGGCAAGTTCAACCGCGTCACGCAGGCCTGGCGCCAGCCGGGTTCGTCGTTCAAACCCTTCATCTACGCGTCGGCCCTGGAACGCGGGCTGACGCCCGCCACCCAGGTTTCCGACGAACCCTTCACCCTGACCGCCGCGCAAACCGGGTCGAAGGCCTGGGCCCCCAAGAATTACGGCCGCACCTACGAGCCCATGCTGACCATGCGCCAGGGCCTGTACAAGTCCAAGAACATGGTGTCCATCCGCATCATGCAGGCGGTGGGCCCCAAGTACGTGCAGGACTACATCACCCGCTTCGGCTTCGACCGCGAACGCCAGCCGCCCGTGCTGCCCCTGGCGCTGGGAGCGGGCAGCGTCACGCCCCTGCAACTGGCCGGCGCCTATGCCGTGTTCGCCAACGGCGGCTACCGCATTCCGCCCTACCTGATCGACCACGTCACGGACAGCAGCGGCAAGGTCATCATGCAGGCCAAGCCCGTCATCGCCGGCGACGCCGCGGCCCGGGCCATCGACCCGCGCACTGTCTACGTCATGAACGACATGCTGCGCGGCGTGGCCACCTACGGCACCGGCGCGCGTGTGCACCGCGAACTGAAGCGCGACGACATCGGCGGCAAGACAGGCACCACGAACGAGTCGCATGACGCCTGGTTCGCCGGGTTCACACCCAAGCTGGTCGGCGTGGCCTGGATGGGCTACGACCAGCCGCGTTCGCTGGGTTCCAGCGAAACAGGCGGCGGCGCATCGCTGCCCATTTGGCTGGACTACATGCGCTATGCCCTGAAGAACCAGCCGCAGACGCCTCCCGGCCCCATGCCCGAAGGCCTCAGCAAGATCGACGGCGATTTCTACTTCGCCGAGTTCCCGCCCGGGAAGGCCGTGGCACGCGTAGGCCTGCCTTCGCCCAACGACATCCCGGTGGACGGCGGCGGCTCCGACGGCATCTCCAACCTGCTTAATCAATTGACCGGCGGCGGTAACCAGCCCCGGCGCGAACAACCGCCCGACGTACCGTTTTAATGAGACCGATCATGCAAGCGCAACCCGCCCCGACGTCCTTCAACGCCGTCCGCCGCTACGCGGCCTGTCTGGCCCTGGCCTCCATGTTGGCCGCCTGCGGCTACAAGGGGCCGCTATACATGCCGCCTCCGCCGCCCGACGAAACGCTGGCGACGCCGCCCGCCCCCGCCGCGCTTCCGGAATCGGAGCCCGCCACAACCACTCCAGTCCCAGGCAAATAAGCCAGAATTCCCTTGGCGCAGCCTGACGAATCCAACCACTCTGAATAGACGATGACTGTTGCTCCCCATTTCCAGTTTTTGAACGGCTCCCTTCATGCGGAGCGCGTCCCGCTGACCGACCTGGCCCGTGAATACGGCACGCCCTTGTACGTCTATTCGCGCCAGGCCCTGCATGATGCCTGGGAAGCCTATCGAACGGCGGCTCAAGGCCGCGACGTGCTGGTCTGCTACGGCATGAAGGCCAACTCCAACCTGGCCGTGCTCAATGAGTTCAAGAACCTCGGCTCCGGCTTCGACATCGTGTCCGGCGGCGAGCTGGCCCGCGCCCTGGCCGTAGGCGGCGACCCCGCCCGCATCGTCTTTTCAGGCGTCGGAAAACAGGTGTGGGAAATGCAAGCCGCCCTGAAGGCCGGCGTCAAATGCTTCAACGTCGAATCCGAAGCCGAGCTGCTGCGCCTGTCGCAAGTGGCGCAAGACATGGGCAAGATCGCCCCGGTATCCCTGCGCGTCAACCCCGACGTCGACGCCCAGACCCATCCCTACATATCGACCGGCCTGAAAGAAAACAAGTTCGGCATCGCCATCGAGACCGCCCTGGCCGTCTACCAGCGCGCCGCCACCCTGCCCGGCCTGAAGATCGTGGGGGTGGACTGCCATATCGGGTCGCAGATTACCGAAGTCAGCCCCTACATCGACGCGCTGGGCAAGCTCATCGCCCTGATCGAATCGCTGGCCGGCGCCGGCATCCACCTGAAGCACCTGGATCTGGGCGGCGGCATAGGCATACGCTATACCGACGAGACCCTGCTGTCACCCACGACCCTGCTGGACAAAGTCTTCCAGAAGCTGGACGAGCACGGCCTGGGCCATTTGCAGATCGTCCTGGAACCTGGCCGCTCATTGGTGGGCAACGCCGGCGTCCTGCTGACCACGGTGGAATACCTGAAGCACAGCGAGGCAAAGAATTTCGCCATCGTCGATGCCGCCATGAACGACCTGATACGCCCCACCCTCTATGACGCCTGGCATAGCGTGGAAGCCGTGAATCCACGCCAGTCCGACGCCGCCACGCCGTCCTACGACATCGTGGGCCCGATCTGCGAAAGCGGGGACTGGCTGGCGCGCAACCGCCAGCTCTCACTGCAGCAAGGCGACCTGCTGGCCATCATGTCGGCCGGGGCCTACTCCTTCACCATGGCCAGCCAGTACAATACGCGTCCACGCGCCGCCGAAATCATGGTCGACGGCGACCGGACCCACGTGGTTCGCCCCCGCGAATCCCTGGAAAGCCTGTTTTCAAGCGAAATCACGCTACCCTGACCGTTTTTTGGCATCCGCCCGTAAAGAAATGGGCGGAATGTCCGTTAACATACTGTTAGCCAAACAACTTATGCCTTGCACCACACACTCGGGCAGGCCCGGCCACAGTAGATCATGACGTCCTTGAACGCGTTTTGCCAAGCTTTTCCAAAAAAGCTCGCTGATGGCTGCGGCAGGCTGATCTATTACTTTTCCTTGTACGCAGTGCCCGCCGGAATCGTGCTGTTCTCGCTGGTAGCCCTGCTCACGCTGAGTAACCGCTATCCGCACACCAGCGGCAGCCCGCTACACTTCCAGGCACTTTCCGACCCCGGTGCCATCTACACGCCCGACACGGCCCTGGAAGCGCTGAAAAAAAGCTTGCCCTTGTCGCAGGCCAAGGCCGACGGCACGACCTGGTTCCGGGTCGACGTCCCCCTCGACCCGGAACTGGGCGAAAGCGCCATCGACATGCCGTCGCGCCACATACGGGACATCACATGCTGGAACGCAGCCACCCTGAACCCCCTGGGCACCGGCGACCCCGAGCGGGTCACCGGCTCCATGCGCCGGTCCAAGCAGGGATATTCCGTCATGCTCGCCCGGGTTCCCCTACCGGCCAGCATCCTGTGCCACGCCACCCTCAGCGGTCAAGCCGCGCTCACCGTGGATCTCTGGTCCATCACCGACCTGCATTCGTCCAACAGCCGCTTCGACCGCGGCATTAGCCTGCTGGAAGGCGGCCTGCTGACCATCGCCCTGTTCATCCTGATCATCGCCATCACCAATCGCGAATGGATCTACCTGCTGCTGGCGGCATGGCTGGTCGGCAACCTGCGCCTGGGCGCACTGGCCATGGGCTGGGACACCCAATGGCTGGGCAGGAGCATCCCGATGGAATGGATGCCGTTCATCCGGCAGGTAACGATCGCCGCCTACTACCTGCTTACCTATACGCTGTTCACCGAGCTGTTTCGCAGCAGCCGGGCCGACAGCTACCCCCGCCTGCTGCGCATCAGCCAATGGGCCGGCCTGGCGCAGTTGGCGGGCGCCTTCCTGCTGCCTTATGCGCAGTTCCATCTGCTGATGTGGACGGTTTGCGGCTTCGGCATACTGGTGATGGCATTCCTGCTGGCGCGCACCATCTATCGCACCCGCTCGCGGGTATGGATGTGGCACATCGTTTCCCTGAGCATGGCGCTGTGCGTCATGCTGTCGGGCATACTGTTGGTCATTTTCGGTCGCACACCCTTCGTCGACGTATTCAACAGCGTCGTCGCCCTGCTGCTGTCCAACGTGATGATCGCGCTGGCCGTGGCCGAGCGCATGCGCGAAGACCGCCGAGCCAGGGTGCAGGCGCAGACCGAACTGGTCAGCAACTACGCCGTCACGCCCATAGGCATGTTCACCCTGGGATTCGACCACGTCTTCCAGCGCGCCAACCCGGTCATGGAACAGATGCTGGGCGTTTCCCTGAACAACGACGCAACCGTACGCTGGACCGATTACTTCGAAGAGCAGGACTGGCACAAGCTGTCGGAGCGGACCCAGGCGGGGCAGGAAGTCGAAATCAAAAGACTGGACCCATCCAACGACCCCGACCGCCCGCAACATTTCGTTTTGCGGGCCGCCATATTCGACGGACGGATAGAAGGGTCGCTGCAAGACATCACCGCGCGCACCAAGACCATCAATCAGTTGCGCCTGCTGGCCGACAACGACCCGCTGACCGACGTGCTGAACCGACGCGGCATCGAAAAAGCGCTGGACCAGGCGCTCAGCGACCTTAAACAGGGTCAGCCCTGTGCGCTGGCCTATCTGGACCTGGACCACTTCAAGCGCATCAACGGTCTGTTCGGCCACACGGCCGGCGACGAAGTGCTCAAGCAGGTGTGCCAGCGCATCAGATCCGCCTTGTCGGATTCCCAGCACATCGGCCGCATAGGCGGCGACGAGTTCATCGTGCTCTTTCCCAACACGCCCGTCAACGAGGCGCGCGAAGCCGCCAAGCGGATCATAGAACAGCTGAGCACGACCGCCTTCCACATCGGTACGCGTGCGTTCCAGATCAAGAGCGCCATCGGGGTCGTAGAAGTGAACCAGGACATGAGCGCCAAGGACGCCATCTCGGCGGCCAACCATGCCTGCCGTGAGGCGCGCAAGCAGCACCAAAGCGTAGTCGTCTACGAACAGGACTCACAGGAACTTCTGGACCACACCGAAGAGCTACGCCTTTTCGGCCAGCTTGAAGGGGGCGATTCACCTCGCGGCCTTTATCTGGAACTGCAGCCCATCATGTCGCTGAAGGAGCCCTTGCAGTCCCTGAACTTCGAAGTGCTGCTGCGGGTGAGCGACTCGGCCGGCGTACTGATACCCACGGGCAAGATCGTCTCGTCGGCCGAGGAAAGCGGCACCATCACCATCATCGACAAATGGGTGTTCTCGGCCACCCTGGAATGGTTCGCCAAGCACGAGAAGCGGCTGAGCAAAACGCAGTTCATCAGCATCAACCTCAGCGGCGTATCGCTGAACGACGACAAATTCATCGACGCCTTCTTCGCCAACCTGGCCCATCACAGCCACCTGACCAAACGCCTGTGTGTCGAAATCACCGAAGGCGTGGCCTTGCAGGATCTGGATCGCACGCGGCAGTTCATCAAGCGCTTGCAGCGTATGGGCGTGCGTATCGCCCTGGACGATTTCGGAGCCGGCTACACCTCCTTCTCTTATCTAAGGGAACTGAGCGCCGACGCCATCAAGATCGACGGCGCCCTGATCCGCGACATGCTGGCCAGCGACGCCAACGTCACTATCGTGCGTTCCATCGTCGAGCTTGCGCACAACCTGGGCATGAAGAGCATTGCGGAATGGGTGGAAGACGCCGCCACCATGCAGGCGCTGCAGGACATGGGCGTGGATTACGTGCAGGGTTTCGTCGTGTCGAAGTCCAGGCCGCCCATAGAGATACTGAACGCCCAGTCCATCACAGACCTGGTGTCGTCTCCCGAAACCCAGGCTTTCATCAGGAAGACGGCGGCGCAAACGCGCCTTACGCTCTAGGGCCCGTTAAGGCTAAAGGGAATCCACGCCGGCCGATAATGGGCCTTAGGCCACGCGCGAACTCGGGCCGGGCCGGTTTCTCGGTGGCAGCGGCTTTTGCCGCTTTTCGGCATACATGCGCTCGTCGGCCAGATGCATGGTTTTCTTCAAGGTTCCGGTTTCGGACTTGAGCGCCATGCCTATGGATATCTTGACGCCTCTGCGAGCCAGCGCCTGGCTTAACCGGCTCATGAGCGACTCGGCCACAGCCTGTGTCGCATGCCGCACCACCACCCCGAACTCATCGCCACCCAGCCGACCGACCGAATCGGTGCTGCGCAATACCGATGAAATGGTCTGAGCGGTCAGGCGCAGCAGGTCGTCGCCCGCCGCATGGCCCCGCGTATCGTTCACGACCTTCAGGAAATCCAGGTCCAGCATCACGATGGCGGCGTCCTCGTCGGTGCTGGACGCCAGGGCATCGATATGCGCCAGGCTGTTGATCCAGCCCGCGCGGTTGAATACGCCGGTCAGCGGGTCAATGAATGCATCGCGCTGCATCTTGATGACCATCTGCTCGGCCACATCCAGCTCGCCATGCAGATTCACCACCAGGGCCATGGCGTCCACGCACAAACGCAGATTTTGCGCGCATACGGCCAACTGTGCGGTCATGGGTTCGTATGCCAACCCCACGACGCAGCCCACCCTGTCGCTGCCTGGCTGCTCAAGCCGGGCCGTGATCAGATAGCTTTTGCGTGTATCGTCGGGAACGGGTCTAGGCAAATACGCCTGTTCAGCATCGGTGGCGAGCCGGCACTGAAAATCGCCGGCGCCCGGCCCACGCTGGCCCAGCAGACGTGTCAGCGCTTCGGAAGGAAATGCGCGCAATGCGCCTCTGGCAGCCAGCACGGTGCAGATGTCATCGTCTCGTCTTCCGACGAGCCATCCGGCAATGGGCAGAAAAATTTGCAGTATGCCGAGTTGGGCTTCGAGTGCTTCGCTGGCCAGAATATTTGCCCTAGCCTTGATGCCAGGGCCTTCTTTGACTACCGACATAATTTTTCTACAGCGAAAGAAGTTGGCCTAGGATGCGTAAATGCACGCTCTGACGCGCATCGGCCCGAGTGCCTTGACATCAAATTTTACAATATTCACATATATATGCCAGCATTTTTTACGATCACACCGTCAACGACTGTGAATATGTAACTTGCGATACAAACAGACACAAAATACCGCACATTCATGACTCTTGCAAGGACTGAATGTGCGGTGTTGTTCCGACCGTGTGCCGACCGGGCGGCGTACGCAGCCGTTTTACAGCTCTCCGTAGGAATGCAGGCCCGACAGGAACATATTGACGCCCAGGAAGGCGAAGCTGGTTACCAGCAAGCCGGCCAACGCCCAATAAGCCGCCATGGTGCCGCGCAGCCCCTTCATCAGCCGCATGTGCAGCCAGGCGGCGTAGTTCAGCCACACGATGAGCGCCCAGGTCTCTTTGGGGTCCCACTGCCAGTATGTGCCCCACGCATCGGCGGCCCACAAGGCGCCCAGGATGGTGGCGACGGTAAAGAAGGCAAAGCCGACGGCGATCGCGCGATACATGATGTCGTCGAGGATTTCCAGCGACGGCAGCTTGTCGGCGATGGGCCGGCGAAATGCCAGGATGGCGCCGACGATAATGGCGCCTATCCCGAAATAAAGCATCCAGGTGGCGGAAAGTTCGCGCGAACCGAACACCATGGGCTCGGCGCACAATATGGCGCCCAGCACGAACAAGGGAGCCAGCTTGCCCCAGGAGCGCGTCTGGCCGTTTTCTTTCACCAGGTAGGCGAAGCCCACCATGGCCGACAGCGAGAAAGTGCCATAGCCGATGAAGTTGGCGGGCACGTGCAGCTTCATCCACCAGCTTTTAAGTGCCGGCACCAGGGGCTGTATTTGAAAGGCGTCGCGAGTAAACGAATACCACAGCAGAAAGACCACCGCTGAGCTGATGACCAGCAGGACGAAGCCGCCCAGCGCGCGCGTGGCGTAGCGCCGCTCGTAATACAGATAGAACAGCGCGGTGATCAGGGCGAACAGCACGAAGACTTCGTATAGATTGCTGACCGGGATATGGCCGATGTCTGGGCCCAGCAAATGGCCCTCGCGCCACCGAACCAGCAAGCCGGTCACGCCCGCGTACACGGCGCCCCAGGTCAGCACTGTGCCCACCCAGGCCGCGGTTTTGCTGAAGATGCCCACCCAATAGCAGATCATGGCCAGCACGAAAAGCGAGCACATCCATAAAATGGCGGACTGCGACGAAAACAGGTATTTCAGGAAGAAGACGCTTTCGGCCCGGGTGATGTCGCCCTGCTCCAGCCCTGCCCCGCCGCTATACAGCCAGATGGCGAACAGCGCGGTGGCGCCGCTGGCGACCATCAGCGTGCGCAGCGGACGCCACAGCCAGGCCATCCAGCTGAAGCCCGCCACGGCCCCGCAAAGTATCATCTTCTCGTAGTAGTCCATGCTGGCCCGGTAATCCACCAGGACATAAGCCGCGCCCGCGGCCAAAGCCAGGAAGAATACGATATCGGTCCAATCGGGCTTGCCCCGTTGGCCGCGCGAATCGCCGCTGGCCGTCATGGACTCTTGCCACATCGGGGCGTGCGACGAAATGATGGACTCAGACATAGGAAAACCTCATTACGTGGAGAGACGCTTGAACGCCTCTTTGAAGCGGTCGAACTCGTGGTTGAAGTCCAGAGTCCGTCTTTGCGACGTCATGGCGGCCAGCATCTCGCTGCCCTGGCCCTTGGGCTTGATCCATATCCAGACGCGGCGGTCCCGGATGTAGAACATGGAAAACACGCCTATGATCAGAAACACGCAGCCCAGGTACACGGTGTTCTTGCCGGGGCTGCGCGCCACCTGGAACACGCTGGCCTCGACCTGCTCGAAACCCTTGAGCGTCAGGAAGACGGGGGCCGGATAATCGGGCAGATTGGCCAGGGCCAGCAAGGACAGCTGCGTCCAGCGATCAGCGGCCTCGCCTTCAGGGCCCTGGCGTGGCACGGGCGGCTGGCCGGCACGCTCGCGCACGATGTCGCGTAATTCAAGCAAAGACAGTTGTATCATGGGCACGGCAAAACCGAGCACTTTTTCGCGATCCTGCTCGGGAACCCGCTCGATAATGCCGTTGAAGCCGGCCTTGTAGAAGGTTTCCATTGCGCCTTGCGCGGCTTTCGCAAGCAGTGGCCCCTGCAGGTCGCTATTGGCGTTCGTGGCGGCAAACCGGGCCGCCGCCTGCTGCACCAGCGCGGGGTCGGCCAGGGCCGCCCGCAGATTCATGAACTCTACCACCGAATGATCGGCATCGGCCGGAATCCTGATGTAGCGGTAAGGTTGTGCGGCGGTTTCGCGCACACCGGCCAGAAACACCTGGCTGCCATCCAGCGTGACGGGCAGCATGTAGTTGGTGAACTCACGCGCCTGGCCGTCCCGGCCTATGATTCGATACTGCACGCTGGGGCCGACATTGCGCAGATTCTCGTTCTTGGCCCCCGCCGCGCTGCCCGTGACCGAGGCGACGTGGTCGATGACAGCCTTGGGTTGCGGTTCGGTATTGTCGCTAAGATTCTCGACGTTGATGACCCGCAGGCCTGAGAAATCGATTTGCAGGGGCGCCGGTGCGCCGTCGCCCACGGCCGTGATGTCGGTGCTTTTTCCGACCGTGCCGTCGATCTTGAAGGGCCGGCTGGTCGCCCCTTCGAGCGGATAGCCGACCAGTTGCAGCTTGCTGCCGCCATCGTCGAAACTGGATTGGTAAACGGTTACGCCCTTGTAACGCAGGGGCTCGTTGACTTCGATGGTTCTCTTGAAGGACTCGCCGGTTTCGGGGTCGGTGACCTCGACGTCGCTCTTGAAGCTGCTGGGCATGCCCGTGGAGTAGTAATCCACCATGAACTTGTCGAGCTTGAGGGTGAAAGGCAGCGGCTGGACCAGCACGCCGTTGTCGACGCTGACGATGCCGCTGCTGCTTTGGGCGCCCTCGGGCACCAGCATATTGGCCCGGAAACTGGGATTGCGCGCCGACAGCAGCCCCGACTGGGGTACGTCGGAAATCAGCATGTTCTGGGTAATGGGCTGCTTGCCGCCCAGCCAGACCTGCAGGCGCACGGGCAGTTCGCTATCCAGCAAGCCGCCTATGCAGATCACCACGATGGCGGCATGCGCAAATATATAGCCCAGCCGGTTGGCGCTGCCCTTCTTGGCGGCCAGCATCACGCTGTCGCCTTCCTGCCTGGTCTTGAACTTGTAGCCTTGCGAAGCCAGCCACTGCTGCATCTGGGCCAGACTCTGGGCCGGCGCGGCCGGCGAGGTGGCTTCAACACGGTGATGGAAGGAGCGCAGGCTGCTGGCGCGCACGTATTCCCGGAAAGACCGCGCATCGCGAACCATCTTCGGCGCGTTGCGCAGCAGGCAAAGCGTGGTCGACACGACCAGGAAGGCCATGATAAGCAGGAACCACCAGCTGTTGTAGATATGCCAGATGGAAAACTTGTCGAACAGGGCAAACCAGAACGGGCCGAATTGGTCGATATAGCTGTTGCTGGCCTGGTTCTGTCGCAGAACGGTGCCGATCAGGCTGGCTACGCAGATGAACATCAGCAGGCTGACCGCGAATCGCATGGACCCGAGCAGCTCGATGACGTCAGCGCCCAGCCGCCGCGTGGAAGAAGAATGATTCACTAAAGCGGGCTTCATAAAAAAGGGGATGCTGCCGATAGCGTCCCCTGTATTTTAGACTTGTTGCCACGGAAAGTATTCCGTGGCTTATGCGGGTATTAGCGCAGGCCGGCAGCGTAATCCGCCACGGCTGCGATATCGGCGTCGGACATGCGATCGGCGATTTCATGCATGATGGTGTTGTTGGCGCGGTCGCCGCTGCGGAACAGTTTCAACTGCTCGGCAATATAGGCCGGATGCTGGCCCGACAGGCGCGGGAAGGCGCCAGGAACACCGGCGCCGTTAGGCGAGTGGCAACCCGCACAGGCCGGAACCTTGCGGTCGGGCAGGCCGCCGCGCCAGATGTGCTGGCCGCGTTCCATGGTGGCTTCGTTGGTGGCTGTCCCGGCCGACTCGGCGGCCAGGGGCTGCTGGGTCAGGTAGTAGGCGATGTTCTGGCGATCTTCGGGCGTCAGGGCGGAGGCGAATGCGGTCATGACCGAATTGGCGCCGCCGGCGCCGCGGCGTGCCGGGGGGGTCTTGTCGTCTTTGGCGGTGAAGTCGGTCAGTTGCTTGACCAGGTATTCATGAGGCTGGCTGGACAGATTGGGGTTGGCGGGGATCGTGCTGTTGCCGGCCGCGCCGTGACAGCTGGCACAGGCCATGATGCCGCGCGCGGAGTCACCGTTGGTATATAGCTGCTCGCCCTTGGCGGCATCGGGCTTGGCCACGGCCACGTCGGCCGCGTAGGCCAGTGAAACTACGGAAGACCCCAGCAGCAAGCCGCTGGCAACTACGATACTGGAAAGCATACGCTTCATGAAGACCTCGACGATCGCTATTCGATCCGGGTGCCGTAGACACCACGATGACAACGCCACTTTCGACCAAAGCTCGGCTTCACGGAAGATGGCGCAACTGTTTCAAACTAGCGATTATACAATAGCGTTTGAATTAAACCGCTCTAGGTGACCCTGTGTCCATTTTGCATCGCGCTTCGTTCACCGTTTCGGCGGCCCGGCTCGACCAGCTGCCGGCGCCCACGACGGCCGAGGTCTGTTTCGTCGGCCGATCCAATTCCGGCAAATCGTCGGCCATCAATGTGCTGACCAATCAGCGCCGCCTGGCCTTTTCCAGCAAAACCCCCGGGCGCACCCGCTTGATCAATCTTTTCGGCATCCCCGACCCTGCCGAACCCGAGGCCTTCCTAGGCTTTCTGGTCGACCTGCCGGGCTATGGCTATGCCTCGGTGGCCCGCGAAGCCCGGGAAGAATGGGCCGACGTCCTGGGCGGCTATCTGCGCAGCCGCTCGTCGCTGGCCGGCATCGTGCTGCTCATCGACATCCGCCGCGGCGTAACCGAGCTGGACCGTCGCCTGGCCGACTGGATCGCCCCCACCGGCACGCCGGTGCTGGCGCTGCTGACCAAGGCCGACAAGCTCCCTTACGGCCAGCGCGTCAAGGCCGTCATCGCGGTAAAGAAGGAGCTGGCCGACATCGGCGCCCTGAATGCCATGCCGTTTTCGGCTACCCATCGCATTGGCCTGGATACGGCCACTGCGCAAATTGAAAACTGGATTTCTCCAAAGGTAGTGCCATGACTTCTTTCATCGTTTCCGCCGACTTCCCGGCGGCGCGCCCCCGCCGCAACCGCCGCGACGAGTTTTCCCGCCGCCTGGTGCGCGAAAACACCCTGACGGCGCATGATTTGATCTACCCGGTCTTCGTCATGGAAGGCCAGGGTATACAAGAGCCCGTACCCTCCATGCCCGGCGTGGTCCGCTATTCGCCCGATACGCTGCTGAAGGCGGCCGAGGAATGCGTGGCGCTGCAGATTCCGGTGATGGCCCTGTTTCCGGTCATCGACCCCAGCCTGAAAACACCGGACGGCATCGAGGCCGCCAACCCGCAAGGCCTGGTGCCGCGCGTGGTGGCTTCGCTGAAGCAGCGCTTCCCTGAACTGGGCGTGCTGACCGACGTGGCGCTGGACCCCTACACCAGCCACGGCCAGGATGGCGTCATCGATGAGGACGGCTACGTGCTTAACGAACCGACCGTTGAAATCCTGACGCGGCAGGCGCTGGTACAGGCCCAGGCCGGCGTGGATATCGTGGCGCCCAGCGACATGATGGACGGCCGCATCGGCACGATACGCCAGGCGCTAGAGGCTGAAAAACACATCTATACGCGCATCATGGCCTATTCGGCCAAGTATGCCAGCGCTTTCTACGGCCCCTTCCGCGACGCGGTGGGCTCGGCCGCCAATCTGGGCAAGTCGAACAAGTTCACCTACCAGATGGACCCGGCCAACCGGAATGAAGCCTTGCGCGAAGTGGCGGCCGATATCCGCGAGGGCGCGGATATGGTGATGGTAAAACCCGGCCTGCCTTACCTGGACATTCTGCGGGACGTGAAGAACGCCTTCGGGATGCCTACTTTTGCCTATCAGGTCAGCGGGGAGTACGCGATGATCAAGGCGGCGGCGGCCAATGGCTGGCTGGATCACGACAAGGTGATGATGGAATCCCTGCTGGCGTTCAAGCGGGCGGGGGGCGATGGGATTCTTACCTATTTCGCGATCGCCGCGGCCAAGCTGTTGAAGGAACAGGGTTAGCCGGCGCTGTTTTGCATGGCGGGGCATGCAGCATTGCATGCTCTGCTTAACGTTGCATGCTCTGCTTAAGATGCAGGGCGGGTCTTGCAATGATGCTGTCGGCGATTCAGGCACTTTCTGGTTTCTTGAACCGGTGCCATTGGCTGGAGTGCCATTGGCTGGATTGACGCAGCTGGTTTCTTAAGCTCGCGTGCCATCGGCCGGGCCGGCCAGCGGTTTCTTGAGCCGCTGTGGCTAACCTTCTGCGTCATCTTTGGTTTCTTGAGTCGGCGTGGCTGGCGGGCCGGGGCCGTGCTCCCGATCGCTGCGGCCCTTCGGGCTTCCCTTGTCCCGGCTCTCCAGCTGGGGACGTGCGCGAACTCACATAAAATCAGCCCCCCGGACTGATTTTATGTTCAGACAGCGCGCACTCTTACGCCCCCGCTTCCAAGCCAGGCCTGCGGCTTGCTCAAAGGTCGCCCGTCCCCGGCCCGCCCGCCACACCTCAAGGCAAAGGCATGCTGAGTCGTCTGTCCAAAGGTTCTTGAGTGGCTTGATCTCTGCTTGACAGTGCTTCATAACTGCTTGGTCGCTGCTTGGGGGGTTGCTTGATCACTGCTTGGTTGCTGCTTGGCGCTTGCCTTGTAGGCGGCACTGCAATAGTGCTCCGCAGGGGTCAAGGCTCAATTGCGTTGACAGCCTGGTTACCGCCACACCCTTATGACCTGAAGCTCA
>JBARWC010000067.1:0-13445 GCA_049646585.1 Burkholderiaceae bacterium | reverse complement strand
GCTGCAGCGCAACCGCTGGGCGCCCGCGCGCGACCTGGATGCGCGCAAGATACTGGCGCTGGAGGCTTTGTCGCGCTATGGCCTGGTTCAGCCCCGCATGCTGAGCAGCGTGGCCATCGCGCCGGATCGCTGGCCCACTTCCACGGTGATCGATTGGCTGTCGCTGTTGCAGCGCGTGCCGGGTATCGCCGGCAAGCCCGAGAAAATGGCCCAGGCGCGCCGGATACTGCTGGCCCGCATGCTGGAGAGCGGCACCGAACTGGTGTTCTCGGGCGATGCGCTGAACGACAGCTGGTGGCTGATGAGTGGCCGCGAATCCAACCTGGCCAAGCTGGCGCTGTTGGCGGCGGGGCGGCCCGAATGGCGCGAGGATCTGCCGCGCATCATGCAGGGCTTGCTGGGCATGCAGCGCAGAGGAGCGTGGCGCACGACCACGGCCAATCTGCTGGGCAGTCTGGCCGCCGAAAAGTTTGCGCAGAAGGAAGAGAGCGTCCCCGTCTCAGGTCGGCTCAAGCTGGCATCGGGCAGCGGAACCCAAACGCTGGACTGGAACCGGGCTCTTGCGAAGGATGGCGTCAGGGCGCTGGACTTCCTGCAGGCCTGGTCGCCCGCGAAGGCCGACACCCTGGTTCTGGAGCAGCAGGGCCAAGGGCGTCCATGGGTCAGCGTGCGTTCGCTGGCCGCGGTGCCCGTGCCCCAAGCGGTCTCGTCGGGCTTCGAGGTCCAGCGCAGCATCGCGCCGGTTTCCCAATCGGTGCCCGGAACCTGGTCGCGTGGCGATACCTACCGCGTGACGCTGACCATACAGGCCAGGACTCCCACGACCTGGGCCGTGCTCAGCGATCCCGTCCCGGCCGGGGCGGTGATACTGGGCGGCGGTTTGGGTCGGGACTCGGGCATCGCGGCGCAGGCGGGCCAGCCGCAAGACGGCGAGGGCCGCGCGCCTTCCTTCGTCGAGCGCAGCTTCGAGGGCTACCGGGCCTACTACGACTACCTGCCGGCGGGAACGACCACGCTAAGCTATGTGGTCAGGCTGAACACGGTGGGCAGCTTCAGTCTGCCGCCCACCCGCATCGAGGCCATGTACCAGCCCGATGTGTTTGGCGAGCTGCCTCACACGGACGCGTTTGCTGTGCGGGCCGAGGCGCGGCCGGATTAGGGGCGGGTCGCAATGACTAGCACCGTGCATCGCCTCGCGCGCAGGCGAGCCTCTGGTTTGCCGCGGGTGGCAAGGCGGCGTGTGGGCGGCGCGGGCCTGTGCAAGCGATGGCTGCTGCTGTCTACAGTGTCCTGGCTGATGATCGCATTGACGGCGCCGGCCCATGCCCTGGCGCCGCCATCCTTCGATGAGGTCAAGGCCGAGGCGCAGGCGTCGGACGTTCAAGTGTTGGACCGCTCGGGCCGCTTGATGGAGCGTGTGCGCGTCGACTATCAGGCGCGGCGCGGCGACTGGATTGCGCTGGATGACGTGTCGGCCGCGCTGCAGCGCGCCGTCATCCTGTCTGAGGACCAGCGCTTCTACACGCACGGCGGCGTCGACTGGCAGGCCATCGCCGCGGCGGCCTGGGACACGCTGGCCCATGAACGACGGCGGGGCGCATCGACGATCAGCATGCAGTTGCTGGGCTTGATCGATGAGCGCTTCAAGCGCGGCCCGCAGGGGCGGGGCATCATGCAGAAGATGGAACAGGCCATCGCGGCGCAAGACCTGGAAGAGCGGTGGAGCAAGCCCGCCATCCTGGAAGCCTATCTGAACCTGGCGGCCTTCCGTGGTGAGTTGATCGGTGTGGATGCCTT
Organism: Burkholderiaceae bacterium; assembly: GCA_049646585.1. Classification (GTDB taxonomy): domain Bacteria; phylum Pseudomonadota; class Gammaproteobacteria; order Burkholderiales; family Burkholderiaceae_B. The sequence goes on along the minus strand of JBARWC010000067.1, from coordinate 11,648 downwards.
GGCGCATGTCCTGTTCCGCAAAGACCCCAGCGGGCTGGATGTGCGTGAATCCGCGGTGGCCGCCGCATTGCTGCGCGGCCCCAATGCGTCTTCCACGGTGGTGGCGCGGCGCGCTTGCGCCTTGCTGGCCGACATGGGGGCGCCCGAGGAGTGCCAGGACTTGCCCGCCTACACGCGCCATGTTCTGGCGCGCAGCGCCGGATTCTGGGCCGGGCGTCCAGGTCAGGCCGAACATTATGCGCGGCTGGCCCTGGCGCAATCGCGGGCCGGCGGCCACGATGCGCCGCGCCAGCTGAAAACGACGCTGGATGCCGGGCTGCAGCGTTTCGTGGCGCAAAGCGTGGGACGTCATTTGCGCGCCCTGGGCATGGACAATGTGCGCGACGCGGCGGTGGTGGTGCTGGACAACCGGTCCGGTCAGGTGCTGGCCTATGTGGGGTCGTCGGACGGCCTTTCGGAAGCGGGGCGCGTGGATCATGCTCGATCCCTGCGCCAGGCGGGCTCCACCCTCAAGCCGTTTTTGTACGCCCAGGCGATCGAGCAGCAGCGCTTGACCATGGCATCCTTGCTGAACGACAGTCCGCTGGATATCCCGACAGGTAACGGTTTGTATATTCCACAGAACTACGACAAGCGGTTTTCCGGCTGGGTCAGCGCGCGCACGGCGCTGGCGTCTTCGCTGAATATTCCGGCCTTGCGGGTCCTGCTGATGATTTCCCCCGACGCCTTCGCCAAGCGCCTGACCCGGCTGGGCCTGCCCCTGGATCAAACGGGCGATTTCTACGGCTACAGCCTGGCCCTGGGCAGCGCCGACGTAACCCTGCTGTCCCTGACCAATGCCTATCGCGCACTGGCGGCCGGCGGCATGTACTCGCCGCCGCGCTACTTGCTGGACGCGCCCGTGGCGCCCGCGGACCGGGTCCTGTCAGAAGAGGCGGCCTGGATTGTCGGCGACGTCTTGTCCGATCGCCAGGCGCGGGCGCGCACCTTCGGTTTCGACAGCCCCCTGTCCACCCCGTTCTGGACGGCGGTGAAGACCGGCACCAGCAAGGACATGCGCGACAACTGGTGCGTGGGCTGGTCGCGGGACTACACCGTTGGGGTCTGGGTGGGCAATAGCGGAGGCGCCAGCATGCGCGATGTGTCGGGCGTGTCCGGGGCCGGGCCGGTATGGCAGGACGTCATGTCCTACCTGCATCGCGACAGGCCCAGTGAACAGGCCGACAAGCCCGCCCAGGTGACCCGGTCGCAGGTGGTCTTCGACGGGGAACTGGAACCGGCGCGCATGGAAGTCTTCGTCGGCGATACCGCCTTGCAGCGCGTCGAGCTGGCGCGGGATTTCGTCTCCAACGGTCGTGGCACCGCGCATATCGCCGCGCCGGCCAAAGGCGCCATTTTCGCCTTGGACCCGGACATTCCGCCCGATCACCAGCGTAGCCCCTTGCGGGCCAAAAACCTGGCCGCCGCCCTGGCGCCCAATGTGTCCTGGCGGATCGATGGCCGCATGCTGGGGCGCGGCGGCGAACTGGACTGGGCGCCCTGGCCGGGCCGGCACCGCATTGAGCTTCTGGATCCGGATGGCCGTGTGCTGGACGCCGTCCAAGTCGAGGTGCGTGGTGCCGTGCCCAGATAATCGTGGGCTCCATGGGTACGTGCTCAAATAAATTGATAGATATTGACTTTATTTCAGCGGCCTAGCTGGTAAACTTTTCCTATGTCGATAAATCAGCTTTGGGGGAAGTCTTCATGAAAGCGACTCGTATGCTTGGCCGTGTGCTTGTACCGGCCAGTTTGTTGATGCTGGCCGCTTGCCAGACGCCGGGCCAGAAATCCGCAAAAGCGCCGGACCAGCCTGCGGCCCAGTCCCAGGCGCCCGCCGCACCGACGCCCGAAACAACCATCCAGGCCCAGCAGCAGGGCGCTCCGGTGGTGGTGTACCTGGCCGACACGAAGCAGCAGAAGGGCTGGACGCCGGTCAACATCCAGTCGGGCACCTTGTACGTAAACCCCGCTCCCGTCATCACGCGGGCCGACCTTACCGGCGTCCAGGCCGGAACCAGCAAACAGGGCGAGGGCTTGCTTGCGCTTGAACTGAACGAGCAGGGCAAGCGGAAAATCAACGACGCCACCAGCAAGAACCCCAACCGGCGCCTGGCGCTGGTCGTCGGACGCACCATGTTGGCTGCGCCGGGCTATACGACGCCCGTCAGTTCCCAGCAGCTTGTTTTTGCGGTGGGTACTGAAGAAAACGCCACCGCGGCGGCGCGCGCGATTGCCGGCGTACCGGCCGACGGCGCGGCACCCGCGGCGCCTCCAGCTCCGGCACCGGCCAGCAAGGGAACGCCGGCTCGTTAAGCACGCGATCCAGGCCGCTCGCATCGGCTTGAGATTCCTGACGGCACCATGCGGGTGCCGTTTCTTTTTCCTGGCGGGAAACTATGGACATCGATCAAACCAGCCGGCTTCATGCCTTGCGGACCTTGGCGGGCGGGCTGGCCCTGGGCTTTAAATTTCTGGCCTGGATCAACGGGCTGGGTGTACTGCTGATCCTGTGCTGGTCGCTGGGCGCGGTGCAGATCGATCTGGATCCGCAATGGCTGCGCTTCCCCATGGTCGCCTTCCTGGCGGGAATCGCGCTGGCGGCCCTGGGCTTGCTGTGGTCCTATCCGGTGCAGACCAGCCTGATGCATCAGCTGCTTACAGGCCGGCCCAGACGCAGCCATTGGTTGCCTTTATGCTGCACCTTGGTGGCCTATAGCCTTAGCCTGCTGGCTTTTATCGGCGCCTGCTGGTTCACGCAAACTTTGGGATCACTGTCATATTGAGGGGCGCCAGCGTTGTATTTTGTCGCTACCCCTGAAAAAACACTCGTAAATTGTCGCGATCAAAAATAAAATATACGCGTTGCGTATATTTTATTAAGGTGGCGATATGGCAGTTTCTCAGCAGGTGTTTCTTCGCGATGCGATGCGTCGCCTGAATCTTACGCGCGATGTCTTCGCCGGGCGCATAGGCGTCAAACGCCGGGCGCTGGATACATGGCTGCTGCCCGAAGGCTCGCAGGAATTCCGGGCCATGCCCGAAGTCGTGAACCGCTTCGTCACTGAAATCGTCGAAAACGAAACCTTGTTGCAGAAATATGCGCAGAGCGCACAGTCTGGCTCTTTGCGCGACCGCATCGCCGCCGAGGGCAAGCATCAATTGCTGTCGGTCGACCAGTTTTCCCGCGAGGCGGTCGAAGAGCTTTTCCGCGTCGCCGATCAAATGCAGCCCATCGCCCGTCGCCAGAAGGTGTCGCGCGTGCTCGAGGGCGCTGTGCTGGGCAACTTGTTCTTCGAAGCCAGCACGCGTACCCGCGTAAGCTTCGGCGCGGCCTTTTGCCGCTTGGGCGGCTCGGTTTGCGATACGACCGGCTTTACCTTTTCGTCCATGGCCAAGGGTGAGTCCATTTACGACACCAGCCGGGTCATGAGCGGCTACGTTGACGCCATGGTCATCCGTCACCCTGAAAAGGGCTCGGTGGCCGAGTTCGCGGCGGCGACCAATATCCCCGTGGTCAACGGCGGCGACGGGCCGGGTGAACACCCCAGCCAGGCTTTGCTGGATCTCTACACCATACTTACCGAGTTCTCGCGCCTGGGCAAATTGCTGGACGGCGCACATATCGTCATGGCCGGCGACTTGAAATACGGCCGCACCGTGCATTCGCTGATCAAGCTGCTGGCCTTGTACCGCGGCCTGAAATTCACCCTGATTTCGCCGCGCGGCCTGGAGATGCCCGAGTACCTGCTGGAACAGGTCGGTTCGCGCGGCCACATTATTGAACAGACTCATTCATTGGAAGAGGGCTTGCCCGGTGCGGACGTGATCTACGCCACGCGCGTGCAGAAGGAACGCTTCGCCGCCGAGGAGCTTGAAGGCTACACCCCAGGCTTCCAGGTGAACAAGGCCATCATCGACAAGTGCTGCGGCCCCGACGTCATCGTCATGCATCCCTTGCCCCGCGACAGCCGGGAAGGGGCCAACGATCTTAGCGTGGATCTGAATCACGATTCGCGCCTGGCCATATTCCGCCAGACCGACAACGGCATCCCGGTGCGCATGGCCATTTTCGCCGTGCTGCTTGGGGTAGAGAATCTGGTGCAGCATTCGCTGCGCGACGTTACCTGGAATCCTCCTTCCCATATCGGGCCGGACGACAGCGTTTTCCACGGCATGGATTGATTTTCCACTGCCGGCTTCGTGTGCCGCCAAGATGGGGCCGCGAAGCCGGTAGTCAGGACGCCGGGCGCGGGGCTGTCTTGCGTATGCTTCGCGCGCGATTGCTGTGGTGACTAGCGCGCTGACTACTGCTTGCGCTCGCCGCCCAGCGCTTCCACCAGGCCGGCGATCAGCCGTCCGAGTTCGCCGGTCATCAGGGCGAAATCCGAGTCGAATTGCTCCGCTTCGTTGTGGGAGGCGGTATCCTGGCCTTCCTTGAGCACGTCCAGCGGGTTTACCCGCTTCACATCCAGGCCGTCGGTCAGCACGAAGGAAACCCGGTCGGCCCAGGTCAGGGCCAGGCGGGTGCATTGCTTGCCGGCCTGCACATGCTTGCGCACTTCGTCGATTTCTATGCTTTGGCGCACATAGCGCACGGCGGCGCCGCTTTCGCTGGTCGAGCGCAGCTCGGTGTCCTGATCTATGGAGAAATTGGCGGGCGGCTCGTCGCTGATCAGCCAGTTAGTCATGGCGGCGGCGGGCGATTCCTCTACGTACAGCGGCGAGATCGGGAAGGCGTCCAGGGCCTTGGCCAGCATGCCCAGTACTTCATCGCTTTTGGCCGCGGCGGCGGCATCGATCACCAGCCAGTGATTGCGGGTGTCGATCCAGACGCGAGTGTCGCGATAGACGCTGAAAGCCTTGGGCAGCAACTCGTCGGTCACCTGTTCCTTGATTTCCTTCATCTGCTTGCGGCCCGGCTTGAAGCCTTGCTGCTCTTCGATGTCCTGGGCGCGAGCCTTGGCGAACTGATTGATCACAGTGGTGGGCAGCAGTTTCTTGTCGGCCCGCAGGCTAAGCAGGTATTGGCCGTCCAGGGCATGGACCAGGCCGCTGTCCTCGCGCGGGGCGACCCATCCCAGGCTTTGCATGTCGCGACTGCCGCTGGGTTGGAAAGCCTGCTTTTCCAGCGCCGCTTCCAGCGTTTCCACGGTGCACGACCACGTCGGGGCCAGACGGAATATCCTCAGATTCTTGAACCACATATGCTTGATGTCTTCTTCAGTTGCGGGCTTTTCCCGTGCGCCGGCGGGCGTGGGGTCGGCCGAAAAAACGATGAGCGCTGATTGTAAGCCCATTTGCGCGGCGCTCTTTTTTGTTGGCACATCAAGGGTTTGCGCAGGCAAGGCAAAAAAATGGCCCGAAATGCCAAGCGGCATCGGGCCATCAGGGGAGCACACAGTACCGCGCTAAAAAGGCTCGCGGGGGACGCGGCACAGGTGATAAAAAGGGCGGCTTCGCTGCGGAACCTGGGGATCAGACGTTCGACAAGGCCAAGCAACCCCTTCTATGTAGGGAATTCTAATGATCTTGTCTGACGTTAGCCTGAAATCGGCCATATATCAGGCATTGATGTCGTTGTTCTTCGTTTCCTTCACGAACAGCGTGCCCACGACCAGCGTGGCCCCGGCGATGATGATGGGGTACCACAAGCCGTCGTAGATATTGCCCGTTGCCGCCACCACCGCGAACACGACCGGCGGCAGAAAGCCTCCGAACCAGCCATTGCCGATGTGATAGGGCAGGCTCATGGAGGTATAGCGTATGCGGGTCGGGAACATTTCCACCAGCATGGCGGCGATGGGGCCGTAGACCATGGTGACGAGCACGACCAGGAAGGTCAGCAGCAGCACCACCATGATGTAGTTGATCTGCGAGGGGTCGGCCTTGGAAGGGTAGCCGTGGCTGCGTATGGCGTCTGTCAGCGATTTGTTCAATTCCGCCGACCTGGCCGCGAAGTCGGCCTTGTTCAGGCGCTGGCCCTCGAATGACACGAATTCGTCCTGGCCTATGCGGACTTTGGCGATGCTTCCGGCGGGCGCGGCCTGATTGTTGTAGTTCACGGAGTTGCTGGCCATGAAGGCTTTCAGGATGTCGCAGGAACTGGTGAAGGACGACACCCCCACAGGGTTGAACTGGAAGGAGCAGGCGGCCGGGTCGGCGATGACGGTGACCGGCGCGGTGGCCTGGGCTTTCTCGAGGGCGGGGTTGGCGTAATGGGTGATGCCCTTGAACACCGGGAAATAGGCCAGGGCGGCGATCAGGCAGCCCGCCATGATGATGGGCTTGCGGCCGATGCGGTCGGACAGCGCGCCGAAGACGACGAAGAAGGGCGTGCCCAGCAACAGCGCCATCGCGATCATGACGTTGGCCGTATTGGCTTCGATGGCCAGCGTCTTGGTCAGGAAGAACAGGGCGTAGAACTGGCCGGTGTACCAAATCACCGCCTGCCCGGCGGTCAGGCCGAACAGGGCCAGCAGAACGATCTTCAGATTGCTCCATTTGCCGAAAGAATCCTTGATGGGGGCCTTGGAGCCGTTGCCCTCGGCCTTCATCTTGCGGAAGGCGGGCGATTCGTTCAGGCGCATTCGTATCCATACCGAGATGCCCAGCAGCACCACCGAGATCAGGAAGGGAATGCGCCAGCCCCAGTCCATGAAGGCTTCTTCGCTGAGCGAGGTGCGTATGCCCAGAATGACCAGCAGCGACAGGAACAGGCCCATGGTGGCGGTGGTTTGTATCCAGCTGGTGTAGAAGCCGCGGCGATTCTGCGGCGCGTGCTCGGCCACATAGGTCGCGGCGCCGCCGTATTCACCGCCCAGCGCCAGGCCTTGCAGCAGGCGCAAGCCTATCAGTATGACCGGAGCCGCCATGCCTATGGAGGAATACGAAGGCAGCACGCCGACCAGGAAGGTGGACAGGCCCATGATCAGTATGGTGATCATGAAGGTATATTTGCGGCCCACCAGGTCGCCCAGGCGGCCGAAGACCAATGCGCCGAAGGGACGCACGGCAAAGCCGGCCGCAAAAGCCAGCAGGGCGAAAATGAAGCCCGCCGTGGGGTTCACGCCCGAGAAGAAGTGCGCGGCGATGATGGCGGCCAGCGAGCCGTACAGATAGAAGTCGTACCACTCGAAGACCGTGCCCAGGGAAGACGCGAAAATGACGCGCCTTTCTTCGGGGGTCATGGGCCGGTTCGTCGCCGCCGGCGCCCCAGTGGGCCCCGCGTCGGGCGGGCTGCCCAGGGTGGTGATGTTCATATTTGTCTCCCTGCCGGATGTCGCCTTTGCCGGCGCTTTTTAATTGTCGCCGTAAAGTATTCGACACTCCTGACGCCAAGCTTACAGAAAGTTGAATGCCGGATGGGGCTCCGTGTTCACGCCGGCAAGATGGTGCTGGACTTGATGCGGTTGAAGGTGATGCGCAAGCAGGTTCCTCCCGCCTTGCCGCCGCGGCTGCCGACCGGCATGAAGGCGACCCCGGCATTGTGCTGCTCGGCGATTTCCTTGACGATGGACAGCCCCAGGCCGCTGCCGTCGGTGTTGCTGCCCAGCACCCGGAAGAAGCGGTCGAAGACGCGTTCCTGGTCTTCGGGAGCGATGCCGGGGCCGGAGTCCTCCACTTCGATGTAGGCCGAGAGCGGGTCGCCGCCCACCCGTACGGTGACCCGGCCCGATGGGGGCGTGTAGAGCATGGCGTTCTCGATAAGGTTGTTCAGCATCTCGGCCAGCATCAGGGTGTCGCCCGATACACGCATGGGGGCCGTCGCCCGCTCGAATCCCAGGTCTATGTCTTTTTTCAGGGCCGCGTCGACCCAGCCCAGGGTCTGCCGTTCCGCCAGGGCGTTCAGGTCTATGTCGTCGGCCAGGCGCAGCACCGGGTTCTCGGCGCTTTCCGCGCGGGCCAGGGAAAGCAGCTGATTGACCAGCCGGGTCGCCCGCTGCGAGCCCAGCACCAGTTGGTGCAGGCTTTCGTCCAGCTTTTCGGGCGACTGCTCGCGCATGGCCAGCTCGGCCTGAGTGCGCATGCCGGCCAGGGGCGTCTTCAACTGGTGCGCGGCATTGGCCACGAATCGCCTTTGCGTTTCATTGGTCGCCGCCAGCCGCGCCAGCAAGCTGTTCATGGCCGCCACCAGCGGCACGATCTCGGCGGGGGCCAGGTCGGCGCTGATGGGCGACATATCGTTGGCGCGGCGCGCCCGTATTCGCTCTTGAAGCAGGCTCAGGGGCTCCAGGCCCTGGGTCAGGCCCAGGCCGGCCAGCAGCGCGGCCAGGGGCAGGACGATAAGCTGCGGCGTCAGCATGCCGGTCAGGATTTCCTGCTGCAAGGTGGCGCGCATTTCGTTGGACTGGGCCACGATGGTCAGAAAGGGCAGGCCGCCCGCATCCCGCCCGCCCCAGGTATAGGCCACCCGCACGCTGTGGCCGTCGTAGCTTTCATTGCGGAATCGTATCTTGTCTTCTTCGTAGGTCCAGTTCTCGGGCAGGGGAATGCTGCCGTTGCCGCCCATGGAGTTGCCGTTGGCGTCGCGGATTTCCCAGCGTATGAGATGGGCGGTGTCTCCCTGCAGTATGGTGATGGACGAGGCCGACAGCTGGATGCCTTCCAGTATCTTTTGCTGTTCCACTTCGTGCTTGACCATGCGCAAGTGGTCGGCCAGGCTGCGGTCGTAGGGTGCGTTGGCAATGTTCTGCGCAATGAAATAGGTGATGACCAGCCCTATGGTCCACAACAGAAACAGCGGGCCGAACATCCAGACCATGATCTTGTCCAGCAGCGCCCGGTGTTTCTTCTTGCGCTTGAACAGGCCTAGAAACGCCTTGTCTTGCGTGGGTGAGGCGTCGGTATCCTTCAGGACCTGCGGGTCGATCAGCATTCAGGCGTGCGCGGATTCACGCGGCGACGGAATCGTTGCGGTTTTCAGGTTCCAGGCAGTAGCCCAGGCCTCGGACGGTGACGATCTTGGCGCCGCTGGGCTCGATTTTTTTGCGCAGGCGGTGGATGTAGACTTCGATGGCGTTGGGTGTGACTTCTTCGCCCCATTCGCATAGAAGATCGACGAACTGGTTTTTGCTGATCATGCGGCCGCAGCGGGAAAGAAAGATTTCCAGCAGGCTGGTTTCGCGCGCCGAGAGTTCCAGCGGCTGGCCGTCGATGCTGGCCGTGCGCCCGTTCATGTCGAAACTGAGCCGCTTGTAGCGCAACTGCGTGGTGCTGACGCCGGCGCTGCGTCGCGTCAGGGCGCGCACCCGGGCTTCGAGTTCGGTCAGGGCGAAGGGTTTGGCCATGTAGTCGTCGGCACCCAGATCCAGCCCCTTGACGCGCTGTTCGACGGTGTCGGCCGCCGTCAAGATAAGCACCGGTATCGACGTATGGCGCTGGCGCAGCAGGCGCAGCACCGCCAGCCCGTGCATCTGAGGCAGGTCCAGGTCCAGGATCAGCAGGTCGAAGCTTTGCAATTGCAGGGCGGAATCGGCGCTGGAGCCGTCGTTGACGACGTCGACGGCATAACCGTCGTAACGCAGTGAACGGGAAAGTCCATCGGCAAGAATACTGTCGTCTTCGGCAATAAGAATACGCATGACGTGCGAGCCGGCCTGTGTCAGATTGCAATGAGACCTATTCTTGCACGTTCCCCGGGCGTGGGATAGTCAGGGATTACGATGGGCTTTTTGTTTATCTGTGTATTTATACAGTATAATTTGATGCAATAATCTATTCCATTCCAGGGCCGCGTCAGCGCGCTTTCATCAATTCATCGTTTTTCAGCCAAGGATCCTCCACATGGACGACAAGAACAGCAAAGCCGCCGGCGAACGCAACAAAGCGCTGGCCGCCGCCTTATCCCAAATTGAGAAGCAATTTGGCAAGGGCTCGGTCATGCGCTATGGCGACGACACTGTCGAGCACGACATCCAGGTCGTTTCCACCGGCTCGCTGGGGCTGGACATCGCACTGGGGGTCGGCGGTCTGCCGCGCGGCCGTGTCATTGAAATCTACGGCCCGGAATCCTCCGGCAAAACCACGCTTACCCTGCAAGTCATCGCCGAAATGCAAAAAATCGGCGGCACCTGCGCCTTCATCGACGCCGAACACGCGCTCGACGTGCAGTACGCCTCCAAGCTGGGCGTCAACCTGTCCGACCTGCTCATTTCCCAGCCCGACACCGGCGAACAGGCACTGGAAATCACCGATGCGCTGGTGCGCTCGGGCTCGGTCGACCTCATCGTCATCGACTCGGTCGCGGCCCTGGTGCCCAAGGCCGAAATCGAAGGCGACATGGGCGACTCGCTGCCGGGCCTGCAAGCCCGCCTCATGAGCCAGGCCTTGCGCAAGCTGACCGCCACCATCAAGCGGGCCAACTGCATGGTCATCTTCATCAACCAGATTCGCATGAAGATCGGCGTCATGTTCGGCAACCCCGAAACCACCACCGGCGGCAATGCGCTCAAGTTCTATTCCTCGGTGCGGCTCGACATCCGCCGCATCGGCGCCATCAAGAAGGGCGACGAGGTCGTGGGCAACGAAACCCGCGTCAAGGTGGTCAAGAACAAGGTGGCGCCTCCGTTCAAGCAGGCCGAATTCGACATCATGTACGGCGCCGGCATCTCGCGCGAGGGCGAAATCATCGACCTGGGCGTGCAGGCGGGCATCGTCGACAAGGCTGGCGCCTGGTTCAGCTATAGCGGCACCCGCATAGGCCAGGGCAAGGACAATGTTCGCGAATACCTGAAAGAACACCCCGAAATGGCCTTCGAAATCGAAAACCGGGTCCGCGAACAACTGGGCGTGGCGCCGTTGGCGGCTGCCTCGGCGGGCAAGGCCGGCAAGGCGGTTGCCGTACCCGACGACGAAGATCCCCAGGCCTAAGGTCTTAGGGCGGGCGTCATGCACTCCGACGACGGCTTCGAAACCCTGTCCGACTCGCCGTCCCCGCCCGAACCCGGAAAAAAGGCCGGACCTTCCCTCAAGGCCCGCGCCATCGGCTATCTGTCCCGGCGCGAGCATTCGCGCCGCGAATTGCAACGCAAGCTGGCGCCGCATGCCGAAAGCTCCGAACAGCTTGAGCAACTGCTGGACGACCTGCAGCGTGAAAATTGGCTTTCCGACGAGCGTTTTGCGCAAAGCCTGGTGCACAGGCGCGCGCTTAGGCAGGGTACCGGCCTGATCGTGCAGGAACTCAAGCGGCATGGCTTGGCCGATGCCGCCGTTGCCGATCTGGCCCAGCAATTGCACGACACCGAACAAGAACGCGCCCAGGCCGTCTGGGAAAAGAAATTCGCCGCGCTTCCCACTGATGCAAAAGACTATGCCAGGCAGTTCCGCTTCCTGGCGTCGCGGGGTTTTTCCACGGAATGCGTGCGCCGCATATTGGGCAGCATTCCGCATGCCTCCCGCTAGCGCCTTTTCGGTTCAGGTGCTACGTACTTGTTGGTTCTGCCGGGGCGATATTCAGTGGTTTCAGTGGCGATTCAAGATCCGTGTGAGGTGCGTCTCTGACGCGAGCTTCTTGTGTGCGACGGTGCCACTATGGACTGCGGGGCGAGTTCCGAGCAAGGTATTCTCTGACGCGTGCCGGGTGGCGGGAGCCGGCCTTGCTCCTCGTG
>JBARWC010000066.1:0-41914 GCA_049646585.1 Burkholderiaceae bacterium | reverse complement strand
CTGCTGACCCTGGGCATTCCCGGCAACGCCGTGACCGCCCTGATGATCGGCGCCATGACCATCCACAACATCCAGCCCGGCCCGCAGGTCATGACCAGCCACCCGGACCTGTTCTGGGGCCTGATCGCCTCGATGTGGATAGGCAACCTGATGCTGATCGTGCTGAACCTGCCGCTGGTCGGCCTGTGGGTCAAGCTGCTGAAGGTGCCCTACCGCATCCTGTTCCCGGCCATTCTGGTGTTCTGCACCATCGGTGTGTACTCGCTGAACTACAACGTGTTCGACATCTGGATGACGGCGGCCTTCGGCCTGATCGGCTACATCTGGGCCAAGCTCAAGTGCGAAGGCGCACCGCTGCTGCTGGGCCTGGTGCTGGGCCCCATGATGGAAGAGAACTTCCGGCGCGCCCTGCTGCTGGCGCGCGGCGACTACAGCACCTTCTTCACCCGCCCCTTGTCGCTTAGCCTGCTGATCGCGGCCGCGGTGCTGGTGGTGCTGGTGACCCTGCCGTCCATCAAGAAGAAACGCGAAGAAACCTTCGTCGAAGAAGGCTAAGCTCCGATCTCCTTCCGCTGATGAACTCGGCGCCGGATACCTCCGGCGCCGTTTTTTTATGTATCGCCAGACGTCTAGCGCCAGGCGTCGGGCTTGCCGCCCAGGGCGCCCCGGACGTCCACCGCCATGCTGCGCAAGTCCTCCCGGACCGCCTGTCCCGACAGCGCATATCCCATTTTTCCGTCCGCCCAGTAGTAGGTGCTGCGCCCGTTCGCCTCGTGCATGGCGCGCATGGCGCCGGGCCGGGCATCGGCCGTCGTCATGTACAGGGTCAGGCGCCGGCCCGCGGCGTCCTCGTACATGAACTGCGCCGCCGGCCCGCTGGGCCCGGGCAGCAATCGGCCGCCCAACAGGGAATAGCCATGCGCCCGCAAGGACGGCGCGCTCAAGGTCCGGTCCAGGCGCTTGGACAGCCACGCCAGCAGGTGCTGCTCATCCGACACCGGCACTTCCACCGGGTGGCGCTGCTCCGGGGCATACACGGCATAGGCAAGATCCGCATCCGACGCGAAGGCGGGTTGCCCGCCAAAATCGGTTCGCAGCCAGGCCGCCGACAGCCCCAGCGCCACGCCGCAAGTCACCCAGGCGGCCGCCATGCCCGTTCTTGCCAGCCAGCCCGCGCGTCGCGCGATCACCAAGGGGGCACGCGCCGGTTCGCGGGCGGGAAACAAAGCTTTCAGCGCTGCATTCTGTGCCCGATACGATGCAATCTGCGCCGCGGCCGACGGGTCGCCCGCCAGCCGACCGATCAGCGCAGCGCGTTCATTGGGCGCAAGCTCGTTGTCGACCAGAGCCGACAAGGATTGCCGATACGATTCATCGCCTATCGGCGCATCGACAAGCGGGCCGTCGTTCATTGAGAACTCCTTACCATTTTGAGCGCGGGCTGATTTCGGTCACCATCGCCGTCCTCGGACATGAGGCTGTGCATGCGTTCCCGGGCGCGCGACAGGCGCGACATGACGGTTCCGCGCGGTATGCCCAGGACGCTAGCGGCTTCCTGATAGCTGAGCTCTTCCAGCCCCACCAGCAAGAGCACCTCGCGCTGTTCGATGGGCAGCCGATAGAGCGCGCGCTGGACATCGCGCAGGAACAGTCCGTCGACCTGCTCGCGAGGCGCGTCCTGCCACGGCGGCTCGCCGTCATCGCCGCTGAATTCATGCTGCTTGCGCAGTTGATCTATATACAAGTGGCGCAACATGGTAAATAGCCAGGCCTTCAGGTTGCTGCCCGCGCGCCATTTGAACCGCTTGTTCAAGGCCCGTTCGGCGGTATCTTGCATGAGATCGTCCGCCCAGGCCGCATTGCCCGTCAATGCGCGGGCATACCTGCGCAGGACGGGCAACAAGGCCACCACCTCGGACTCGAAGCTCATGGAAACGCCCGTGTCAGGGCTTGGCGATGTGCCAGACTCCCTTGACGCCGTCGCCCTTGACGTCGCCCGGCTTTTCATCCTTGATGAAACGGTACAGCGCCTTGCCCTTGTAGGCCCATTGCTGTTTGCCGTCGTGCGTCTGGACGAAGCTCCAATCGCCCGAGGCTTTGTCGCTGGCCGAGGCCAGCGCCGGCGGCCAGTTCTGGGCGCAAGCCGCATTGCAGGCGCTCTTTCCCTGGCTGTCCTTGTCGAAGGTATAAAGCGTTGCGCCGTTTGCGTCGACCCATTGACCGTTGCTTTGCTTGGGTGCGTCGGCCAGGGCAGGCCCGGTCAGGGCAAAGCAGGCCGCCAACAGAAGCAAGGATTTCGATTTATGCATGATTTCTCCCTATAAGGGTGCGCCGCAAGACCGCATGGGAAAAATGCCCTTGCGCCCAGCAGCTACACAGATGCTAAACGCGTGGCGCTCGCGGTTTATTCCATACAGGCCTTTTTTTTGCATCTGCTTGCACTTTTACGGGAGGCGGCCGCCGCCACGCCCTGGGCGCGGGCAGGCGGCCGACGCTTTAGTCCACCTTGCCTATGGCTTTCACCGCTTTCACCAGGACGGCGTCATCGGCATCCCAGTATTTCTGGAATTCGGGCGCGTCCAAATATTCGACGGGGCTGCCCGCTCCCAGCACCTTGGCCTGTATGGCCGGATCGTTGGCAACCTGTTTGGCGCCGGCGCGCAAGGTCTTTATGACCTCGTCCGGCACACCGGCGGGCACGAATATTCCCGACCACTGCACGAACTTGGCGTTATAGCCCAGGGATTGCAGGCTGGGCACATCGGGCAAGGTCGCCAGCGGCTTGTCGCCCCAGTGCGCCAGGGCGCGCAATTTGCCGGCCTTGATATGCTGTATCACACTGGACGGGCCGGTGGATATCGCCTGCACCTGGCCGCCCAGCAAGGCCGCTACCGCCGGACCGGCTCCAGTGTAGGGAACGTGGGTCAGCTTGACGCCCGCGGCGTTCTCAAGCATGGCCATGGGAACGTGCATGGAACCGTAGATGCCCGAGCTACCGTAGTTGATCTTGCCCGGCTCTTTCTTGGCGGCCTCCACGAATTCCTTGGCGGTCTTCCAGGGCGAGTCTGCGCGCACGACCAACACGGTGGGATCGGCGGTAATGCGCGCGATGGGCTTGAACTGGCTGATTTCATAGGCGGGCTTGCGGCCCAGTATCTTGTCGGCCTCGGGCAGGATGGAAATGGACGAGAGCATGAGCATGATGGTGTAGCCGTCGGGCTTGGCACGGGCCGCTTCCCCGGCGCCGATGGCGCCGCCCGCGCCGACCTTGTTCTCGACGACCACGGGCTGGCCCAGGCTGTGCGACAGGCCGTCCGCGATGGGCCGGGCCACGGTGTCGGTGACGCCGCCCGGCGGGAACGGCACGATCATCTTGATGGCATGGTCGGGGTATTTGGCCATGACGCCGCCCGACAGCAGCAGCGCGGCGGCGGCGCCCAGGGTTTTCAGTAGTGCTTTATGCATTTTTTTGTCTCCTCGGTATCTATCTGTTTGGTGGTTTTTGGATATCGACGCTAAATGAATTTGTTTTCCAGCACCCCCAGGCCGTCGATTTCGATGCGCACCACATCGTTGGCTTTCAGGTACTGCGGCGGGTTCAGGCCCATGCCCACGCCGGCGGGCGTGCCGGTGGCGATGATGTCGCCCGGCAGCAAGGTGATGCCGCGCGAGCAGGTCTCGATAAGAGCCGGGATGTCGAAAATGAAGTCGCGCGTATGGCCGTCCTGGCGCGGCTCGCCGTTGACCCAGCAGCGCACGCGCGTATTGGTGCCGTCCAGCTCGTCGGCGGTGACCACCCAGGGTCCCATGGGGCAGAAGGTGTCGAAGGATTTGCCCAGGTCCCACTGCTGGTGGCGCATCTGGACGTCGCGCGCGGTCACGTCGTTGACGATGGTGTAGCCGAACACGTGCTTCAAGGCATCGTCGCGGCTGATGTTCTTGCCGGCCGTGCCGATGACGACGGCAAGCTCCGCTTCGTAGTCGATCTGGCTGGATATGGCGCCGGGCAGCACGACCGAATCGTTCGGCCCGACCACGCATTCGGGAAGCTTGGTGAACACGATGGGCCAGGCCGCCGGATCGACGTTGTTGGCCTTGAACACCGAGCCGGAAAGCTCTTTGGCGTGCGCATGGTAGTTGCGCCCCACGCACAAGAGATTGCGCCTGGGCGCGGGAATGGGCGCCACCAGCGTCACCGCATCCATGGACAGGCTGGGCCCCGACAGCTTGGAAAGGTCCGTTCCTTGAGCGGCCATTTCGACCAGGGCCAGCACGCCCTTTTGCGCCTGCTCGGCGGAAAGCTCCAGCCGGGTCAGGCTTTTTCCGTCGGCCGACACACGCCCCACATGGCGTTCCGTGCCCTTGCCTTGAGTAAATGTTGCGAATCGCATTGTATTCCCCGTGTTACCAATTGGTTCTTATTTGACAGAAGTCCAGGCCTGATCGGCTTGAACCTAGGCAATTCTAGAACCAAAGCCAAGGCTGTACAACAGGAAAATCGATGAAAATATAACCAATTGGTACTATTATGGTATGCTTGCCGGGCGATGAACCAGGAGTTTCCCCCATGGACGAAGTACTTGCGAACATAAGCGCCCGCGCCCAAGGAGCGAAGGCATTAGCCCGTTATCTTCTTCAAGAAATGGCGGCCGGCCGCCTGCGCGAAGGCGTCAAGCTGCCTCCCGAGCGCGAACTCAGCCAGCGCTTTGACGCCTCGCGCGGGGCCGTGCGCCGCGTGCTGGCCGAGTTGCGCCAGCGAGGCCTGATCACTCAGTCTGTGGGCAGCGGCACCTTTGCCTCGGCCGCCGCGCATCGCCTTCAGACGCAAGGCGAATCTCAAGGCCCGGTGCTGGATACCAGTCCCGCGGAACTCATGGAGGCACGCTTGCTGATCGAACCGCTGATGCCGGCCTTGATCGTGCGCAATGCCAGCGCGGCCGACTTCGCCTTCATGCATGAATGCCTGGAGAAATCCGAAGCGGCGCAAACCATAGAAGAGTTCGAGCACTGGGACGAAACCCTGCACAAGTCCTTCGCCCAGGCTACGAACAATTCCTTCTTCCTGCATATCCTGGACTTGACCAACCGTGTGCGTGAACAAGGCGAATGGGGCCGCTTGAAACGCAATTCGCTGACCGCCGAGCGGCGTCGCCAATACGAATTGCAGCATCGGAATATCGTCGATGCACTGAAAGACCGCGACGCCGCCAGGGCCCGCGGCCTGATGCAAGAGCATCTGGAACAGATACAGCAGAATCTCTTTAAGGCCTGATCGCCGTCAGGCCTTGCACACTTGTAGCGGCGCGCGGCCTGCTCAAGCCTGGTGGGTATGGCCCTTTACATGATTGATGGTGTCCAGCGCCAGCGTTGAATGGGCATAGGCGCCGCCAGCCCGCATTTCCGACGCCACCCAGATGGCTTCCATGATTTCTTGCTCGCTGGCGCCTTGCCTGATGGCCTGCTCGGTATGGCCCTTGATGCAATAAGGGCACTGGGTAACGTGCGCCACCGCCACGGCGATGAGCTGCTTGGTTTTCTTGGGCAAAGCGCCTTCGGCGAACACGGCCGCACTGAAGGCCTTGAATGCGGCCTGTATGTCGGGGGCCGCTTCGGCTCTCTGTTTGGCGAGCTCTTTGCTCATGGCGGGGTACATCGATTGGTCCATGCTGATACTCCTTGAGTAAAAACCAAGGCCGTGGCGCTTCGAGGCTCTAGATTTGCTCGAAGCGTTCGAAATAGCGCTCGGTGAATTCTTCGCTGTGGTTGACTTCGGCGACGCGTGCGCCGGGCGGGCCGACGTGCAGCCATGACAGCAGGCGATCCACGTTATCGTGCCGCCCCTGCAGCAAGGCTTGCACCGAGCCGTCGTCCAGATTGCGCACCCACCCCCTGACGCCCAGCAAATGCGCCTGGCGGACGGTCGCGGCCCTGAATCCGACGCCTTGCACGCGCCCCTTGACGTTTACGTTAAGGGTTTCGGATTCCTTGTCCTTGTGTAGCTTCTTCATGATGCCTGATACGCCGGGCGAAGCCGGATGCCTCCGGCCCGCCCGTTCAACTTATTTTGGAGCGCCTGCCAGAACCCATTCGACGACCATTTTCAGGTCGGCATCCGAGATTTTGGGATGGGGAGGCATGGGTATGGGACCCCACACCCCGCTGCTGCCCTCTTTGATGTGCTTGGTGAGCAGAGCGGCGGCGTCGGCATCGCCCTTGTGTTTGGCGGCCACATCCTGATAGGCGGGGCCGACGATTTTCTTGTCGACCGCATGACAGGCCAGACAGCCGTTTTTGTTAAGGATTTCCTGCACTTTGGCGGAGTCGGGCGCGGCTTGCGCCAGTCCGCCACAGGCTGTCAAAGCAACGAGCGCGGCAAGCTTGCCTAGCTTGATTTTTTCTAGCTTCATCGTTTGTTTACCTCCGGGTTGATCAACTACATTATGGCTCTGTTCATTATGTCACGATCTTTCCCGGACGTCCCTCTCCATGCGCTTCCAATCAGAGTCCCCGGCCACGCAAGGCCGCGCCCGCCAGGTTTGGGCGGTTTTCCTGATTTTCCTGAAACTGGGGCTGACGTCTTTCGGCGGGCCGGTCGCCCATTTGGGCTATTTCCGGGACGAATTCGTGACGCGTCGCAAGTGGCTGGACGAACGCGGCTACGCCGACCTGGTGGCCATATGCCAGTTTCTGCCCGGCCCCGCCAGCAGCCAGGTGGGCATGGCCGTCGGACTGGTCAGGGCGGGCTATGCGGGCTCCCTGGCCGCTTGGCTGGGCTTCACCCTGCCCTCCGCGGCGGCCATGATTCTGTTCGCCCTGGGCATGGCCAACTGGGGCGACTTCGTTTCCGAGGGTTTCCTGCACGGCCTGAAGATCGCCGCCGTCGCCGTCGTCGCGCAAGCGGTGTGGGGCATGGGGTCCAGGCTGTGCACCGATGGCAAACGGATAGGCTACGCCCTTGGCGCTGCATTCCTGACGCTGGCGTGGCCCGGCTCGGCGGGGCAAATCGCCGCCATGATCGCCACCGCCCTGCTTGGGCTGCTTTGGCTGCAACCGGCGGACGCCAAGCTGACCGAGCCGGAAGAGCTGCGCCTGCCCGTCGGTCAGCGGGCGGGCCTGGCATGGCTGGCCTTGTTCGTCGCCCTGCTGGCCGGCCTGCCCTTCATCGCCCAGGCCAGCGGCAATATCATGGCGGCCCTGTTCGATGCCTTCTATCGCGCCGGATCGCTGGTCTTCGGAGGGGGCCATGTGCTGCTGCCCTTGCTGCAAGCCGAAGTCGTGCCCAATGGATGGGTTTCCGATTCCAGCTTCCTGGCGGGCTATGGCGCCGCCCAGGCGGTACCCGGCCCGCTCTTCACTTTTGCCGCATTTCTGGGCGCCTCCATCGATACGGGCATGAACAGGGTGTGGGGCGGGCTATGGGCTTTGAGCGCCATCTTCATCCCTTCCTTCCTGCTGGTATGCGGAGCCCTGCCTTTCTGGAACCAGTTGCGCCGCAACCACCGCATGCGGGCGGCGATGGACGGCGTCAACGCCGGTGTGGTGGGTCTGCTGCTTGCCGCCTTGTACCAGCCGGTGTGGACCAGCGCCATCATGGCGCCGATCGACTTCGGCCTGGCGCTGCTGGCCTTCGGCGCCCTGGTGCATTTTCGGGCGGCGCCGTGGCTGGTGGTCGCGGCCTGCGGCCTGGCGGGCTGGCTGCAAGCCGCGCTGTAGGCCTCAGGCGTGCACCCGTTCTTGCGCGGGGGCCCGCAAGCGATGCAGGTTCAGGGCTGTGTTGATGATGCCGACATGGCTGAAGGCCTGGGGGAAATTGCCCAGCATGCGTCCGCCTTGCGGGTCGTATTGTTCGGCCAGCAGCCCCACGTCGTTGCACAGGCCGGCCAGATGCTCGAACAAGGCATGGGCGTCGTCGTCGCGCCCCTGCAGCACATAGACGTCGGCCAGCCAGAACGAGCAGACCAGAAAGCTTCCTTCACCCGGCGGCAACCCGTCCAGGCCGTGCTCGGTCTCGTAGCGCAGCAGCAATCCGTCGCGCATCAGGCGCTTCTCGATGGCCGCCACCGTGCCCAGCATGCGCGGGTCGTCCGGCGGCAGGAAGCCGGTCAGCGCGATGTGCAGCAGGCTGGCGTCCAGGCATTTCGAGCCATAATACTGGACGAAGCTGCCTAGCTCCGGGTCGTAGGCCTTGCGGCAGACCTCATCCCGTATCTCGTCGGCCACGCGCCGGCAGTGTTTTGAGAACTCGCCACCGTTCTCCATGGTTCCGGCGACGGTGGCGATGCGGTCGAAAGCCACCCAGGCCATGACCTTGGAATGCGTGAAGTGCTGCTGTTCACCACGGATTTCCCAAATGCCCTCGTCCGGCTGGCGCCAGGCCTTCTCCAGAAAAGGCACGATCACCTGCGCGATGGCCTCGATGCGCCGATGGCGCGGCAGCATGCCCTTGATGGCCTGCGCCATGGCGTCGGCGACTTCGCCATAGACGTCCAGCTGGGTTTGCGTGGCGGCGGCATTGCCTATGCGCACGGGCTGCGAGTCTTCGTAGCCCGTCAGCCAAGGCAGTTCGTATTCGGTCAGGCGGCGCTCTCCGCCCAGGCCGTACATGATCTGCATCTGATCGGGATTGCCGGCCGCCGAGCGGGCCAGCCAGTCGCGCCAGGCGCGGGCCTCGTCGAAATAGCCCAGGCTCATGAAGGCCAGCAAGGTCATGGTGGCGTCACGCAGCCAGCAATAGCGATAGTCCCAGTTGCGCTGGCCGCCCAGTTTTTCGGGCAGCGAGGTGGTGGGCGCCGCGACGATGCCGCCGGTGGGCAGATAGGTAAGCGCCTTGAGAGTGATTAAGGAGCGTTTGACCAGGCCGCTCCAGTGTCCGACGTCGGGGCAACGGCTGGAGAACTCGTGCCAGAAGTATTCGGTTTTCGCCAGGGAGGCTTCAGCGTCGAAGGCGTCGGCCACCCGTTCGTGCGAAGGCTGGTGCGACAGCGTGAACACCTTGCGCTCGCCTGCGGAAACGCTGAACCGGGCCGTGGAATGCTGCGCGCGCGCCTTGATGGGGGTGGGCGTGCGCAAGACCAGCATATCGGGGCCCGCCACGGCGGTCAGGGTAACGGGATCGTAGCGCTCCACCCACGGCACGGTCCGGCCGTAGTCGAAGCGTATGACCAAATCCATGTCGAAGGCGACCCGCCCTTCCACGCCCACGACGATGCGCGCGACGCTGGAATGGGTGAAGGTCGAAGGCATGAAGTCGATCAGGGTGGCGACGCCCTCGTCGGTATGGAAAGTGGTTTCCAGTATCAGCGTGCCGTCGTGATAGCTGCGCTTGATGCTGCGCACCGCTCCCGCCGGGGCGATTTTCCATCGGCCGTTTTCGGGAGTGCCAAGCAAGGCCGCGAAGCAGGCCGGAGCGTCGAACCTGGGAAAGGAAAGCCAGTCTATGGTCCCTTCTTTGGACACCAGGGCCGCGGCACGGCAATTGCCAAGTAGTGCATAGTCTTCGATTCGGGCTGCCATGGGCCTCCTTGCGGATGAGCCTCGAACGACTGGTCGAGGCTGCTTAGCTGATCGATGAAATCACGTACATGTGCTGTTCTTGATTTAAATCATGACGCGTTTTGCCGCGTCTCCTACTATGTGAATATAAGACAAGCGTCCCGGCCCGCCAAGCCGTGCTTGCAACCCTTGTATACAGTCAACCCACAACAACTTACCAGAGAGGCTCACGTGAAAACCATACTCGTTCCCGTAGACGGTTCCGATTCGGCAGTGCGCGCGGTCAAGGCCGCCATCAAAGAGGCCGGCGCGGTAGGCCAGGCCGACATACATCTGATTACAGTCCACATACCCATCGCATCGGGTAACGTCAAGCGCTTCTTCAGCGCTGACGCCCTCAAAAGCTACTACGAAGACGAAGGCCGCAATGCGTTGATGCAGGCCAAGGCCGTCCTGGACGAAGCGGGCGTGGCCTATCGTGAAAAGATCGAAGTCGGCCCGGTGGCCGTGACCATCGCCGAATACGCCAAGAAAAACCATTGCGACCAGATCATCATGGGTACGCGCGGCCTGGGCAGCGTAAGCGGCCTGGTACTGGGGTCCATCACGACCAAGGTCCTGAGCCTGGTCGACATCCCGGTTACCCTGATCAAGTAGTCGCTTCAGAGGTTTCGTCCGCCAGCGTCGCCGCAGGCGTTTTCAGGCTCGGGGTTGTGCCAGCCGCCATGGGCGGCCGTCAACTCCGCCGCCTGCCGCGGCCCCCAGCTTCCGCGGGCGTAAGGCAGAGCCCGCGCATGCCGGGTCAGCACCGGCTCGACGACGGCCCAAGCAGCTTCTATGGTCTCCATGCTGGTGAAAAGCGCCCTGTCGCCCGCCAGGGCGTCTCCTATCAGTCTTTCGTAGGGTGACTCTTCGCTAGGGTCGCCATCCAGCAGATACAGTTCGCGCTGGTCGCCGACGAACTCCTTGCCCGATCGCTTCACGCGCGCGGCCAGGGCGACGGCCGATCGCGGCGACAATCGAAAACGCAGGTAATTCGCCCTGCTCTTGACGGGGTGCGAGTCGGCGAACAATTCCTGCGGCGGCGCTTTCATCTGCACCAGGATTTCGGCGGCGTCCCCGGCCAGGCACTTGCCCGAACGCAGGAACCACGGCACGCCCGCCCAGCGCCAGGAATCGATGAACAGCCGCAGCGCACAATAGGTTTCCACGTCCGAGCGCGGATCCACATGGGCCTCGCGCCGGTAGCCCTTGTACTGTCCACGCACCAGATCGTCGGCTCGCAAGGGCCGTATGGCCTGGAACACCTTGGCTTTTTCCGTATGAACCGCAGCGTAGCCCCGGCGGGCTGGCGGTTCCATGGCCAGCAAGGCGATGATCTGGAACAAGTGATTCTGGATGACGTCGCGCAGGCAGCCGGCGCTTTCGTAGAAGGCGCCACGGGCCCCGACGCCGAAGGTCTCGGACAGGGTGATCTGGACGCTGTCGATATGTTGGCGGTTCCAGATGGGTTCCAGGAAGGAATTGGCGAAACGGAAGTACAGGATGTTCATGATCGCCTCCTTGCCCAGGAAGTGATCGATGCGGAAGATGGCCTCTTCGGGAAAGACCGAACAGGCCAGGCGGTTCAGCTCGCGGGCCGAGGCCAGGTCGCGCCCGAAAGGCTTTTCGACGATGACGCGCGCCTCTTGCGCCAAGCCGGCGGCATCCAGGCTTTTGATGACGGTGGCGAAAAGCGAGGGTGGAATGGCCAGATAATGGGCCGGCCGCCGCGCAGAGCCCAAGGCCTGCTTCAGCCGGAAGAAGGTATCGGGCCGCGTATAGTCGCCGCTGACGTAGCTGACCTGGGAAAACAGCTGCTCGAAAGCCGCTTTGTCGTCTATTTTTCCCGATTCGCGGATGCTGTCGACGATGCGCTTGCGCAGCTGCGCCCGCGTCATCGCCGAAGACGCCACGCCGATGATGGGCACCTTCAGCCCGCCCCGCTTGGCCATGGCGTAAAGCGCGGGAAAAATCTTCTTGCGCGCAAGGTCGCCCGTCATGCCGAACAGCACCAGGGCATCGGCGGCGGCCTTTTTGCTTTCGGGGTTTTTCACTCCATGGCCCCTCCCTTGGGCTTTTCGCTATGGCCGCCGAACTGCTTGCGCATGGCCGACAGCACGCGATTCGCGTATGCGGCATTGCCGCGTGATTCGAAGCGCGAGAACAAGGCCGCGCTGAGCACGGGGGTGGGAACGCCTTGATCGATCGCGGCCGACAAGGCCCAGCGCCCTTCGCCGGAGTCGGACACGTGGCCCACATAGCCGTCGAGATCGGGATCGCCTTGCATGGCTTGTGCCGTAAGATCCAGCAGCCAGGAGCTGATCACGCTGCCGTGCCGCCACAGCTCGGTAATCTCGGGGACGTCCAGGTCGTAGCGATAGTGTTCCGGGTGCCGCAAAGGCGTGGTTTCCGCATTGGCCGCGCGTTCCTGCTTGCCGATATTGGCTTTATGCAGGATGTTCAGGCCTTCGGCATAGGCCGCCATCATGCCGTACTCGATGCCGTTATGTATCATCTTCACGAAATGCCCCGCCCCATGCGGGCCGCAATGCAGATAGCCGCTCTCGGCGCTGCCACCCGCGCTTCGGCCAGGCGTGCGGGGCGTCGTGCCCGCTCCGGGGGCAAGCGCGGTGAACACCGGTTCAAGTCGCTTGAAAGCATCCGCATCGCCGCCCACCATCAGGCAATAACCCCGTTCCAGCCCGGCCACGCCGCCGCTGGTGCCCACGTCCATGTAATGGATGCCCGCCGCCTCCAGATCGGCGGCGCGGCGGATATCGTCGTGGTACGAGGAATTGCCGCCATCGATGACGACGTCGTCCTTGTCCAGCAAAGGCAGCAGGGTCTCCAGCACGCCGTCCACCACCGCGGTCGGCACCATCAGCCAGACGGCGCGCGGCCTGGCCAGCGAGGCGATCAGGTCCGGCAAGGTCGCGCATGCCTTGGCCCCGCTTTCGGCCGCACGGTCGCGCGCCTGTGCATGGCTGTCGTACACCACGCAGTCATGGCCTTTCCGCAGCAAGCGCTGCACCATATTGCTGCCCATGCGGCCCAAGCCCACCATACCGATCTGCATTCCGTTCTCCAATAATTAAACCCTTGAACGCTACCATAAAACGCGGAAAGGACTAGACTATCCGGATCGCGCCGCCTTTGCCGCAAGCGCCATGCCCAAGGAAGAAACATGACCGCCATCGTTTATGAAAAGGCTCCCCCATGGACGGTCAGCCAATGGCTGAACACCCGCAACGACATCTCGCTGGAATCGCTGCGCGGATCCGTCGTCGTCCTGCACGCCTTCCAGATGCTGTGCCCGGGCTGCGTTTCCCACGGCATCCCCCAGGCCAAGGCCATATACGCCGCCTTTTCCCCGGAAAAAGTCAAAGTGATAGGCCTGCATACGGTGTTCGAGCATCACGCCGCGATGGGCCCGGTTTCCCTGGAGGCATTCGCCTATGAATACCGCCTGGGCTTTCCCATTGCCATCGATAAGGCGGCTTCCGACGGCCCCATCCCCCTGACCATGCGGGCCTACCGCATGGAGGGCACGCCCACCCTGATACTGATAGACCGCAAGGGCAATATCCGCCTGCATCATTTCGGGCAGCTCGACGACTTGAAGGCGGGCGCGGCCATAGGGCAGCTACTGGCGGAACCGGACTAGTCGGGCTTCTTGCCCACCAGGGACGTAAGCAGGTCCACCGGCACGGGAAAGACCAGGGTCGAGCTTTTGTCTCCCGCCACCTGGGTCAGGGTCTGCAAGTAGCGCAACTGTATGGCCGAAGGCTGGGTGGCCAGGATTTCCGCCGCTTCCATCAAGGCCTGGGCCGCCTGCTTCTCGCCTTCCGCGTGGATGACCTTGGCGCGCCGCTCGCGCTCGGCCTCGGCCTGGCGCGCAATGGCCCGGATCATGTTTTCGTTCA
The DNA here is from genome assembly GCA_049646585.1 of Burkholderiaceae bacterium. Taxonomy (GTDB): domain Bacteria; phylum Pseudomonadota; class Gammaproteobacteria; order Burkholderiales; family Burkholderiaceae_B. The sequence continues at coordinate 28,457 of JBARWC010000066.1, read as the reverse complement.
GGTCTATGTGCTTGATTTCGACGTTGGTGACCTTGATGCCCCAGGAATCGGTCTGGGCATCCAGGATTTGCTGCACGTCCAGGTTCAGCTTTTCACGCTCGGACAGCATTTCGTCCAGCTCGTGCTTGCCCAGCACGGCGCGCAAGGTGGTTTGCGCAAGCTGGCTGGTGGCATCCAGGTAGCGCTCGACCTGGATGATGGCTTTTTCTGGGGCCACCACGCGAAAATACACGACGGCGTTGACCTTGACGGACACGTTGTCGCGCGAAATCACGTCCTGGCTGGGCACGTCCATGGTCACCACGCGCAGGTCCACGCGCACCATCTGCTGGATCACGGGAATGACGAACACCAGGCCGGGCCCCTTTACGCTGGTAAAGCGGCCCAGGGTGAAAATGACGCCTCGCTGGTATTCCCGCAGAATCTTCAGGGCATTGAAGACGATCAGCAGAAGTACGATGACGATGGCCGACAGGCCGATATTGACGCTATAAAACATGACCTTCTCCCTTTGAGCGCAAGACGGCTGCACCGCTCGCGTGAATACGGATGACTTGCAGAACCAGGCCGTCCAGAGATACGACCTGAATGGCATCGCCCGGCGAAAGAGGTTCTTTGCACAGGACGCGCCAGCTTTCCCCTTTGACCTCGGCATAGGCCATGCCGTTCGCCACCGAGGTCACGACGCCCGGCAAGCCTGGCATTTCCTCGCGGCCGCTGACCACCGCCCGCCTATGGGCGCGAGCCGCCAGCGCGCCTATGGTCACGATCAGGATGGCGCTGGCCACGGCAATGCCTATCAGGAAAGGCAGTGAAAGGTCGAAGCCCGGAATGCCCGTGTCGGTCAGGAACAGGCCGCCCAGCACGAAAGCGATGACTCCGCCTATGCCAAGGGCGCCGAAGCTGGGCAGGAAAGCCTCGGCGATCATCATGGCGGTGCCGGCGGCGACCAAACCGACCCCCGCCCAGTTCACCGGCAGCATCTGGAAGGCATACAGACCCAGCAACACGCAGATCAGGCCCGCCACGCCGGGCAAGGCCGCGCCGGGGCTGGTCAGCTCGAAGAACAGGCCGTAGATGCCCACCATCATCAGAATCAAGGCCACTTGCGGGTTGGCCACCAGTTCCAGGATGCGGGTCCGCCAGTCGGGCGTCACTTTTTCGATGCGCGCGCCCGCCGTGGACAAGGTGACGACGGCACCGCCGTCCAGCTTGACCTGGCGGCCGTCGATGCGGGCCAGCAAATCCTGCACGCTGCCCGCAATCACATCCACGACGCCGGCTTTCAATGCTTCGGGTGCCGACAGGCTGCGCGCCTGCAGCACGGCCTGCTCGGCGAAATCGGCATTGCGCCCGCGCAACTGCGCCAGGCTGCGTATGTAGGCGGCCGCATCGTTGGCCGCTTTGTGCGCCAGCGTGTCGCCGCCGGCTTTCTTGTCTTTGTCGGCGTCCTTATCCGCGTCCTTGGCCGGATTCGCGGCGGGCTCGGGCGCCGACGGCCCTCCTATGGACACCGGCGTGGCCGCGCCCAGATTGCTGGCCGGCGTCATGGCCGCGATATGGCTGGCATAAAGAATGAATGTGCCCGCGCTGGCGGCGCGCGCCCCGCCGGGGCTGACGAAGCCCACCACCGGAACGGGCGAAGCCAGTATGCGCCGCACTATGGAACGCATGGAGGTGTCCAGGCCGCCCGGGGTATCCAGTTCCAGCACGACCAGCGCCGCGCCTTCGTCGGCGGCCTGCTCCAGGCCGCGGGTGATGAAATCGGAGGTGGCCGGGCTGATGATGCCATCGACCTGCAAGATTTTGACGAGAGGCGGAGACGAAGCCTGAGCAAAAGCCGCCGGACTGCGTGCCAGGCAAAAAACAGCCAGCAGACCCGCCATTACAGCGTATGCGAACCATCCCGGTCGTGCCCTGCCCATGTCGGTTTCCCTTTCAAGCGTTAACAGGCGTTTTATTGCCTGGGCATGTTCCGTGCCCGCGCCCGCCGCGGGCCCCTACATCGTTTGCCGCAACATCCCGGTCAGTATAGCCGGGCGATTTCGGCGGCCAGCACCACGGCGTTGTTGTGTTCGGTGTCCTTGGCGCCATAGACCAGGGTGATGGGCTTGCCGCCCGCCGCCTTGATCAGTTCGCGCATGCGGGCGAGTTGCTCCGGCGCGCGCAGTTCAGTCTGGTAGCTGTCGCGGAACTGGTCCCAGAGCTCAACCTTGTGGCAAAACCACTTCCGCAAGTCGGCGCTGGGCGCCAGGTCCTTGTTCCATGCGTCGTACTTCAGGTCCTGCTTGGACATGCCGCGCGGCCACAGGCGGTCGACAAAGACCCGATAGCCGTCTTGGTCGGCGGCCGCCTCGTAGGCGCGCTTGATGTGAACATGCTTTCCCATGATCTTTCATGCCTTTATCCAGTATGCGTCATATCGATGGGCTTGATCCACGCGTCGTACTGCTCGGCGCTGACGTGGCCCAAAGCCAGGGCGGCCTCGCGCAAGGTGGATTTTTCCTTTTGCGCCTTCTTGGCGATGGCCGCCGCCTTGTCATAGCCGATGTGGCGATTGAGCGCCGTCACCAGCATCAAGTTCTTTTCCAGATTCTCGGCAATGCGTTCGCGGTTGGGTTCTATACCGACCGCGCAGTGGTCGTTGAATGCCAGGCAGGCGTCGCCGAGCAGCTCTATGCTTTCCAGCACGTTGTGGACCATGACCGGCTTGTAGACATTGAGCTGGAAATTGCCCTGGCTGCCCGCAAAGGCCGTGGCGGCGTCATTGCCGAATACCTGCACGCACACCATGGTCATGGCTTCGCACTGGGTGGGGTTGACCTTGCCCGGCATGATGGACGAGCCCGGTTCGTTGTCGGGAATGATCAGTTCGCCGATGCCGCAACGCGGGCCGCTGGCCAGCCAGCGCACGTCGTTGGCCATTTTCATCAGCGCGCCCGCCAGTGTGCGCAAAGCCCCCGACAGGTTCACCAGCGCATCGTGCGCCGACAAGGCGAAAAACTTGTTCGCGGCGGAGCGAAACGGCAGCCCGGTGATCTCCGCGATATGCGCCGCCGCTGTTTCACCGAAACGCGGATGCGCGTTCAGGCCCGTGCCGACCGCCGTGCCGCCGATGGCCAGGTCGTAGATGCCCGGCAGGGCCGACTGGACCGCATCCAGCGCGAAATCTATCTGGGCCACCCAGCCGCCGATTTCCTGGCCCAGCGTAATCGGCGTGGCGTCCTGTAAATGGGTGCGCCCGGTCTTGACGACCGTGTCATAGGCCTGGGCCTTCTCGGCCAGCGTGGCGCGCAGGGCGCCGACCGCCGGAAAGAGCTTGCGTGCCAGCTCCTGGGCCACGGCAATGTGCATGGCCGTCGGGAAGGTGTCGTTGGAAGACTGCCCGCGATTCACGTGATCATTGGGGTGCACGGGTTTCTTGCTGCCGCGCTCGCCGCCGGCCAGTTCGATGGCGCGGTTCGAAATGACTTCGTTCGCGTTCATATTGGACTGCGTGCCCGAACCGGTCTGGAAAACCACCAGGGGAAATTCGTCGTTCAGCTTGCCTTGTATGACCTCGTCGGCGGCCTGGGCGATCAGGCCGGCGATGTCCTTGGGCAGCTCGCCCAGCTCGGCATTGGCCTGCGCCGCGGCTTTCTTCAAGATGCCCAGCGCCGAAATGACGGGAGGCTGCCACTTGAATCGAGCCACGCCTATGGGGAAATTCTGTATCGAACGCTGGGTTTGCGCACCCCAGTAGCGCGACGCGGGAACCTGGATTTCCCCCATGGAATCGGTTTCGATGCGAGTTGCTGCCATGCTTGCTCCTGTATGTGAAAATCGTCGGAGCCGGTTGCAGCCGGGCTCCATCCAGACTTCAACTATACGCCTGTAGCGGGTGCAAGTGCCCGGATAACGGGACAGCCGTCATGGAGATGCCGGCCGGCGTTCAGAAACGGTCCGACCAGGCCTTGGCCACGTCCAGCATGCGGTTGGCGAAACCCCATTCGTTGTCGAACCATACGAACACATTGGCGAAGCCGTCGCCGTTGGTGCGTGTCTGGCTGCCGTCGACGATGGCCGAGTGCGGATTGTGATTGAAATCCACCGATGCATGCGGATGATTGGAATACGCCAGCAGGCCGGGATAGCGCTTGGTGGACTCCATCAGCAATGCGTTCAGTTCCGCCACGGCGACGTCGCTTTTCAGCTTGGCCATCAGGTCTATGGCCGAGACGTTCAGTATGGGCACGCGTATGGCCTTGGCCTGGACCTTGCCCGCCAGTTGCGGCAGCAGGCGCTCCACCCCCTGGGCCAGCCCGGTGGCGACCGGGATGATGGATTGCATGGCCGAACGGGTGCGGCGCAGGTCGGAATGATGGTAGCCGTCTATCATGGGCTGATCGTTCATGACCGAATGCAGCGTGGTCAGAAAGGCGTGGTCCACGCCGAAGGCCGCGTCCAGCTCCGCCAGCACGGGAATGATGGCGTTGGTGGTGCAGGAAGCGTTGGAAACCAGGGTTTCACGGCCGGTCAGGCCCGAGTGGTTGATGCCGTAGACCACCGTGTAGTCGACGTCGTGGGCGCTGTTGGCCGGCTGCGAGACCAATACGCGCGGGCAGCCCGCATCCAGGAAGCGCTGCAGCTGTTCGCGCGCGCCGTAGCGGCCCGAGCATTCGAGCATCATGTCGATGTCCAGGCTTTTCCAGTCGACCTCTTCGGGCTTGCGCGCATGGCTGATTTTTATGATTTGGCCATTCACCGCCAGGTCGCTGCCCGCCTGCTCCACCTTGCCCGGAAACACGCCGTGGGTGGAATCGAACTGCGACAGATAGGCCATGGTTGCCAGGTCGGCCGGCTCGTTGATGGCGACGATCTGGAAGGCGTCGCGCAAAGGCGACTCGTAAAGGGCTCGCAATACGCAACGGCCTATGCGGCCGTAACCGTTGATTGCCAGGCGTAGGGGACGGCTCATGCAACGCTCTCGAAGGGAACAGTGGGAATGCTGTAACTGTACTACTTATGCAAACAAGAAGGCGGAGCCGCAAAGCCTCCGCCTTTCGTGATTGCGCGGCGCCGGCCGGGGGCCGCGCCATTTCCCGGCCTACATGGTGGGCATGATGAACTCATTGCCTTTGGTGATGTTTTCAGGCCAGCGCTGCATGACGGACTTCTGCTTGGTGTAGAAGCGCACGCCCTCCTCACCATAGGCATGGGTGTCGCCGAACAGGCTGCGCTTCCATCCGCCGAAGCCGTGCCAGGACATGGGCACGGGGATGGGCACGTTCACGCCCACCATGCCCACTTGTATGCGCCGCGCGAACTCGCGGGCGGCATGGCCGTCGCTGGTGAAGCAGGACACGCCGTTGCCGAACTCATGGCGGTTGACCAGGTCGATGGCCGCGCCCAGATCGTCCACGTGGACGCAAGCCAGGACCGGGCCGAAGATTTCTTCTTTGTACAGCTTCATGTCCGGCGTGACCTTGTCGAACAAGGTGCCGCCCACATAAAAGCCGTTTTCGTGGCCGGGCACTTTGTAGCCACGGCCGTCGACCAGCAATTCGGCGCCCTGCTCCACCCCCAGGCCGATATAGCGTTCTATGCGCTGCTGGGCATCCTTGGTGACCACCGGGCCCATCTCGGCGTCCAGATTCATGCCGTCCTTGATGTTCAATGACTTGGTGCGCTCCACCAGGGCCGGCAGTATCTTCTTGCCCACGTCGCCGACCAGGACCGCCACGGAGATGGCCATGCAGCGCTCGCCCGCCGACCCGTAGGCCGCGCCCACCAAGGCATCCACCGTACGCTCGATGTCGGCATCGGGCAGGATGATCATATGGTTCTTGGCTCCGCCCAGGGCCTGCACCCGCTTGCCGAAATGCGCGCCGCGCTCGTAGATGTATTGCGCAATGGGCGTCGAGCCGACAAAGCTCAGCGCCGCCACGTCGGGGTGCTCCAGCAGGCCGTCCACCACCACCTTGTCGCCCTGGATCACGTTGAACACGCCGTCGGGCAAGCCGGCTTCCTGGAACAGCCTGGCCATGAGCAGCGAGACGCTGGGATCGCGTTCGCTGGGCTTCAGGATGAAGGTGTTGCCCGCGGCGATGGCCACGGGAAACATCCAGCATGGCACCATGCAGGGAAAGTTGAAGGGGGTGATGCCGGCCACCACGCCCAGCGGCTGGCGCATGGTCCAGTTGTCGATGCCGTGCGCAACCTGCTCGGTGTAGTCGCCCTTGAGCAACTGGGGTATGCCGCAAGCGAACTCGATCACGTCGATGCCGCGTGCGACCTCGCCCTGCGCATCGGTGAAGACCTTGCCGTGTTCGGCCGTGATCATCGCCGCCATGGTGTCGACGTTGTCGTTCATCAGGCGCAGGAAGCGCGACATGATGCGCGCGCGGCGCACCGGCGGCATGTCGGCCCAGGCAGGCGCGGCCGCCTTGGCCGCGGCCACCACCGCATTCACGTCGTCTTGCGTGGACAGCGCCACCTGCCGGGCCACTTGGCCCAGCGAGGGATTGAACACGTCCTGCTTGCGCCCGCCGCTGGCCGGCTGCAGCCGGCCGCCTATGAAATTGACGACATCGCTGCTGTCTGTATAGGCGGCAATGGGAGCAGCCTTGGTGTTCTGGTCTTTCACTACAGTCTCCTGGTGGATGCGGAAATGGGAAAAGTATAGGTAGCGGGCCCACCCCGTACAAGGCCTTGCGGCTGGATACATTGTTTAATTTATTAGACAATGCCGGATGCGGCACATGGTTGCCCGGGAGCTGTTTGCCGGGCGCCCGGCACACAGGCCGCCCTGCCCTGGTCGTCAAGGAAGCCCATGAAGGAACATCAGAAGGAATTATTGTGGTCGCACATATACTGGCTGGGCACCCTGGGCGCCGCCGGCAGCTATACCGCGGCCGCCAAACGGCTGGGGGTCAGCAAGGGCGCGGTCAGCCTGCGCATCGCCGAGCTGGAGCAATTGTCGGGGGTGGCGCTGGTGCGCCGCACGACCCGTAGCGTGCGGCTGACGGAAGCCGGCCAGGCCTTGGTCGACGGCACCCGGCAGGCCTTCCTGGCCATCGAGCAGAACTTCCATAGCATCCGCGACCTGGCGCAGGAGCCCAGGGGCGTTGTGCGCCTTACGGCTCCTGTGGCGTTGGGACGGCAGAAGATCATCCCGCTCATCAGCGACTTTCTGCGCGACTGCCCCGACGTGCGTATTGAAATCGAACTCTCCGACCACCTGAGCTCGCTGGCCCAGGAAGGTTTCGACCTGGCCATACGGCATGCCGACCGGATTCCTGAAACGCATGTGGCATGGCTGCTGCGCCCCACCCGCACCTTGCTGGTCGCCACTCCAGGCTATCTGGCCACGCGCGGCACGCCCAAAATCCCCGAGGATCTGGCGGGCCACAATTGCCTTTACTACCTGCGTTCAGCGGCCGCGCCGGCCTGGAGCTTTGCCCACGTCCGGCATCCCGACGAGCGACGCAGCGTGGCGCTGCGGGGCAATTTCTGCGCCAACAACAGCGAGGCGCTGCGCGAGCTGGCCCTGGCCGGCCAGGGCATCGCCCTCCTGCCCGATTTCAGCGCACAGGAAGAAGTCGACGCGGGCACGCTGGTTCAGGTGCTGGCGGGCTGGAGGCCGGTGGGAGCCTTCGGCGACGCCATCTACGCCATCCGCCCTTATAGTGCCTATGTGCCGCGCGCGGTGCGCGCCTTCGTGGATTACCTGAAAGCCCGGTTGGGCGCCTGAGCCGGCGAATAAGCCGCTGTCCGCGCCCTGTCCGACGCATTGTCGGCCGGACGAAGGCCGTTCCTGGGCGCCAACGAGCGCAACTGCCGCGCGCCGATCTAGAACGTGATGGAGAAGCCGCCGTCCACCACCAGGATGTGGCCGTTCACGTACGAGGCGCTGGGCGAGGCCAGAAAGACGGCGGCGCCGGCGATCTCGGAAGGATCGGCCCAGCGCGCCATGGGATTGCGCCCGACCACGATAGGCCCTTTGAGGGGATCGTTGGCCAACTCGGCATTGGTCTCGGTGGCGAAAGTGCCGGGCGCTATGCCATTGCTGGTAATGCCCTGCCCGCCGTATTCGACCGCCAGGGCGCGCACCATGCCGGCCAGGCCCTGTTTGGCGACCGGATAGATGGCATCGCCGGCCCGCGCCAGTTCGCCCGCGATCGAGGTAAGCGTAATGAAACGGCCCGGCAGGCGGTGCTCCAGCATAGCGGCGGCCGCCAGCTTGGAAAGATGCAGCGCGGCAAGCAGGTCGACGTTGACCAGTTCCAGCATGTCCGCCAGCGTGGCCTCCGCCAAGGCCTTGCGTATGCGTATGCCCACGTTGTGAACCACGATGTCGGGCGTGCCGACGCGTTCGCGCAAGGCCTGGAAAGCCTCGGCCTGGCCGGCAAGGTCGCCGATGTCGCAGACGAAGGGGTGGGCGGCGCAGCCTTCCTTGGCCAGTGCGCCCACAATGGCCTGTACACGATCTTCGCGGCGACCGTTGATGACGACGCGCGCGCCGCTGGCCGCATAGGCCCGGGCAATGGCCAGGCCCAGGCCCTGGGTCGAGCCGGTGATCAGGGCCAGCTTGCCTTGCAGGGAAAAGTCGGGAGCTTGGATCATGAATTACGGCCCTGGAAAACGCGGCGAATCAGTTGGCGACCGCTGTGGCGGACCGCCCCGACAGCCATACCCGCGTGCAATCGCTCGCGCGCTGGCGCAGATAGCCTTCGGCTTGCGCGCAGGCCCGCTCCAGCGTGATGGGGCCGGGCGCAAGGCTGAACGCCGCGGTAATGCCCGCCGCGTACAAGGCCTCGTAACCTTCGCCCAGGGATCCGGCGATGGCGAAGACGGGGATGCCCTGGCGTTGCGCGTAGCGGGCGACGCCGGCCGGCGTCTTGCCCAGCAAGGTTTGCGCATCCATGCGGCCTTCGCCGGTAAACACCAGGTCGGCGCCTTGCATGGCCTGCGCCAGCCCCAGCAATTCGGCCACCAATTCCACGCCGGGCCTGAAGCGGGCCTTGAAGCAGGTCTTGACCGCGAAGCCCAGGCCGCCCGCCGCGCCCATGCCGGGCACGTTGCGCTCGTCCTTGTGGAACTGCCGCGCGCATACGTCGGCGAAGTGGCTGATGGCCGCGTCCAGGACGGCGACGTCGGCCGGGGACGCGCCCTTTTGGGGGCCGAAAATAGCCGATGCCCCGCGCTCGCCGCACAAGGGGTTATCGACATCGACGGCGATTTCAAACTCGACATGTTCCAGGCGCGGATCGACGCCGTCCAGCGACAGGCGGTCCAGCATCTGCAAGGCCGCGCCGCCCGCCGGCAGCTCCTGGCCTTGCTTGTCCAGCAGACGCACGCCCAGGGCCTGCAGCAAGCCGGCGCCGGCATCGTTGGTGGCGCTACCGCCCAGGCCCAGCACAATGTGCCGGGCGCCGGCGTCCAGCGCGTCCTTGATCAACTGCCCCACGCCGTAGCTGCTGGCCTGCAAGGGTCGGCGCTCGGCGGGCGGAATTTGCTCCAGCCCGCCGGCGGCGGCCATTTCAATAAATGCCCTGCCCTCGCCCAGCCAGCCCCAGCTGGCGTCGCAAGGCAGCCCGTTGGCATTCAGCACGGCGACCCGCCGGCGTTCTCCGGAGCTGGCCGCCAGGACGGCATCGAGTGAGCCTTCGCCACCGTCGGCCATGGGGACGCAAACCGTCTCGGCCCCCGGCAAGGCATCGCGCACGCCGGCGGCGATGGCGGCCGCCACCGCCGCCGCGCTCAGGCTTTCTTTGAAGGAATCAGGAGCAATCACAACACGCATTTAGGGAAACCTTGATGGAAAAGGGAAATACTCGATGTGGATTCCAGGGTCTGTCAACAGGCTCTAGCCCGCCACCACATTGCGGGGAGCGCCGCGATGGAAGGCTTCGATGTTGTCCACGAGCTGGTCGGCCAGGCCTTGCATGGCTTCTTCGCTGGCCCAGCCGACGTGCGGAGTCAGGATGAAGTTGGGCTGGTCCAGCAACTGCACCAGCACATGATTGTTTTCAGGAGGCTCGGGGGCAGTAACGTCGAAGCCCGCGCCGCCCAGTTGCCCGGAGCGCAAGGCTTCGGCCAGCGCCTGTTCGTCGACCAGGCCGCCGCGCGCGGTATTGATCAGCAGCGGCTTGCGCTTCATCAGCGCGAACTCGGCCGCGCCGATCAGATTGCGGGTCTGGTCGTTCAGGGGGCAATGCAGGGTGATGACGTCGCTTTCCGCAAGCAGTTGCTCGAACGGGGTGTACAGGCTGCCCTGCTTGCCTGCCCCCTTGCGGGCGGCGAAAAGCACGCGCATGCCCAGCGCCCGCCCTATGGCCGCCACCGACTGGCCCAGCGCGCCCTCGCCTATGATGCCCAGCGTCGACCCGGACAGATCCTTGATGGGGTAGTCGAAGTAGCAAAACTGCTGGGCGTCGTACCAGCGCCCGGCCTTGACCGACTCGCGATAGGCGACGATGCTGCGGCGCAGCGCGAAGATGAGCGCGAAGGTGTGCTCCGGCACGGTGTGCACGGCGTATCCGCGTATATTGGAGACCGTTACGCCGCGCTTCGCGCAAGCGGCAAGGTCGACGTTGTCGGTGCCGGTGGCGGCCACGGCCACCAGCTTCAGGTGGCCGGCCTGCTCAATGGCTTCCTGCCGCACTGGCACTTTGTTGGTAATGACGATGTCCGCATCGGCGATGCGTTCGGCCACCTGCTCGCGTCGTGTGCGGCCGAAAACCTTCAGTTCGTGCTCGAACGACAGCGGGCGCAAAACGGTTTGCGGGGCAATGGTCTCCCGATCCAGGAACACCACCTGCAGGGGTCTATCAGCCATGAGAAATCCTTCCGTTACGGTATGCGCTAGGTGTGCGCGGTAATCCGATATAGTAATGGGATTCTCTCATTTCTCAAGCAGGCGCGGCGTGCCGCGCCCCAAGGAAGCCTACGCCCATGCCGCCAAGAAAGTACGCCGTCCAGGATTTTTTCCGCAACCCCGATCGTGGTTTTTTCCGCTTGTCCGAGGATGGCGCCACGCTGGGCTTCATGGAACCGGTCAGCGTGGACGGCGGGCCGGTACGCATGAACGTATTTGTGCAAGCGCTGCAAGGCAGCACTCCAACCGGGCCCGCGCGGCGCCTGACGGCGGAAACCGAAAGAGACATCGCCCAGTTCTTCTGGAAGGGTTCCGATACCGTCATCTACGAAAAGGATTTCAACGGCGACGAAAATTTTCACGTGCTGGCCGTGAATGCCGCGACGGGCAAGCTGACCGACCTGACTCCGTTTCCGGGCGTGCGGGCCGGCATACAGGACGACCTTCCCGACGACCCCGACCATGTCCTGATCAGCCACAACGGCCGCAATCCGGAAGTCTTCGACATCTACCGGGCCGACCTGCGCACGGGCGAGTTGACGCTGGTGGCCGAGAACCCCGGCAGCATCGTCGGCTGGCAAACCGATCACCTGGGACGGGTGCGCGCCGGTATTGCCAGCGACGGCCTGCACACCACCCTGCTGTATCGCGACACCGAGGATCAGGCCTTTCGGCCCATCATCACCACCGATTTCCGCACGGTGGTCAGCCCCGAATTCTTCGACTTCGATAATCTCGGCTTCTACGCACTGAGCAACCGAGGCCGCGACTGCCTGGCCCTGGTGCGGATAGACCCGGCCGCGCCGGACGACGAAACGGTAATTTTCCAGGCCGACGGCCACGATCTGGACGGCGCGGCGTATTCGCGCTTGCGCAAGGTGCTGGCCCTGGCGGCCTACCAGACCGACAAGCCTCAATATCACTTCTTCGATGACATCAGCGCGCAACGCTACGCGCGGGTGTCGGCCAAGCTGCCGGGCTACGACATTTCATTCCAGAGCGGCACGCGCGATGAAAACAAGTTCATCATCGCCGCCTATAACGATCGCAGCCCCGGCAGCCGCTACATCTACGATGCGGTAAACGATACGCTGGAAAAGCTGGGCGACATCAACCCGGTGCTGGCGGAAGCCGACATGGCGCCGGTGCGCCCCATACAGTACGTATCGCGCGACGGCCTGACCATACACGGCTACCTGACGCTGCCGCAAGGCCGGCCGGCGCAGGGCTTGCCCTGCATCGTGAACCCACACGGCGGGCCGTGGGCGCGGGATGGCTGGGGCTTCAATCCGGAAGCCCAGTTCCTGGCCAATCGCGGCTATTGCGTGCTGCAAATGAATTTCCGCGGGTCGACGGGCTATGGCCGCAAGTTCTGGGAAGCCAGCTTCGGGCAATGGGGGCTGAGCATGCAGGACGACATCACGGATGGCGTGGAATGGCTGATCGCGCAGGGCATAGCCGATCGGGAGCGGATTGCCATCTATGGCGGCAGCTACGGCGGCTATGCGACGCTGGCGGGCATATGCTATACGCCCGAACTGTACGCGGCAGCAGTAGACTATGTGGGTGTGTCCAATTTGCTGACCTTCATGAGTACGATTCCGCCCTACTGGAAGCCTATGCTGACCAAGATGCACAGCATGGTGGGCGATCCGGACGCGGACCGCGAGCGGCTGGAGGCGACGTCGCCGGCGCTGAATGCGGACAAGATCAGTACGCCGCTGTTCATTGCGCAAGGGGCGCATGATCCGCGCGTGAACAAGGATGAAAGCGATCAGATGGTCGCGGCGCTGCGTTCACGCGGGGTCGAGGTGGAGTACATGCTGAAGGAAAACGAGGGGCACGGTTTTCACAATGTTGAAAACAAGTTCGAGTTCTATGAGCGTATGGACGCTTTTCTTGCTACGCATTTGCGTCCTTAATCCATGTCTGAAAGGGAAGAAACAATGAAGCTTTATTATCTGCCGGGCGCCTGCCCTCTTGCATCGCACATTACGCTGGAATGGATAGGCAAGCCTTATGAGGCTCAGGCGGTGGGCCGCGATGAGCTGAAGCAGCCTCCGTTCCTGGCTTTGAATCCGCTGGGCGCGGTGCCGGTGCTGGTGGACGGCGATCTGGTGCTGACGCAAAGTGTTGCGATACTGGAATACTTGGCGGAGTTGAATCCGCAGGCGGGGTTGATGCCCGATACGCCGCGCGGGCGTGCCGAGGTGCGGCGCTGGCTGTGCCTGGTGAATGCGGACATTCACCGGACGTTCGGGAATATTTTCGCGGCGGGTTATTTCGCTGGCGACAATGAGGCGTTTCAGCGCAAGCTGACCGAGACGTCGGCGGCGAAGCTGTTGCAGTTGTTCGGGGTGGCCGAGAAGCAACTGGAAGGCAAGGACTGGATCGCGGGGACGCGTTCGGTGGCGGATCCGTATTTGTATACGGTGCTGCGCTGGGCGAAGGCGAAGAATGTCGATCTTGCTTCGATGAAGAATCTGCAGGCTTTCTATGCGCGCATGGAGGCGGATGCTGGGGTGCAGGCGGCGTTGAAGGCGCAGGGGCTTTCTTGATTTCTTGCCTGATAGGCTGATGGAGGCTGCGTTCCATCGGGGTTGCAGCCTCGGGTTTGCAGATGGCCGGCTGATGTGTTGAATCGACCGGCATGCTGGCTTCGGTTTCTTGAACCGCGCTGTTGGTTTCTTGAGCGGCGCGGCAGACCAGCCCGGGCCGCGCTCACATCGCTGCGGCCCTTCGGGCTACCCTTGTCCCGGCTCTCCAGCGGGGGACGTGCGCGAACTCACAAATGACCAGTCCCCCGGACTGATCATTTGTTCAGACAGCGCGCACTCTTAGGCCCCCGCTTCCAAGCCGGGCCTGCGGCTTGCTCAAAGATCGCGCGGCCCGGGCTGGCCCGCCGCGCCTTGAAGTGGTGGAATCGCCTGCCGAAGGCTAAAGGCCATATTTTGATTTGACTGCAGCGTCGACCGCGTCAGTTCTGGCGCGCCAAAGATATTAAAAGCAAAAAACAGAGCGCTCCCCGTGGCCCGCTAAAGCAAGATTGCACCTCTTAGCCGAGCAAGGCCTCGCCGCTCGTAATGTGCTCGAATGTCCCCAAGCTGGCTGGCATACCGGGGCCGGAGCCCCGGTCTTTGCCATGCTAGGCGCCCAGGTAGGCCTTGCGGACTTCGTCGTTGATCAGCAGATTCGCGCCGGTGTCGGCCAGGACGACCTTGCCGGTTTCCAGCACGTAGCCGCGGTCGGCGACTTGCAGGGCTTTGTTGGCGTTTTGCTCGACCAGGAAGACGGTGACGCCCTCGTCGCGTATGGTGCGGATGATCTCGAAGATCTGCGCGATGATGAGCGGCGCCAGGCCCAGCGTGGGCTCGTCCAGCAGCAGCAAGGTGGGCTTGGTCATCAGCGCGCGGCCGATGGCCAGCATTTGCTGTTCGCCGCCCGACATGGTGCCGGCGCGCTGGTTGGCGCGTTCGCGCAGGCGGGGGAACAGGTCGTAGACGTGTTCCAGGCCCTCTTCGATCTCTTTGGCTTTTAGGAAGAAGCCGCCCATCTTCAGGTTCTCGGAGACGGTCAGGTCGGGAAAGACGCGGCGGCCTTCGGGCGAGATGGCGATGCCTTTGCGCATGATGGTGTGCGTGTCGGCGTGGGTGATGTCTTCGCCCAGAAATTCGATGGAACCGCTGCTGGCCCGGGGCGAACCGCAGACGGTAATGAGCAGTGTGGTCTTGCCCGCGCCGTTGGCGCCGATGAGGGTGACGATTTCGCCTTTGTTGACCTCGACCGAAACATCGTTAAGCGCCTGGATAGCACCATAGTAGGTATGTACGTTTTGGAGCTTGAGCACTTATTCTTCCCCCAGATAAGCTTTGATGACGCGAGGGTCGACGCGTACTTCGGCCGGTAGGCCGGTGGTGATGGGTTTGCCGTGCTCCATGACCAGGATGCGATCGGAAACGCCCATGACCAGACTCATGTCGTGCTCGATGAGCAGGACGGCCACGCCGAATTCGCGGCGCAATTGGTCGATGAGCTGTTGCAGGTCGCGTTTTTCCTGGGGGTTGAGCCCCGCCGCCGGTTCGTCCAGCATCAGCAGGCGCGGCCGGGTGATCATGCAGCGGGCGATTTCCAGGCGGCGCTGGTGGCCGTAGGCCAGGTTGCCGGCTTCGCGGTTGGCGAACTGCCGTATGCCCATGAAGTCCAGCCAGTCGACGGCGTTCTTTTGCGCTTCTTGCTCGGAGCGGCGATAGGACGGCACTTTGAACAGGCCGGGCAGCAGTCTGGTTTCGATGTGGGTGTGCTGCGCGACCAGCAGGTTTTCAAGAACGGTCAGGTTCTTGAACAGGCGCACGTTCTGGAAGGTGCGGACTAGGCCCTGCTGGGCTACTTTATGGCTGGGCAGGCCGTTGATGCGCTTGCCGTCCATCTGTATGGTGCCCGTGGTGGGCTTGTAGAAGCCGCCGACGCAATTGAACACGGTGGTCTTGCCGGCGCCGTTGGGGCCGATGATGGCAAAGACTTCGTCGCGCTTGACGTCGAACTCGACCTGGTCGACCGCCAGCAGGCCGCCGAAGCGCATCGTAAGGCCAGATACCTTAAGCAATACCTCGCTCATACTTTCAACTCCACCTGCGGGCGCTTGACGGGCAGCAGGCCTTGCGGGCGCCACATCATCATCAAGACCATCACCAAACCAAAAATCAACATGCGGTATTCCGCGAACTCGCGCGCTATCTCGGGCACCACGGTAAGCAGGATGGCGGCCAGGATGACGCCCACCTGCGAGCCCATGCCGCCCAGCACGACGATGGCCAGGATCAGCGCCGATTCCATGAAGGTGAAGGATTCGGGATTGACCAGACCCTGGCGCGCCGCGAAGAAGGCGCCGCCGAAGCCGGCGAACATGGCGCCCATGGTGAAGGCGGACAGCTTGATGCGCGTGGGATTCAGGCCCAGCGAGCGGCAGGCGATCTCGTCTTCGCGCAGGGCTTCCCATGCCCGGCCTATGGGCATGCGTATGACCCGGTTGGATACGAAAAGCGTCAGCAGGGCCAGGCACAAGGCCATCAGGTACAGATAGATGATGACGTCCTGGTTGTCGAAATTCCAGCCCACCAGTTGGTGGAAGGTAGTGACGCCCTCGGGCGCGCGGCGCGCCATGGGAAAGCCCAGCACGGTGGGCTTGGGTATGCCGGAGATGCCGTCGGGCCCGCCCGTCAGGGCATACAGGTTGATCAGCAGCAGGCGAATGATCTCACCGAAGCCCAGGGTGACGATGGCCAGGTAGTCGCCGCGCAGCCGCAGCACGGGAAAGCCCAGCAGGAAGCCGAACAGCGCCGACATGGCGCCGGCGAAAGGCAGCGCTTCCCAGAAACCCCAGCCGGCCCAGTGGTAGAGCAAGGCATAGGTGTAGGCGCCGACGGCATAAAAGCCCACGAAGCCCAGGTCCAGCAGGCCCGCGAAACCGACCACGATGTTCAGGCCCAGGCCCAGCATGATGTAGATGAGCACCAGGGTGGCGATGTCGACCTGCGCCCGGCCGGTAAAGAAGGGCCAGATCAGCGCAATGGCGATCAGCAGGAAGATCATTCCGCGCCGCACGGGTTCGGTCATCACCGGCAAGCTGCGCGGCTTGCCGCCGCGCTTGAACAGGCGGGCCAGGAAGGGCCTGACGACCTGGAATACGAACACGATGGCCATGCCGCCGAGGATCATGTTCCATTCGGGCTGCAAGTGAGTCTGCATGCCGCTGCGCACGATCTGCAGGCCGAAGACGGGCGCGATGATGACCCCGGCCATGAAGGCCGCGATCAGCGCGTTCTTGATGTTGTTACCCATTACACTTTTTCCACTTCGGGTTTGCCGAGCAGGCCGGTGGGCCGGAACAGCAGGATGAAGACCAGCAGGCCGAAGGCGACGATATCCTTGTACTGGGACGAGATATAGGCGGCGGCGAAGGTTTCCGCCAGGCCCAGCAGCACGCCGCCCAGCATGGCGCCCGGAATGCTGCCTATGCCGCCCAGCACCGCCGCGGTGAAGGCCTTGATGCCGGCGATGAAGCCGATGAAGGGGTTGAGCTTGCCTATGGCCAGCGCGATCAGGACCCCGCCGACCGCCGCCAGCATGGCGCCGATGACGAAGGTGAAGGAAATGATGCGGTTGGTGTCTATGCCCAGCAGGTTGGCCATGCGCAGGTCCTGCGAGCAGGCGCGCGAGGCGCGCCCCAGGCGCGAATACTTGATGAACAGGGACAGCGCCACCATCAGCAGGATGGTGACGACGATGATCATGATGCGCGAATACGGCGCGGTGATGACGAAATCGGAACCCATCTGGAACTGCAACGAGCCGTTGACCAGGGCCGGAACGGCCATGTCGCGCGCGCCCTGGCCGATGGCCACCCAGTTTTGCAGGAAGATGGACATGCCGATGGCGGAAATCAGCGGCACCAGGCGCGGCCCGTTGCGCAGCGGCGCATAAGCGACTTTTTCAGTTGCGTAGCCGTACACGCCCGTGACCAGCACGGCGATGATCAGCATGATCAGGATAAGCACGGGCAGCGGCAAGCCGCTGTTGACCCCAATGGCGGACAAGGTGACCAGGCCCACGTACGCGCCTATCATGTAGATTTCGCCGTGCGCGAAATTGATCATGCCGATAATGCCGTAGACCATGGTGTAGCCGATGGCAATAAGCGCGTAGATGGCGCCCAGCGACAAGCCGTTGAACAGCTGTTGCGCAAGTTGGGGTATGAGTTCAGACATAAAGCAGGTCTTTGCGGAACGTTGGCCGTGCAGGCGGCTGCAAGCCAAGCAGGGAAAAGAAATGCTCCAGCCTTGAACGGGCTGGAGCACGCAGCGTGATGTTTAGAGTTTAAGCTGCTCGAGGTTGCCGGCCTTGTCCCACTTGAAGACGGCGAACTCGAATTCCTTCAGGTCGCCCTTGGCGTCGTATTCGACTTTGCCGATAGCGGTGTTGAAGGTGTTCTTGTGCATGTAGTCGGCCACCTTGGTGGGGTCTTCGCCCACGGCGTTGATGCTGTCGGCCAGGATCTGCACGGCTGCATACGCGGTAAGGGTGAAGGCGCCGTCCGGGCTGCGCTTGGCTTTCTTGAAGTTTTCCAGAACCTTTTCGTTGCCGGGCAGCTTGGTGAAGTCGGAGGGCAGCGTAACCAGCAAGCCTTCCACGGCGGGGCCGGCGATGGCGACCAGGTCTTTGTTGGCCACACCTTCAGGGCCCATGAATTGGGTCTTGAGGCCTTGTTCACGCGCCTGGCGCAGCAGCAGGCCGAGCTCGGCGTGGTAGCCGCCGAAATAGATCAGGTCGGCGTTGAGCGACTTCAGCTTGGTGATGACGGCGGAGTAATCGCTGTCGCCCACGTTGATGCCCTCGAACAGAGCCACTTTGGTGCCGCCCTTGGTGAGGTTGTCGCGCACTTGCGTGGCCACGCCCGAACCGTAGGTTTGCTTGTCGTGCAGGATGGCGACCGTCTTGGGCTTGAGGTGCTTGATGATGTAGTTGGCGGCGAACGGGCCTTGCTGGTCGTCGCGGCCTATGGTGCGGAAGAAATAATGCGGCTTGATGGTGTCGGTGACCAGCGGCGAGGTGGCTCCCGGAGTGATGGCGACGATGCCCTCTTGTTCGTAGACGTTCACGGCGGGCACGGTCGTGCCCGAGCAGGCGTGGGCCACGGCGAACTTGGCGCCGGAATTGATGACGCGGTTGGCGGCGGGAACGGCCTGCTTGGGCTCGCAACCGTCGTCGATGAGCAGGGGTTCGAGCTTCTTGCCCTTGACGCCACCCGCGGCATTGATGGCTTCAATGGCTGTCAGTGCGCCGGCCTGGATTTGATCGCCGTATTGGGTAGCTGGCCCGGTCATGGGCTGGGGAATGCCGATCTTGATGGTATCGGCGGCCAAGGCGCTGCCGGCAAGGGTCATGGCGGCCAGGGCCACGACTAGGGGTGATACTCGTTTTAGCAACTTCATGCCTGCAAATCTCCGGTTGAGCCTGCCGTATAAGCGAATTCATGTTACGAACTCACGTGCTTTGTTACGGCAAGCCATGTTATTAGCTTCCGCCTGAAACGGCTAGCGTATTCTGACGATACACTGAGAGCATGTCACTACGGATAAGCCCTTACGGCGGCGTCTTTATTTCAGCCTGGAAAGAGCGTATTTGAGGCCTGCGCGCCCGGCGCAAGGCCGGGCCGCACAGCGCAAAATTTACTGGGCGGATTCCCTGGACAGCTCGGCGGCCCGCTGGCGAGCCGCCTGCATGGCCTGCTGGACTATGGCCGGAAAGCCCTTGCCGTTCAGCACTTCCAGCGCCGCGGCGGTGGTGCCGCCCTTGGAGGTGACGCGCTCGCGCAGGACGGCCAGGCTTTCGTGCGACAGAGCCGCCAACTGCGTGGCCCCGTTCAGGGTGGCCAGGGCCAGGCTGCGGGCCTGATCGTCGCTCAGTCCCAGATCGACGCCGCCCTTGATCAAGGACTCCAGGAAAAGGAAGACATAAGCCGGCCCGCTGCCCGACAAGGCGGTGACCGCGTCGATCTGGGCGTCGTTCTCCACCCAGACCACTTCACCCACGGCGCGCAGAAGCTGCTGCGCCACGGCCTTGTCGTCATCCGAGGCGCCGCCCAAAGCCATCAGGCCGCTGGCGCCCGAACCGATCAGGGCGGGGGTGTTGGGCATGCAACGCACCAGGCGGGTCCAGGGCCGCCCCGCCCCGCCCAGCCACTGGCCCAGCGTTTCGGCGGAAACCCCGGCGGCAATGCTGATGACCAGCGTATCCTCACCCAGGAAAGGCCGGCAGCTTTCGACGGCCGCCTTCAGGTATTGGGGCTTGACGGCGAAGATCCACACGCGGCGGCTGGACAGTGCCGCATCGGGCGCGGGCGCGGTCGTCGTGCCCTGCTGACGCCATGATTCCAGGACGGACTGATTGGGGTCGATGACGTGGATGTCGTGCGCGCCGCAGCGCTTGCCGATGAGGCCGGAGGCCAGGGCGGTGGCCATATTGCCGCCACCGATAAAGGCTATGGAGAGTTCTTGATTCATAAGCCCGATATTGTACGGTTTTCCCAGGGGAGCGCGGGTTTTTTTGCATTGACCCGCCGCGTGAATTGTCGTTACAGTCACGCCAACGTCATAAACAAGTCATAAGCTTATAGCGCTTACGAAAGACGGTCGCCGGCCAATCAGGCTGGGACGGAACAGGTTTTTTCAGGAGAACATCAAATGCGAGCAAAGCTTTTTGCACTATCCCTGGCCGGCATGATCGCCGGTATCGGGTCGGCCCACGCGGCCACCGACATCAACTTCTGGCACTCCATGCAGGGCGCCCTGGGCGAGCGCGTCAACGGCCTGGTCGACGAATTCAATAAAAGCCAGTCGGACTATGTAGTGCACGCCATCTACAAGGGCGCTTACGGCGAATCCATGAATGCCGGCATCGCGGCTTTCCGTGCCGGCAATGCTCCGGACATCCTGCAGGTGTTCGAAGTGGGTACCGCCACCATGATGTACGCCAAGGGCGCCATCCAGCCGGTCCAGGAAATGTCCGAAAAGGCGGGCGACCCCATCAATCCGGCCGACTTCCTGGGCGCTGTCGCGGGCTACTATTCCTCGTCGAACGGCAAGCTGGTGTCCATGCCCTTCAACAGCTCGACTCCCGTTTTCTACTACAACAAGGATGCCTTCAAGAAGGCCGGCATGGATCCTGAAAAGCCGCCCAAGACCTGGAAGGAAGTGGCCGAAGCCGGCAAGAAGCTGCGCGCCGCCGGCCTGGAATGCGGCTACACCACCTCGTGGCCTTCCTGGATCCAGCTGGAAACCTTCGGTGCCTGGCACAACACGCCCTATGCTTCCAAGGATAACGGCTTCGGCGGCCTGGACGCCCGTTTGCAGATCGACAAGCCCTTGTATGTGCGTCACATGACGTTCCTGGCCAATATGTCCAAGGAAGGCACCTTCACCTACGGCGGCCGCGGCGACGCATCCGGCGCCCTCTTCACCTCGGGCAAATGCGGCATGTTCACCGGTTCCAGCGGCAACCGGGCCAACATCATCAAGACGGGCGGCTTCGCGTTCGGCACATCCACCCTGCCTTACTACGACGACGTCAAGGGCGCTCCGCAGAACACCATCATCGGCGGCGCTTCGCTATGGGTGTTCGCCAAGAAGAGCCCGGAAGTCTATAAAGGCGTGACCAAGTTCTTCAAGTTCATCTCCAGCCCCGAAAAGGCCGCCGAATGGCACCAGGGCACAGGCTATGTGC
Organism: Burkholderiaceae bacterium; assembly: GCA_049646585.1. GTDB lineage: Bacteria > Pseudomonadota > Gammaproteobacteria > Burkholderiales > Burkholderiaceae_B. Next base: position 7,321 of record JBARWC010000066.1, on the reverse strand, counting down.
CGGTCACCAAGGCTGGTTACGAGCTGACCAAGAAATCGGGCTTCTATGACAAGAACCCCGGCACCGAAATCGCCGTCAAGCAACTGGACGCCACCACGACGGAAAACTCGCGCGGCATCCGCCTGGGCTACCTGCCGCAAATCCGCGACATCGAAGACGGCGAAATGGAGCAAATCTTCTCCGGCAAGGTCGCTCCCGAGGCCGGCCTGGCAAACATGGTCAAGCGCGGCAACGAGCTGCTGGAGCGATTCCAGAAAAGCGTCAAGTAAACGCTTGAACTAAAATCGCAGCCGTGAGTCATGTCCGCAGCCCGGCCATTACTCACGGTTTTTCACTTATGCAACAATAGCGCCTTTTTTTGCCGGCTTCCTCATGGAAAAACGCGTCGTCTTCAGCCATAAAACCCTGCCCTACCTGCTGCTTGCGCCGCAGCTGGCGATCACGGTCATTTTCTTTTTCCTGCCCGCAGGGCAAGCCATGTGGCAGTCGTTCCGGATCGAGGACCCTTTCGGCCTCTCGTCCCAGTTCGTGGGGCTGGACAACTTCATCGAGCTGTTTTCAAACTCGGATTACACCGATTCATTCAAGGTGACCGCGCTGTTTTCAGTGCTGGTCGCCGTGCTGGGGCTAAGCATTTCGCTGCTGCTGGCCGTCATGGCCGATCGCGTCGTCAAGGCCGCCGGCTTGTACAAGACCCTGCTGATCTGGCCCTATGCGGTCGCCACCGCCGTGGCGGGCGTCTTGTGGCTATTCCTGTTTTCGCCCTCGGTCGGCATATTGGCCGTTTTCCTGAGCGACGCCGGCGTCGCCTGGAACCCCAGGCTGGATGCCGACGACGCCATGATACTGGTCGTGCTGGCCTCGGTCTGGAAACAGATTTCCTACAATTTCCTGTTCTTCCTGGCAGGCCTGCAATCCATACCGCGATCCTTGATCGAGGCGGCGGCCATCGACGGCGCCAGCCCGGCCCGCCGTTTCTGGACCATCGTATTCCCCTTGCTGTCGCCGACCACTTTCTTCCTGCTGGTCATCAACGTGATCTACGCCTTCTTCGACACCTTCGCCGTCATCGACATCATGACGCAGGGCGGCCCGGGCACCAGCACGTCCATCCTGGTCTACAAGGTGTACAACGCCGGCTTCAAGGGCCTGGACATCGGCTCGTCCGCCGCGCAATCGGTCATCCTGATGATCATCGTCGTGCTGCTCACAGTGGTGCAGTTCCGCTACATCGACCGCAAGGTCAATTACTGACGCGTCGGCCGACGCCCGCATACAGTACCCAACCATGATAGAACGCCGCCCCATACTCGACATCGTTACCCACCTCGTGCTGATACTCGGGGTGGCCATCATCGCCTTCCCCTTGTACGTGACCTTCGTGGCCTCGACCCAGACCACGCAAGAAGTGGCCCAGGCCCCCATGTCGCTGCTGCCCGGCAGCCATTTCCTGGAAAACTACCGCGCGGTCCTGGTCGGCGACGCCGCCAATACGCCTCCCGTGGCCCGCATGATGTGGGTCAGCACGGTCATGGCCCTGGTCATCGCCATCGGCAAGATCACGATATCCATGCTGTCGGCTTTCGCCGTGGTGTATTTCCGCTTTCGCTTCCGGATGTTCTTTTTCTGGATGATCTTCGTCACGCTGATGCTGCCGGTCGAGGTGCGCATCGCGCCCACCTACAAGGTGGTGGCCGATCTGGGCATGCTGAACAGCTTTTCCGGCCTGACGCTGCCCCTGATCGCCTCGGCGACGGCCACTTTCCTGTTTCGCCAGTTCTTCCTGACGGTGCCCGACGAACTGATCGAGGCGGCGCGCATTGACGGCGCGGGCCCCATGCGCTTCTTCAAGGACGTGCTGCTGCCCCTGTCGCGCACCAGCATCGCCGCCCTCTTCGTCATCCAGTTCATCTACGGCTGGAACCAGTACCTGTGGCCCCTGATCATCACCACGCAAGAGAACATGTACCCCGTGGTAATAGGCATACGCCGCATGATCGCCGGCGGCGACGCGGTGACCGAATGGAACCTGGTCATGGCCACCGCCCTGCTGGCCATGATTCCGCCCGTCGCGGTGGTGGTTCTTATGCAGAAATGGTTTGTGAAGGGGCTGGTGGACTCAGAAAAATAAACGCCGCCGATCCACCCGGCGCACCACTAAACACAGATTTGGAATTGCACATGGCTACATTGAGTTTTCGCGGCGTAAAGAAAGTCTATCCCGGCGGCATCTCCGTCATACACGGCATAGACATGGACGTTGCAGACGGCGAGTTCATCGTCATCGTGGGCCCTTCGGGCTGCGGGAAATCCACCCTGATGCGCATGGTCGCTGGGCTGGAGAGCGTGACCGAGGGCGAGATACTGATAGGCGACAAGGTGGTCAATACGCTGGAACCGGCCGAGCGCGACATTGCCATGGTGTTCCAGAACTATGCCTTGTATCCGCACATGACGGTCTTCGACAACATGGCCTATGGTCTGAAGATACGCAAGCTAAGCAAGGAAGACATCAAGGCGCGGGTGCAGAATGCCGCCCAGATCCTGGAGCTGGCCCATCTGCTGGACCGCCGTCCGCGGCAGTTGTCCGGCGGGCAAAGGCAGCGGGTCGCCATGGGCCGCGCCATTGTGCGGGACCCCAAGGTTTTCCTGTTCGACGAGCCTTTGTCCAATCTGGACGCGAAGCTGCGGGTGCAGATGCGGCTGGAGATCCAGAAGCTGCACCGCCGGCTGAAGACGACGAGTCTGTATGTGACGCACGATCAGGTCGAGGCGATGACGCTGGCCGAGCGCATGGTGGTGATGAACAAGGGGGTGCCGGAGCAGATCGGCACGCCGGTCGAGGTATTCGAGAAGCCGGCTTCGGTGTTCGTGGCCAGCTTCATCGGTTCGCCGCCGATGAACTTGATTCCGGTGTTGGTGGATGCCGACCGGCAAGTCAAGGACGAGGACGGCGCGGTGCTGCAATTCGATCCGGCCCAGGTGCCGGCTTCGGTGGCGGGCCGCAAGGTGATCATGGGGATGCGGCCGGAGCACATCAAGCTGCATGCGAGCGGGATTCCCATGCATGTTGAAATGGTGGAGATTCTGGGTTCGGAACAACTGATACACGGCCGCCACGGCGATACGCCGATTGTGCTGCGCTGTCCGGTGGGCTTGACGAAGGATTACCCGGTGCAGATCGGCGAGGCGGTGCAGATAGGGAATGATCTGGATCATCCTTTGCATTGGTTTGATCCGGAGACGGGGAAGCGGATCGACGATTGAGGGCTGAAGGTTTTTGCCGTTTCTTGCGGTAGCGGTTTTGTTTCTTCTGCCGGCGTGGTGGGCATGCTCGGCAGTAGTCCTGTTTCTTCTGCCGGCGCGGTGGGCTGGCCTGGGCCGTGCTTCGCCTCGCTGCGATTCCGGCTACGCCGGAATTTCCCGCGCAGCCCGTCCGGATTCGGGGGACGGGCGCGAACTCACGAAAATGAGCCCCCCGGGCTCATTTTCGTTCAAACATGCGCGCCCTCTCAGGCCCCCGATCCGAACAGGCCGCACGGCGCGCTCAAACTCCGCCCGGCCCAGGCCAGCCCGCCACGCCTCAGGTTCTGACAGTGCGTTGATCCTGATGGCGTGCCGCGCGATGCTGGCAACAATCAGGTGTCCACTTTTCTGGCGACATCTGGCGAGCAAGTGCTCCACGCGCATGCCATCAGCCAGAGTAGCTCTGCGCCCTTCCTTCTGGTTGAGACTTCTGACAGCGACCGCGAAATGCGGCTCGGCTCAGGCTAGGTCTTTGCGCATCAGCGCGTTCTGTAGCACCACGCCCCGGCGGACGGGGGAATTCCGCTCGACGACATGAAAGCCGTGAAGCGCGAAGAAAGGTTCGGCGGTCTTGCTGACGTTTGAGTGTAGCTGCGTCAGGCCGGAAGACTGGGCTTGCTCGTGTATGCGGCGCATCAACTGCCTGCCTATCCCCTGCCGCGGATAGGCGCCCGCCACAAAGAAATGATCGATGTAGCCGTTGGGCTGTACGTCCGCATAGCCTACGATTTCATGGTCGAGCTCGGCAACGAAGGGGCGAATTTGCCGCATTCGATTGCCCCACAGATCCATGTCGAAACCAGCGGGCGCCCAGGCGTCGATTTGCTCTTGCGTGTAGTCCCGCGCGGCGGTTTCGTGGATGGCGGTGTAGAACACGCGAAACAATGCGGCCTCGTCGCCAGGCCTGAACTGGCGGATTTCCACCTACCCTTCCTGGCGCGAGGGCTCGGGCCGCGAATGGAATGCCGGGCCGCTATACGCCGTACAACGATGCGCCGGACAGCGATGTGCCGTGCAGTGATATGCCGGCAGTATGTGACAATGAGCCGTCAATGCTCTTCCTTCGGGGCGCTAAAGCTTTTGCTGTAGTAGCCCGAGGGATCGAAGCAGCAGACGCGCTTCTTGCCCGAGGCGAGCATGTCGCAGGCATTGGCGATGCGGGTCTGCCGGGTCTTGGCCTGTTTGGCGGACTCGACCCAATGGATCCAGTCCAGGCGGGCGATGGTCGTGGTGTCGTCCCACATGGCTTTGGCTTCGGGAGCCGCCGCAAGGGCTGCCTGCAGATCATCCGGCAACTGTGGTTCGGGCTCGAGGCTGGCCGGAAGGATTTCCACCTGGACCATGTCGCCGACCGACGCCTTGGCCGCTTCTTGCAGCGTCTTGTCCACCTTCAGCCAGTGACTGAGCTGGCCGTCGGGCTCGAGCGTGGCTTGGAAGGGATGGCCGTTGAGGCTTCCGTTCACCGATGTCCGGCCGCGCCTTGGCAGGGTTTCGCTGGCTGCTTTTGGCAGAACCAGGAAGGCCCAGGAGCCGTCTTTGCCGGGGCTTGCCGGGCGCAGCAATTTTGTTTTGAATGAAGACATTTTTGTTTCCGCCATTTCAGGATACCTTCCAGGTTGGAGCGGGCTAGGACCATAAGACTATCACAAGCCGGCCGACATTCAGTGGCGAAGCAATGGCTGCGCCACGGGTCGCACGAGCCGCATAGCGGCCGGGATCAAAGATGAACAAGGATGTTGATCAACCTTCCAAACGGGTCACGGACATAGAAACGCCGGACTCCCCACGGCTCCTGGGCCGGCCCATACTCGACGGCAAAACCGGCATCCTCCATGCGCCGGTGGGCCTCATCAAGATCATCCACCTCAATGGATAGATCCGGCACAGTGGTGCCCGAGCCTCCCTCGGAAGCGAAACTCAGCTGTACCGTCATTTTGGCCTCGGACCCATAGGTCTGTATCCATCCGTGATCCATCAATAGATCCAGGCCGAGAACGTCTTGGTAAAAAAACCTGGCGAGATCGAGATCCTTCGTTGCCAGGTTGGACACCACTCGTTTGACCTTCATTCATTTACCTCGCTTTCTGTTTAGGGTTATCTGGACGGGCTTGCCGCGTCAATCGCGATCGGCCATAGGCCCTATCCGGCAACACTGTCCGTACTGGCAGCTCCGGCAGAACAGACAGAGCTAAGGCCCAGTAGCGATTGCGGCCGCCATGGCGTCACCCGGCATCGCATCGCGGACGGCATCCATCAAATCGCCGGCATGCACCATCAGCTCACGCGCCTGGCGCAGCGTGGGGTACTGATGAAGCACAGAACTCCAGTCAGGCGATTCGAGAAGCTGATGCCAGACCTGTTCCAGCCCCTGGATGTCCTCGACTCCCTGCTTCGTCAGGCCGGCGGCAAACTCCAGGCTCGCCGGCGCGGACAAAAGCCGCATCCGGCTGGCGGCGCCAAGCAAACGCGGCGCCGATTCGGCCGGCACATCGCAGCAATACAAAACCGTTCTGGCCATGCCAGCCTCGTCGGCGCTGAGCGCATTCAGCGACGCACCTCGCAATCGCACTACACCTTGCCGCGTCTCGAACGCATAAACGGCGCTTGCGTCCGCATGAGCCAGCAAACGCAGCCCACGCATCAACCGTGGAAGATCCCCTACCGCGGCATCCACCGACGCCTTGGCCTCCACAAGCAGGCAAACATCCCAAGCCCCCGCCGTAGCAGCAGCCTGCGCGCGCCTGAGCAGAACCACATCCCACTCGCTTTTGGCCCGATAGGAACTGCCGGGCACGGAAGCCGGCACGCGCATCGACGTCACCACACGATAGACCGCCCCGGCGCCTTCTTCCTGGTTCAGCCTCTCCGCCAAGGCCGCCACCGCCCGCATGGCCAGGGCTTCGACCGCCGCACCGCGCCGCCGCGAAACATGGCCCTGCTCCAGCGCCGCCGGACTCCCCGAGCAAGGGCCATGCCTGCCCAACAGCGACCGATATCGGTGCACCAGCGCGTCCGACCCCAATGCATCAAGACGCCGCAGACGCCCCAGCGCCGCACTGCCCTGCAGCTCGGCCAAGCCCTGCCGCAGCGAAGGTTCGCTGCCGACCTCGGGCACGGCCAAAAGGTCACCGGCGATATCGAATAGCACCGGCCAGGACGCGGAAGACAAAGCCTCTTGCAAGCGGGTCAAGCCATCTCGTCGCGAGCCCGACGGAAGCCGCCGCAGCTTGGCCGGATGCGCCATGGCGTTCACCATCCCTCGTACCAAGCGACCGTCCTGCCCTGCTTGCGAAGACAGCGACGCATACTCGTCCACCTGCTTCGCTCCATGCCGAAGAACCATGGCCTGGAAACCGGGGTCCCCGGATTCCGGATGCATGGCTTCCCCTATCATCCGCGCCAGAGCTTTGGTGAAGTCTGCTTTCAACCCTGCCCCAGGCACCCCACCGCCGGACATCGCCTGCCTGGCTTGCTCGATCACAACAGCAAGCGCCCCAGCGGAATTCGCCTCGTCCACTTGAGCGGCCGCAGCCGGCAAACAATAGCGGCGAACTACAGTACGCAGCGTTTTCTCAAGCAGGAATGAAGACGACGACAAAGACATTGTTCACATACCCCGCACGGCCACGCTGGACAGAGTCAATTCGATATAGCCGATTCAACAGAGCCAATTCAATACAGCCGGTTCGACCGAATCAATTTGGCAAGTCAATCCGACAAGGTTAATTCGACAGAAGCAATTTGACAGAGACAGTTCGATAGAGCCGCATAAGGAAATCGACCTCGGCCTGCCAACAACGCCAAGCCGAATCGAGCTGAACCGCATCAAGTCATTTCAACACAAATAGCGATGCATCGGTCGACCCCACAAAGGTCATTGATACGCAAGCTATATCGCTAGGCCAGCTCACATAAGCCAAGCTACATAAGCCAAGCTACATAAGCCGCCGGCATAAAGGCGAGGTGGCGGGAGCCGGGGCAGGCGAATTCGGGAGCGTCGCGTTTCCGGCTTCTG
>JBARWC010000065.1:0-20299 GCA_049646585.1 Burkholderiaceae bacterium | reverse complement strand
AGTGGAAGGGGGGGCTAGTCAGGGCATCCGCAAAACATACTTGCCGCGCCCCTTGCCATTGGCCATGACCCGCAAGGGTTCGGCGTAGCGTTCCAGCGGCAGTACCTGGGTGATCTGGGGTTTCAGCGCCCCTTTGGCGTGCAGCTCGTAAAGCCGTCGTTGAACTTCCCGTACTTTTTCGGGCTGGCGGTCCCGGTAGTCGCTCCATTGCAATCCCGTGACCGCAATGTTCTTGACCAGCAGGTAGTTGACTTTGAGCGTCGGAATGCGCCCCGCCGCGAACCCTATGCAGACCAGGCGACCGCACCATGCCACCGCCCGGATTGCCGCGTCGAAGATCTCGTCGCCCAGCGGGTCCAGCACGACGTCCGCGCCATGTCCGCCGGTGCAGGCAAACACTTGTTCCCGCAGCGAGTCGCGCAGATTGGGCGCGGCCAGGTCGATGATGTGGTCGGCCCCCGCCGCCCGTGCCGCCTGCGCCTGTTCCTCGCCGACGACGCCCGCCAGGGCGGTGCCGCCCAAGGCCTTGACGATCTGGATCGCGGCGCCGCCCACGCCTCCCGCTGCGCCGTTGACCAGGACGGTCTCGCCCGGCTTGAACTGGCCGCGCTCCACCAGTGCAAAGTAAGCGGTCTGGTAAACCAGGCCCATTCCGGCGGCATCCTCGTCGGAAATGCTGTCGGGCAAGGGGTAGCAGGATTCCGCAGGCGCGGCAACGTACTCGGCAAAGGCGCCGAACTCGACCTGGGCAACCACACGGTCGCCTTTCTTCAAGCCTGTGACGCCCGCGCCGACGGCGGCGATGCTGCCGGCGGCATCCTTGCCCGGAACGAAGGGGCGTTCCGGAAGATTCTGATACTTGCCCGTCATGACCAGCAGGTCGGGAAAATTGATGCCGGCATGGGTAACGTGGATCAGGACTTCTCCCGCAGCGGGCTGTGGCTGGGGGAATTCTTCGATGCCCAAATCCTCGGGCTCGGCAAAATCGTGAATAACAACGGCTTTCATTGTGTATTGCCTCCTGTTTTTGTACTGGCTAGTACGTCCTTCGTATGTTCGCCCAATGACGGTGCGGCGATGCGGGTCTGGGCAGACCTGAACGCCGCGCAAACCGGAACGGGAAGCGCGGTCAGGATCCGGCCGTCGCGGGTGGCGACTTCCCGTTCGAAGATGCCTCTTTCCTTGAAGTGCGGGTCTTGCACGGCCTGTTCAAGGTTGACGACCTCCGATACGCATACGTCCCGGCCTTCAAAGCACTGTATCCAGTGCGCGGCCGGCTGCGATGCAATAATGCGCGTTACTTCGGCGCGTATGACGTTTTCATCGGGCTCGTCGAGCAGCGCCGGCGCGCCGATCAGCGACAGGAAGGTTTCCCAGAAACGGTCTTCCAGCGGAGCGGCGGAAAGAAAACGCCCGTCCGAGGTCTTGTAAATGGCGTAACGCACCGAGCCGCCCGTCACCAGCTCATTGCCGGGGCGCGGCCACTGGCCCGCCGCCCAGCCGTTGCCCAATCCCCAGTACATCAGGGTGAACAGGTTGTCCGTCATCGAGATATCCAGGTGCTGCCCCTTGCCGTCCAGATCGCGCTGGCGCAAGGCCAGCATTATGTTGAACAGCGCGGGGTAGGTGCCCCCGGCAAGGTCTCCCGTCAGCGTGGGCGGCACCATGGGTGCGCCGCTTGCGTCGGCGGAAAGCGCCAGCATGCCGGTTTCTGCCTGGAAATTAAGGTCGTGCGCGGCTCGGCGCGCCTTGGGGCCGTGCTGGCCGTAGGTCGTGATGGAGCAATAGATGATGCGCGGGTTGATCCGCGACAAGGACTCGTAGTCCAGCCCCAGGCGCTGCATGACGCCGGGCCGGAACTGCTCGACCACGATGTCCGCGTCTCGCGCCAGCGCAAGCACCTGGGCCCGGTCCTCGTCCGCCTTGAGGTCCAGGCAGACCGATCGCTTGCCTCGGTTCAGCAGGACGAAATTCACGCTGTCCTCGCCTAGACGCGGTTCGTAGCTGCGCATTTCATCGCCCGCGGCGCGTTCAAGCTTGATGACGTCCGCGCCGGCTTCCGCCAGCATCAGGGTGCACATGGGGCCGGGCAATAGGGTGCTGAAATCCAGCACCTTGATGCCTGCAAGGGGTTGGGTCATGTCGCCGTCCTGTGGCGGGTCCAGGCCACCTGCGCCCGCCGCGCCGGCGCATAAGCTTCCTGGCCCAGCGCCTCGTATAGAGCCTGGGTGACGCGGTAGTGGTGATGCAGTCCGCTGCGCTTGAGCAAGGTGATGGGCCCTTCTGGGTAGCCCAACCCCAGGCACAGCGTTTTGTCCATGTCGGCCGCCGAGGCAAGGCCCTCGTCAAGGCGCCGCAGGGCGGCGTTGTAGTAGGGGCGCAGCAGGCGGTTGAGGATACGGCCGGGGAAGTCGTTGCAGACGGCTACGACCAGGCCGGCCGCTTCGAAGGCGGATTTGGCGGCCTGTACCGCCGCCGCGTCGGTAAAAGGCTTCTTCACCAGTTCCACGAGATTGGTTGGTGCGTCGTCGCCCAGGCGGAACCGCGCGAAGCCCACGACGTTGGCGGGGCCTTCGTCCTCGCCGGTGTGCACGCCCAGGCATTCCGTGTCCAGCTCGATGGCAATGAAGGATTTGCCGGCGGCTTGTTCAACCCCTTGCCGCCATGCCTGGCCGGCGTCGCTGCCCAGCAGCACAACGGCGTCGCCTTGACTGGATGCGGCCTCGACGAAAGCATGGGTTTCGGGAAAGGAGAGGCTTTCGCCTTTTTGGATGATTTGATAGCTCATGTCTTTCATGCCCCGAAAATCTTGTTGTTGCCGTAGGCATGGAAGCCCTCGCCGCTTTTCCTGCCCAGCTTGCCGGCGCCTATCATGCGCTTGACCAAGGGCGGGCATGCCGCCCTGGGCTCATTGGTCAGGCCGTACATGGCGTCGGACAGCAGCTTCTGGGTATCCATGCCCACCATGTCGAGCAGCTCCAGCGGCCCCAGTGGATAGCCTAGCGCGGTCTTCACGGCCAAATCGATGTCGGCGGGTTCGGCCACGCCCTGGTCCACCATATTGATGACGTCGTTGTGCCAGGGAATCAGGAAGTAGTTCAGAATGAATCCCGGCGTATCCCGTGTCTTGACCGGCTTTTGCCCCATCGCTTCGCAGAACGCCCAGGCGGTATTGAAGGTTTCCTCGGATGTCGTCAATCCGGGCGACATCTCCACCAGCTTCATCAACTGGGCGGGCAGGCAGAAGTGCATGCCGACCACTCGGTCTCCGCGTCCGCTGCCGCCGGCGATTTCCGTGATCGAGATGGTGGAAGTGTTGGAGGCAAAAATAGTGTGCGGCGGGCAGATGGCGTTCAGTTTCGAGAACAGTTCGTGCTTGACCTTGAGGTCTTCGAATACGGCCTCGATGATCAAGTCGCATTCCTTCAGGTCTTCCGCTTGCGACGTGCCGGTCCATTGCGCCATGATGGCCTCGTCGCGTCCCTTTTCCAGCTTGCCCCGTGCCACGGACTTGGCCAGGAAGGCGGCGGCTTGTTCACGCGCGTGGTCGAGCGCCTCTTGTCTTGCGTCCAGCACGACGACTTTAAAGCCGGCCCGCGCCACCACGATGGCTATGCCGGTGCCCATCGTTCCGCTGCCGACGACCCCGACTGTTTTTATCTTGCTCATTTTTTCTCCTTTTTCAGAAAGCTGCGGCCGATCAGCTGGCGATGGATCTGGTTCGTTCCTTCCCAGATCTGCGTGATCTTCGCATCGCGCATAAGCCGCTCCGCACGGAAATCCTGGCAGTAGCCGTAGCCGCCATGCAACTGGACGGCATCGGTCGTCATGCGCATGGCCAGGTCGGTCGCCCTCAGTTTCAGTATCGACGCCTCGATGCCCATGTCTTCCACATTGCCGTCCACCAGATCGGCGACATGCCAGAGCCAGTTCTCGCACAGGGCAAGCTCGGCCGCCAGGTCGGCCAGCATGAACTGCACGCCCTGAAACTCCAGGATGCGCCGGCCGGACTGGCGCCTGTCGTTGATATAGGCGGTGGCATCTTCGAATGCCGCCCGTGCGATGCCCAGCGCATGTGCCGCTACGCTGGGGCGCGATTTGTTCAAAGAAGCAAGCAGCACGCGCAGCCCCTCGCCGGCGGGTGCCAGCAGATTGCCGCGTGGAATGCGGCAGCCTTCGAAAGACAGCGAGGCGGTTCCCGATGCCCGCGTGCCCATCTTGTGTTCCGTGCCGGTCACCGTCAGCCCCGGCGTGCCTTTTTCGATGACGACGGCGCTAATGGCTTCCTTGGCGCTGTCCACGCCCGCCCACTTGCCGAACACGACATATACGTCGGCTACGTCGCCGTTGCTGATGAAGATCTTTTGCCCATCCACGACGATATCGTCGCCGTCTTCGCGGAACTGCGTCTTCATGCCGGTGGCATCGGACCCCGCGGAGGGTTCGGTAATGACCAGGGCCGCCAGGCCTCCTTCCGCGATACGGGGAAGAATGCGCGACTTGAGTTCGTGCGAGCCGTATTGAATGACCGGCTTGATCGCATGAAAGTTCGTGGCCCAGATGATGCCCGTCGATGCGCAAGCCTTGGATACTTCGCGAACGCAGGCCAGATAGCAGCGGTAAGACAGCGGCATGCCGCCGTACTCTTCCGGGATGAACATGGCGTTCAAACCCAGGTTGTTGATCGCCTTGATGTTCTCCCAGGGGAACTCGCTATTCTTGTCGTAGGCCGCCGCCCTGGGGGCCAGCTCGGATGTGGCCAGTTCTCGCACCGAATCGAGCAGCATGCGCTCTTCGTCCGCAAGGGACAACCCCGCATCCAGACGTTCCAGTATATTCACGCTCTCTCCTTTAGAATTTCATGCTTGTGCACTGATGTGCACCTGTCATACCGACACGCTTTGCGCGCCGTCGATGTAGATGGTCTCGCCGCTTAGAAAACCCATGCCTTCCTGGAACAAGGACGAAACCAGCACGGCGACGTCTTTTGCGGAACCGGGTGTTTTGCGGGGAATTCTTTTTTCCAGATAGGCTTTCAGCGGGCCGGCCTCCATGGCCTCGCGATTCAAGTCCGTCGCGATGTATCCGGGCGCCACGTCGACGACCTGTATGCCGTCCCGCGCCCATTCCACCGCCAGGCAGCGTGTAATGGCGCCCACTGCGGCCTTGGAGGCGCAATAGGCCACGTTGCGCTTGACGCCCAGCTTGTCATAGAAGGAGCCGATGTTCACTATCGTGCCGCCGCCGCCTTCTTTGAGCACGGGGTGCACGATCTGGCAGGCGCGCAGGAGCGCCACCGCATTGATGTCCATCAGCTTGCGAAATTCGTCCATGGGCAGGTCGATGGTGGGCATCTCGGTGTGCAGGCCGGCATTGTTGACCAGGCCGCGAACGGGAATCCCCAATTTATCGCGCAGCGCCAGTATGGCCTTGTTCAGCGCATCGCCGTCCATGACGTCGCATGCCACGGGATGCCAGCGCGCGGCGATCTCGTCCGGGACGTCGTCAAGCCGGGGCTTGCCACCAGACCGGGACAGGCAGCCCACCTCGAACCCGCGGCTGGCGAGTTCGTACGCGATCATGGCACCGATGCCCCGGCTCGCGCCCGTTACGTATATGAGTTCACCTTTCATGCTTCAGTTGTCCTTGAAAGAAGGGGGGCGTTTTTCGACGAATGCGCTGAGCCCTTCAGCCGCATCCTGGCTCCGGTAGGCGAGGGTGGACAGATCGCGCTCGATGCGCAAGCCGTCATCCAGCGCCACCTGGCCGCCGCGCTGCACGGCTTCCCGCGCGAAGTACAAGGCGCAAAGGCTGTGCTTGAGGTAGGGCTCAAGAAACCGCTTGCCGATCTCCAAAGGGCTGCCTTCGTTATCCAGGCGGTTGACCAGGCCGATGCGCTCGGCTTCGTCGGCCGCGACCGTCCGGCCGGACAGAATCATGTCCAGCGCGCGGCCTTCGCCCACCAGCCTGGGCAGGCGCTGCGTTCCCCCGTACCCGGGGATCAGGCCAAGCTTGACTTCGGGCAGGCCCATGCGCGCGCGGTCTGTGGCGACGCGGAAGGTGCAGGCCAAGGCGAGCTCCAGCCCGCCGCCAAAGGCATATCCATGAATGACCGCCACGGACGGTATCTTGAGGGCCGCGATCTGCTTGAAAACCTCCTGCCCTTGTTCCGCCCCCTTGAGCTCCTGCATGAGCGGCCGGTTCATCAGCTCGGGGATGTCGGCGCCGGCGCAGAACGCCTTGTCGCCCTCGCCGGTGATGATGAGCCCGCGCGCATCGGAGGCGGCCACCTTGGTCAGCAGCTCGCCAAGATCCGCAAGCACCTGAAAGCTCAGTGCGTTCAGCACCTTGGGGCGGTTCAGGGTGATGTGGGCAAATTCATCGCTGTAGTCAAGCTGGACCGTCATGCGGACACTCCTTCATTGTCGGATTTGGCTTCCGCCTTCCAGCGCACCGGCGCCGGCGCGAGCCTGCCGTCCTTCAGCCACTCGATCATTTCGCGCTTCAGGATTTTGCCGCTGGGCGTGAGCGGGAAGGCGTCCATCGCGATGAAGTACTCGGGCATGTCGTATTTCGACAGGCCGGCATCGTGCAGATGTTGCAGGACTTCCTTGGCGCTCATCGACGTGCCGGAGGCGAAGATCACGGCCAGGCACACTTTCTCGCCCAGTCTGTCGTCGGGTACCGCGAAGGCGGCGGATTTAAGAATATTGGGATGGCGGTGCGCCAGGGCCTCGATCTGGGAGGGGTAGATATTGTGGCCGCCGCGGATGATCAGGTCCTTCTTGCGCCCCACCACGTGCAGGCAGCCGTTTTCATCCAGCGCGCCGAGATCGCCGCTCAAGAACCAGCCGGACGAATTGAACGATTTCTCGGTTGCATCCTGGTTGTCGTAGTAGCCCAGCGTCAGCACCCCGCCCCGCCCGCCGATTTCCCCCGTTTCGCCCACGCCTGCCTCGATGTCGGGATTTTCAGCGTTGAAGATCTTGATTTCATAGCCTTTGCACGCGCGCCCGCAGGTCGACACGATGGTGTTGTTGTCGTCGCTGGGTAGTGTGTACTGGTGCGACCCGTTTTCGGTCATGCCATAAACGTTCTGGGGCTTGATCCCCAGGTCCAGGAAGCGCTGGGCGACTTCCCGGGGAATGGTGGCGCCGGCCATATAAAAGACATTCACGTTCCCCAGGCGGTTGAGTCCTCTTTCGCGCACCGCCGTCAGCATGTCCATGGCGTGCGTCGGCACGCCCATCACATAGGTGGCGCCGGTTTCAATCGTCCAATCCAGCGCGGACCGGCTTGCCGCGGGGTTATGCAGCACCAGCTCCGTGCCCGCAACCAACGATTGCTCCAGGCCGACGGTGCCGATATGGTGGCTCATGGGGCTGAGCGTAAGCAATATCGTCGATGAATCGTGCTTCCAGTCCGTGACCAGGGCGCGCCCATTGGCAAGCAGGGTATTGTCGCTATGCATGACGCCCTTGGGCTCGCCCGTCGTGCCGGAGGTAAACGCCAGGTACACGACCTTGTCGGGGTCGAGCACAGGGGCGCTGGTGATTTCCATGCCGTTGGCATGATCCGGGAAGGGCAGCGTCCCTGTCGGCAAAGGCCTGTCGTCCGGCCCGCCGCCTTGCGGTGTCAGCGCATAGATTTGTTTCAGCGTGGTGATTTCCTTGGACTCTTCAAAAATCGAATAGCGATCTGAATCCGCGCCGTAGCCGGGCTGCGAGAACAAGGCCTTGCAGCGAATACGCTTGAGCAGCTTGACGATTTCGGCGTTTGTGTAGTTCTGGTGCAGCGATGGGCAGCACACATAGCCGTTGCGCGAGCACGCCAGGAATACCAGCACGGACTCGATGCGATTCGGCAGCCATACCGCCACACGGTCGCCGCGTCGCAGCCCGCCCTGATAGAGGCCCTCGGCAATGGCGTCCACGCTGGCAAGCGCTTCCCGCCAGGTCAGGCGCTGGTATGGGTCGCGCAGGGCGCAGGCGTTGGGTCGTGTGCGGGCATGCTCCCGGGCCAGGGAATACATCGTATCCTGGTGCCACACGCCGCTAAGATAATTCTCCCGCGCGGTCTGGGGGTCATGCAAAGTCAGAATGGTGTTCATGAAGGTCCTCTGTGTATCTGGTCGAATCACTGTGCCGCGCTCATACCGCGCCGACATCTCTTAGTTGCTGAATCTCGTCGGGTGACAGCTTGAGCATATTGCTCAGGATGTCTTCCGTATCTTCGCCCAGCGAAGGCGGCGATTTCCTGTGCACCACGGCCTCACCGTCGATGGTAATACCCAAGCCGACTTGCGGTACCGGTCCGTTCGCCGTCTGTGCCTGATACAGAAATTGCTGGTCCAGTAAATCCTCATCCCTGGCCACTTCGTCCAGCCGGTTGATGGGGCCGGCCGGTATCCGGTTCTCGGCCAGTATGCCCAGCCACTCGTCCCGAGGCTTGGAGCGCAGGATATCGGCAATCATGGCGACGATTTCGTCCCGGTGGCTGCGGCGATCAGCATTGGAAGCGTAGCGCGGGCTCTCGCCGACCTCCGGCTTTCCCATGGCCGTCCAGAAGCGGCGCCATATCGCGTCATTGCCCAGCCCAAGGGAAATTTGCTTGTCCGCGGTATCGAATACCTGATAGATGGCGATGACGGAGTCCTTGCCGCCCGAGCGGCCGGGAAGTTCGTCGGAGCTTAGATAGGACAATAGGCGCGGCGCCATGAAGCGCGTCATGCTGGCTTGCATGGATACGTCGATTTCCGCTCCTTTCCCGGTGCGCTCGCGCGCGGCGTAGGCGGCGGTGACCGCCATGGCCACATCCTGCCCCGCAAGTAGATCGGCGGCGGGCGTACCCACTTTCTGCGGATCGTTTTCCGCTTCGCCGGTCAGGTCCATGACGCCGGAATAGCCCTCGGCGATAAGGTCGTAGCAGGGCAGGTGGCTGCGTTTTCCGCGCAGCCCGAAGCCTGTCAGCGAAGCATGAATCAAGCGGGGGAACTTGGGCCCCAGCCGCGCGTAGTCGATTCCCAGCTTCTTCTGTACGCGTGCCGTCATATTGACCACCAGCACATCGGCTTGCGACAACAGCCTTTCCAGCAGCTCCAAGCCTTTCTGGTGCGTCAGGTCCAGCATCAGACTGTGCTTGTTACGGTTGACGCTGAGGTACCAGGGCGATTCGCCATGGATGAACGGAGGCCCCCAGTGGCGGGCATCGTCGCCCACCCCCGGCTTCTCGACCTTGATCACCGTGGCCCCCAGGTCGGCAAGCAATTGCGTGCCGTACGGGCCGGCGATGGATGTGCTCAAGTCGATGACTCGCATGCCCTTCAGCAGGGAAATCCCCTCTTGTCCGTCGACCTTGGGTAGTTCAATGAACGGTAGGCCGCCTGATTCTTTCTGCATGGTTTGTTACCTTGTCTCTGTTCCTTACTCTCTCCTTAAGCACGATTCATGCCAACTAGCGCATCCCCTATTGCCATCCGGGTCAGGGGTGGTAAAGTGTCCGAAAATTGTCCACCATGTTTTGAGCGAAGACATGTATATGAAGAGCGGCAGACAAACTCAGAACACACGTGGCGGGGTGTTGGTGCTGGACCCGGACGGTGAACCCGTCTTTGCATCGGGCACGGGCGCCGATATCCATATCCAGGAAAAGCTTGGCGCCATATGGCAGAACCGGGATAGGCGGCCCGTTTCCGCCATGTTTACGCTCGATGGAACCAGTGAACCCATGATGGTGGTCTCTTTCTCGGCCAGCGGCACGGGCTGTTTCGTGCTGTACCGTCATGACGGCGGCGATCCCCTGTACGAATTCGTCAGCAGCGTGGATTTCTCGGCCGACATCCTGCGCCACTTTGTAACCGACCCTTATGAAGCCATTACCGTGGTCGACGACCAGGCACGCATCCGCTACATGAGCCCGGTGCACGAAAAGTTCTTTGGCGTTGACCGGGGCCAGGCGTCGGGGGCCGAGGTAAACACCATTATCGAGAACAGCCGTCTTGCCGCTGTGCTGCATAGCGGCAAGACGGAAGTGGGCCAGGTTCACAAAATGCGGGGTACCAGTCGTGTGGTCAGCCGTACGCCCATCCTGAATCCCGAAGGCCGCATCGTCGGCGCCATCGGCCAGGTCATGTTCAAGAGCCCGGCCGCGGTCGAGGCGCTGGGCGAGGAAATCAAACGGCTGCGTCAGGAAATCAGCTTCTACGAACGGGAATTGCCCCGCTTGCGCGGCACCGCGCAGGGGATGGAAGCCATAGTCGGCGAGAGCGAAGCCATACAGAAGCTGAAGGAAAGCATCAAGAAGATAGCCCCGCTGGACGTTTCGGTGCTGCTGGTGGGCGAAAGCGGCGTGGGCAAGGATCTTGTGGCGCACGCCATTCACCAGCTAAGCCCGCGCGGGCACAAGAACATGGTGCTGGTCAACGCCGCGGCCATACCGGCAAACCTGGTTGAAGCGGAACTGTTCGGCTACGAAGGCGGCGCCTTCACCGGCGCCGAAAAGCGCGGCCGCACCGGCAAATTCGAAGAGTCCGACCAGACTACCCTGTTTCTGGACGAGATCGGCGACATGCCGCTGGATATACAGGTCAAGGTTCTGCGGACGCTGCAAGACGACACCTTCCAGCGGGTCGGCAGCAGCACCCAGCGCCGTTCGGATTTCCGGCTGATCTCCGCCAGCAATCGCGACTTCCAGCGCATGCTGGCCGCCAACGACTTCCGGCTGGATCTCTTTTACCGGATCAGCGCCGTCACGATCCGTGTCCCGCCCCTGCGTGAACGGCTGGAAGACGTCCCGCTATTGGCCAAGACGTTTCTGGACCGGTTCATGCACCGGCATAACGTACGGGGCAAACACTTCGGCCCCGGCGTCATGGCCTATTTGCAGTCCCTGCCATGGCCCGGCAATGTGCGCCAACTGCAGCACACCATAGAGCGCGCCGCCATCTTTTCGGAGCACGATGAAATCTCTTGCGGAGATTGCGAAGTGCCGCTGGAGATGAGCTCGGGGCCGGAGTCGGAAGAATTCGCGGAAGGGCCTCAGTACGTAGCCAGGGCGGAACTGCCGGACGTCCGCCAGGCAAAATCCCGAGTCGAGCTGGACATGATTCGGGATGCGCTGCAGCGGTTCGAGGGGAACAAGAAGAAAACAGCGGAATACCTTGGCATTTCACGCTCTCATTTATATAAGAAACTGGCTGAGCTGGGGCTTTAGGGGGGCTTTTGATTGATCGAGCGGCATCCGGTTTTGTGTACTGTGAAATACCCATAAGAACAGACGCCGCTTGAACTAAATCCGGGGCAACCGGCGACTCACAGCCAGGAAAATCAAAAAGCACCAGGTGTAGTTCCCTTGAACACGCTGTTGTCGGTAAATGCATAGGGCCGTCCGATTGGGCGGCCTTTTGTTTGGGGGAGGCGTGGCCGGCAGGTCTTCGCTTACAGGCGATGACCATGCCCAAGGGACCGTGGCTCCCGCCCGCGTTTGATAAGTTGGCATGGGCTTTGCGTACAACTTAAAACATTGTTTCGCTGCAGCAGGTAGCGGATATGGGCTGAATGGCCTACGTTTTAAAGGAGCGCGAGATTGCCAAACCCAACAAAAGATACGGCTCTGCAGGGGCTTAGAGTTTTAGACCTGTCCAGATTAATCGCCGGTCCGTACGCAACGCAGACCCTCGCTGATCTTGGCGCTGAAGTAATAAAAATTGAAACTCCAGACGGTGGAGACAGTTCCAGAAAGCTCACCATTCCTAATGAAAATGGCTTCGGCGCCATGTATATATGGGCAAACAGAAATAAAAAGAGCTTATGCCTGGATCTAAAAACGCCCGAAGGGAAGGAAATCCTGACGGGTTTGATAAAAGATGCCGACGTCATAGTCGAAAACTTTTCCAGCAAAGTCATGGCGAAACTGGGATTTTCTTACGAGGAAGTCTCCAAAATAAATCCACGAATAATCTATTGCGCCATATCCGCTTTCTATAGAAATAGCAGTGTTTCAGAGCGCATAGGATTCGATACCGTTATGCAGGCTGAAAGCGGCTTGATATCGCTAACTGGATTCAAGGAATATGAACCCGTGCGAGTCGGCCCCACCGTCGTGGATATAACCACCGCCATCAACGCCACCAACGCCATACTGGCGGCCCTTCTGGCCAGAGAAAGAACCGGCCGGGGCCAATACGTCGAAACGAGTTTATGGGCGGGTGCGGTAACCGTTATAGGAAATATCGGGACCAATTACCTGATAACCAATAAAAATGAAGAGCGGGTAGGGAACTCATCAAAAAACGCCAGCCCAGCCGGGCTATATGAGTGCGCGGATGGCCGAATATACCTGACATGCACAACAGAAAAGTCGTTCAGAAGTTTTTGCGACAAGGTGCTTTTAGATGCATCGATTGCGGAACGGGATGAATTCAAAACGTACGAAGCGCGAGTAGCAAACGCAAGTGAGCTGGATCTGCTGATAAAGCAAACCTTGAAGAAAATGACGAAGGAGGATCTCAAGAAGCTGGCGATCAAATATGGAATACCACTCGGGGTCTACAACACCGTAGAAGAGGCGTTTAGCTCAGAGGAAATGGAAAGCCAGAACATCGTCAAATACATACATAACAAAGAAGGGGATAGGTTTCCCATTCTTGAGACACCATTTGAAATGCAGAATTCATTAAGAAAGGAGCACACGCCTCCACCCAGGCTAGGGGAGCATAGCGGCGAAATTTTAATGGAAATACTCGGTATGGGCGCAGATGACATCGAGCGCTTGAAAGACAAAAAAGTTGTTTTTTGAAGAAACAAAATGGAGACGAAGATGGCGCTGAATTTAAAATTTGCTTTATCCGCTGTATTGGTTCTTGCCCACACACTGGCATTTTCCGCTGAATATCCGGATAGGGCGATAAAAGTAATCGTTCCTTTTGCCGCAGGCGGAATTACCGATGTGGTCAGCAGGGTTGTAGCGAAAGAAATGTCAGAGAACCTGAAGCAACCGGTCATTGTAGAAAATAAGCCCGGTGTGGGAGGCAGTCATGGCGCAAAGCTGTTAAGCGGTTCGGCGCCTGACGGGTATACGCTGGGTATCACCACCAATGGCAATATGGCTGCAAACAAGTTTCTCTACAAAGACATTGGATATGATCCGCAAAAGGACTTTACTCATCTATCTATTTTGTTCGCGGTTCCCTACATGATTATTGCGAGCGAAAACTCCGGAATCAAATCCATTAAACAGCTGATTGATCGGGCAAAGCAGCCGAATGAACGGCTTAGCATGGCAAACGGTGGTTTCGGGACGGCAGTCCATTTGATGGCGGAAAGCTTCTCGAAGGAGGCAGGCATACAAATTTCCCATATCCCTTATAAAGGAGAGGCTCCCGCTGTCACCGATGTTCTCGGAGGCCATACCGCACTGGGTATCAGTAGCTATTCCTCGATAGCTCAACATATTTCGTCAGGGAAAATTGCCGTTCTGGCCGTGACTTCAAAGAAGCGGCTTAGCATCTTGCCAGACGTGCCGACGCTTGCAGAGCTTGGATTCGATCTGCCTATTACCGAGGCATGGTTCGGGATTGCCGGGCCCAAAGGCCTTGATGCCGCCGTGGTAAGCAAATTGCACAAAGCGATTGCGACAAGCTTGGAATCAGAGGAAGTCACTAAAAAGGTGAGCAGCATCGGGGGGCGCGTCATCGAACTCGACCCGGCCGGAAGCGCCAAGTTTGTCGAAAGTGAAATACCTCGGTGGGGGCAAGTGATCAAGCAGGCCAACATCCAGCCAAACTAAGGGGCAAGGCATGGATCCCCGAACTCCAATTGTGGTGGGCATCGGTTGCATTACGGATAAGAGCCCTTTGCCGGATATAAAACGATCAAGATACGACTTGCTGGCGCAGGCTGCGGAGTTGGCTTTGCTTGATACCCAATCTGCGGATTTGAGAAGTTGTATCGATACCCTGGTAGTGATCCGCTCTCATGCGGATACGTCTCCCAGGTTTGCTCATCAATTCGGAAGCTCAAAGAATCCGCCCAAAAGTGTTGCGAACCGGCTCAATATTTCGCCGCAGCGAAACATTTACACCTGGCATAGCGGGAACATGCCGCAGTATGCCGCCAATTGGGCGGCCGAAAAAATTGCGGACCGCGAAATTGATACTGTCTTGATTACCGGAGGAGAAGTCTTAAAGACTCAGCTGTTCGCGCAAAGAGAATCTTTAGCTTTGAATTGGAATGAAGACCCTCAGGGGAGCCCGGAACTGTTGGGCGATTCTCGAACGGCGTGGACCAACCACGAGTTTGATCATGGATTAAAGTCCGCCATATCCATATACCCGCTCTTCGAAAACGCCATCAGAAGATCAAGGGGCCGCTCCATCGATTCGCATATGAGATCCATGGCGAAAATCATGTCGGGTCTTTCCAAGGTTGCGGCCGACAACGAAAATGCGGTTCGCCCGCATTTTTATACGGCCGAACGGCTGGCGACGATTGATGAGGAAAACAGGTGGATCAGCTTCCCGTATTCCAGGCTAATGGTCTCGAATGCGTTTATCGATCAGGCGGGGGCGTTCATTGTGACCTCGGTGGAAAATGCTGAAAAGAAGGGCATTCCCAGGGAAAAATGGGTGTTTTTGCATGGATACGCCGATGCCAATGATCATTGGTTCGTAACGGAAAAGCCAAACCTCTTTTCGTCCCCGGCAATTCGCAGTGCATCGAAATCCGCATTGAAAATGGCTGACATCGATATTGATGACATCCGCTACGTCGATATATACAGCTGTTTTCCGTCCGCCGTCGAGATTAGCTGCAAAGAGCTGGGCATCGCTGAAGACGACCCCAGAGGCCTGACTGTAACGGGCGGGCTACCTTATTACGGAGGTGCCGGAAACAGCTATGTCGTAATGTCGATATGCGAGATGGTAAAGAAGCTAAGAACGAATACAGGGGAATTCGGCCTGGTTACGGCCAATGGAAATTGGATTTCAAAGCATTCATTTGGCATCTATTCTACGCAGCCTGTTAAGGGCAAATGGCAGAAGAACGACTGTAGAACTTTGCAAGAAGAAATTGATGCTTCACCAAAGGCTGATTTCACTGAGCATCCGTCCGGCCCGTCCAGGGTCTTGACTTACGGGATCAATTTCAACAAGCAGGGTGTTGCATCCGCAACCATTATTGGGCAAGAGCTTCAGTCAGGCAGGAGGTTTATTTCCCTATTGCATGATGATTGTCTGGAAGGCTCCGAGACGATAGATTGGCTGGGCGCAAAGGGAGTGGTAAATAAAATGGAGGGATTGAATATTTTTACCCCCAACTAGCGCATTGCATCCATCTATAAAAGCTACCCGTACCGGTGCTAAGATTCGGCTAACCCATTCTTATTTCCCTTTCTTATACCGGTATCCGCTTTGAATGCCCGCCAACTGCTTGGTCTCGTCCTGCTCACGCTGATGTGGGGTGTGAACTGGCCCGTGATGAAGCTGGGGCTGCGCGAATGGAGTCCATTGTGGTTCCGCGCCGTCACCATGGCCGGTGGCGCCTTGGTGCTGCTGGCCTACTACAGATTGCAGGGGATCCCTGTGTTGCCGCGCGGCGTCAAGCAGTGGCGCAGCGTCTTGGTGCTGGCCTTGCCCAATATGATGGGCTGGCATGGCCTGTCCATTATCGGTGTCGCACATCTGCCGGCCGGCCGCGCCGCCATCCTGGGCTTCACCATGCCGGTTTTCACGGTCTTGCTGACGGTGCTGTTTTATGGCGAACGTTTCACCGCGCGGCTGGCGCTGGCGGTCACCACCGTACTGATTGCCATCGCGTTGCTGCTCTGGAACGAGCTCCATGCCTTGGCGGGTAGCCCGGTGGGCATTGCCTGGATGCAGGCCGCCGCTTTTTGCTGGGCCCTGGGCACGGTCTGGATGCAACGCGCGAAGCTGACGCTGGCGCCCGAAACCCTGGTGATCTGGATGCTGATGGTGGCGTCGCTGGGCTTAGGCCTGGTGGCCAACGCCACTGAACCTCTGCCGTCCTGGCCTTTCAGTGCGACCACCTGGGCCGTGCTTTTCTGGTCCGTGCTGCTGAACTATGGCGTGGCCCAGGTGATTTGGTTTTCGCTGGCGCGTGCATTGCCGCCGTCGACCAGCGCCATGAGCGTTACCGCGGTGCCCATCGTCGGGGTGCTGGGCAGCATCTTTATCGGTGAGTGGCCAAGCTGGCAAGACGGCCTGGCCATCGTATGCGTGGTGGTGGCCATCAGCGCCGTGCTGCTGCGACGCGATTGAGCGGCCGGCCAGGAAAGACAGCGGTGGCCTGCGGCATGCGGCGACCATTGCTTCAATGAACTTGCCACGTTATAGCCAAGGAGCCAGGGTTTGGTCGGCGATGTCGGCCCAGCCCTGGTTGGCCGTGGGGTTGGCCGGGCTGGGGTGCAGCAGGTAGGCCGTTGGTGTGCTACCAGCTGTGATGATCTGCGCGCGGCCATGGGCAAAGCGGCCGATGCCGATCACCACGCGTGGGTTGATCGCGTGGACTACGGCGCTTAGCGCTGCGTCGCAGATGCCGAATAAAGGCTCGCGTTCGGCCTTGTGCAGTTGTTCGGGGATTAGATTGCGGTTGTTGCGCAGGAATAGCAAGGGGCAGTAGTTCCAGACGAAGACATCCTGGAAGAACTGTTCCGGACTACCGAAGCGCCGCCGCGCCCAGCCCCAGAAGCGATCGCCGCTGCCTTCGCTACGGTGGCAGGCGAAGCCGGCTATTGGGTACTTCTGGTGTTGGTCGGGCAGCGGGCCGCCCAGGGGCTTTTCGATCTTCAGCCAGTCTCGCGCCGCGGAAACCTCGCCAAAGGGGACGCCGGTCTGAGCCATGCCCCACGGGCCGGGGTTCATGCCAAGCAGCAAGATGCGGTTCTTCCGGCTGCCGTAGCGCTGCAGGTATTCACGGTGCGCCTCCCACATATAGATCAGCGGGTTGTAAACATGGCTGGCGCTAGGAAACGCCAGTACTTGCAAGCTGCCTGCGAGCACGCGGGCGATGGCTGTGCAGGTGTTGTCTGGATCGGGGGCAAGTCTTGCGACCATGTGTTTTGCCTGGGTGAGCCCGTGCGCGCACGGGAGCTGATGATCTGATTTCGGTTGAAGCCCTATGGCGCTGCATTCAGCGTTTGCTTCAGCGCTTAGTCTACTCCGCTGCCCGTTTTCAGCCTGTTTTTGTGCTTTGCCCGGTACATGTCTTGATCGGCGTATTTCAGGAGCTGCTGCTCGTGCTCGCCATGCTCGGGGTAATGCGCAATCCCGATGCTGGGCACGACGCTTGAGATATGCCCGTCCAGCGTGAACGGCCGGCCCAATGCGTCGTGGATTTTTGCCGCGACCACGGTGGCATGTTCGGGGGCGGGTACGCGCTGAAGGAGCACCACGAATTCATCGCCGCCAATACGCGCCACGGTGTCCGACTCCCGCACGCACTGCTTCAAGCGGCCGGCGACTTCCTGCAATAGCAGGTCGCCCATGCTGTGGCCCAGGGTGTCGTTGATGGGTTTGAACTGATCCAGGTCGAGATAAAGCACGGACAGCCGCTCGTGCTCCCGCCGCGCCATTGACAGCGCCATCTTGAGCCGGTCATACAGCAGCCCTCGGTTGGGCAGCCCGGTCAGTTGATCGTATTCCGCCATGTGCTGAAGCCGGGCCTGCATGCGCTGGCTCTCTATGGCGGTGGCGATCTGGGTAGAGATGAACTGCAGCAGCTCCTGGTCCTTCTCGTTGTAGTGCGCGCCGCCCGGATACCTCTTCAGCACCAGCACGCCGATGGTGTCCTGATGCGATTTAAGAGGGACGCCCAATTCGCATAGCGGACTCGGGCCGACATGAACGTCAGGGTCATCGGCGCTTACCGCTGCTCCCGGCAGCAGAAGCGGCTGCCCGCTTTCCAGGATTCTTGCGTACAGCGTCCCGGCCATGGGCTTGCAGGGTTCGGGCTTGCTGCCGTACTCGTCGGCATAATAGGGAAAGCTCCGCAATCCCGTTTCCTTGTCGTAGAGCGCGACGGAAAAATTGTCGGCCGGGAGCAAGGTGCCGATGATCTGATGAATGCGCTGAATCAGCGTTAGCAAATCCCCCGCCTCGTGAGAAGCTTCGGATATCGCATAGAGCGAAGTCTGAATCAGCTCGGCGTGCTTGCGCTCGGTGATGTCGCGTGCCACGCCGATTCGAACTTGATCGGCAGGCGACCAGCGTGTCGCCCACATGATGTGGGCGATTTGCCCGTCCTTGCGCACATAGCGGTTCTCGAAATGAAGCTGGGGGCGGCCGGCCATGATCTCAGTCACCGATTGCCGGGTTCGTTCACGATCCTCCGGCAGCATGATGTCGAACATATTCATGCCGACCAGCTCTTCGGGTGTGTACCCGAAGATGCGTTCGCAGGCGGCGCTGGCGAACAGCACACGGGCATTGGCGTCGACCGCAAACACCGCATCTATAAGGAGATCGATGAAGTTGGCGTCGGGCGTGTAGGTTCTGTTCCGCATGGGAAATTATAGATTGGCGTGTGTTTGGGCTTCAAGAATGGCGCAGCGTTGTTATCCCATGCTTAGGAGAACACTTCCCCCTCTGTCGCCCGCAGCAATAGCTGGTTAAGAGGCGGTGCTATTTGGGTGTGCTGGATGGTGATGGCATAGAAGTGCTCGGTAAGCTGGGAAGATTCCCCGATATGCACCAGCTCGCCCGACTGCAATTCGTCCTGCACCACGACCTGGGGCAACATCGTAATCCAGCCGCTGTCGCGTGCCACCAATCGCAACATCGTCATATCGTCGATTTCCGCCCGAAGCCTTGGCTGTACGCCAGCCGCAAAACACAGGGCATCGAACTGCGTGCGCACGCTGTGCCGCGTGCTCGGCATGGCCATTTCGACGGCGTCCAGATCTTGTGGAACGCGCAACGTCGTGCCTGACCAGCGGTCGGCCCGGCCAACCAGGGAAATGGCCTGGCTGCCAAGAAAGCGTGAAGATACCGGCCGGGCGGGGTCGGATGGAACCGGCTCGTTGGCGAGCACCACGTCCAGTTGATGACGCAATAGGCGCTCGACCAGCGTTTCCAATGATCCCGAGTCCACGGAAAGAACAACCGTCGGGTCGCTGAACAAGGGGCGCAGCCAATTGACCTGGAAGTTGCGCGACATGGTCGAAACACTCCCTACACGCACGAAGGTCGTGCCCTCGTCGCGGCCTTCGAGCCAGCCCAGCATTTGCTCGCCCAAGCCGAAGATGTTGTCGGCGTAGGCAAATACCTGCTGGCCCGTGGCGGTCAGCTCCAGGTGCCGGCCGCGCCGGTCGAATAAAGGCCTGCCCAGGCGGCCCTCCAGTTGCTTGATTTGTGTGGAGAGGGCGGACTGGGACGTGTGGATCTGTTCGGCCGCGTGTGTAAGAGACCCTCTCTTTGCCACGTGCCAGAAGTAAAACAGATGCCGGAAGTTCAGTTGGCTGATGTCCATTATTCTATTTTAGAGAACTATTCAATATTATAAATGTAATATACAGAACGAATAAAAACTTGAAGAATACCTCCGTTATCTTTCGGAGAGTGTGCATGAGTCTGTTGCACGAGATGAATTTCGCGTTTGCGTTGGCGCCTGCCGTGCTGATGTCGGTCGCTTCATTCTGGGCGTGGCGCAGTCGCTTGCCGCTAGCGCGTAGGTGGCGGCAATTCAACGCGTTCGCATTTGTTGCACTGGCGTTCTCTTTGGCGGGGCTCGTCTTCGAGCTGTTGCTAGTGTGGATGCGCGACACAGCGGCGCCGGCTCCGGGTGGCTGGCTTGCCACGAATCAATTCGGTGCCTGGGTGAGCCTGCTTGTGCAATTGCTTGGCTGCGCCATCGGCATTTATTCCTCCAACCATCTGAAAGGCGAGTTGCGCCAAGCGGTGTACATGGTCGCCCTGGCCGCTGTGCTGGCCGCCGTACACCTTCTATTGCTGGCCAATCACTGGCTGGTTCTGATCGCCGCGTGGGCCATCATCCAATATGCCATGCATTACTTGTTGTGCTTCTACGGCGACCGGCCGTTTGCTTTGCTGGCGGCGCACAAGAAGAGGGTGACGGATCGTGCGGCCGACGTGCTTTTGATTGCTGCCGCGACCCTCGCGTGGTCGGAGGTGGGTAGCGGATCTTTCTCCGCCCTGTGGGCCTATATCGCCGCAGGTCACGCTTCCGCCATCCTTGCCTGTAGCGGCATCTGTCTGGTGTTGGCCGTTATTGCGCGTACGGCGCTGATGCCGGTGCACGGCTGGTTGGTCCAGGTCATGGAAGCG
>JBARWC010000064.1:0-4057 GCA_049646585.1 Burkholderiaceae bacterium | reverse complement strand
AATGCGCAGGCGCCGGCCAGGCCGAGCACGGGCCGGCGCAGCCGGCGGCTTAGTGTGGAGTATCGGGACATGGTGATTCCTTGCAGAAAGAAATGAAGAATTCAGTGCGGCGCCGGCGGCGATTCGGGCTTGGCGTCGCGCGTCAGCAAGCCGGATACGGCGGCTTGCGGCGCCATGCCGTCGAACAGCACACGGCAGACGGCTTGCGTGATGGGCAGGTCGACCCCGTATCTTGCACCCAGGTCCAGGGCGGCGCGGGCGCAGCGCACGCCCTCGGCCGTCATGCCGCCAGCCAGAATCGCATCCAGCGTTTCGCCCTGGGCAATGGCCAGGCCCACCTTGCGGTTGCGCGATAGCGCGCCGGTGGCCGTCAGTACCAGGTCGCCCAGGCCGGTCAGGCCCGAGAAGGTTTCGGCTACGCCGCCCATGGCCAACCCCAGCCTTTGCATTTCGGCCAGGCCGCGGGTGATCAGGGCGGCTCGCGCATTGGTGCCCAGGCCCAGGCCGTCCGAAATGCCGCAGGCGATGGCCATGACGTTCTTGAGCGCGCCGCCCACTTCCACGCCGATCACGTCGCTGCTGCTGTAGATGCGGGCGCTGGCGCCGTGCAGGGCGGCCACGGTTGCCCGGGCGGTGGCGGGCTGGGCTGTGGCGATGGTAAGCGCCACGGGCAGCCCTTGGGCGACCTCGTGGGCAAAGGACGGCCCCGACAGCACGCCCAGGCCGACGCCGGGCAGGCTTGCGAATGCCGCCTGGGCGATTTCATGCGGAAGCTGCCCGCTGTCGGGCAGGAAGCCCTTGCAGGTCCAGACGACGCTCAAGCCATCGCGGGGCTTGCCGGCCAGCAGCTCGGCAAGCGTCGTGCACAGGGCCTGCAAGCCGGCCACGGGCACGCCCAGGATGATCAGGCTCGCCGCGCCTTGGGCGGGGCGGACGTGATCGAGCGCTTCTTGCAGGCTGTCGGTAACCCGCAGGGCCGCCGGCAGCGCAATCCCGGGAAGATAGGGAGCGTTGACGCGATCCCGTTCGATGGCCCGGGCCAGTTCAGGCTTGCGCGCCCAAAGCAGGGTGTCGGACTGGGCGCTGGCCAGGGCGGCCAGCGCCGTTCCCCAGCTTCCGGCGCCCAGAACCGCGACGGGAAGGCGCGCAGGCAGGGCGGCCATGAACGCTTATTGGCGCGTGGCGCCGGGAGGCAGGATCAGGCCGGAGTCTTCCTTGCCTTGCTGCTCGGCCATCTGGGCCAGGCGCTGCTCGTACAGGCCCTGGAAGTTGACTTCGGTCAGGTGCAGAGCCGGCAGCGAGGTGCGGTTGATGGCGTCGGCGACGTTGGCGCGCAGGTAGGGGTAAAGCATGGTCGGGCAGACGATGCCGATGAGCGGATCGAGCTGGTCTTCGGGGATGTTGGCGGCTTCAAAAATACCCGCTTGGGTGGCTTCGACCAGGTACAACACCTTGTCCTGGATGCGGGTGGTAACCGTGGCGGTCACGGTTGCCTCGTAGACGGTGTCGGCCAGGCGCTGGCCGCCCACATTGATGGAGACCTCGACAGTGGGGCCTTCCTGTTCGAGGAAGATCTGGGGAGCATTGGGCATTTCCAGCGACAGGTCCTTGACGTAGGTGCGCTGCAGGCTGAAGCTGGGGTCCTGGCTGCCCTGGCCTTCCTGGTTGTTTTGATTTTGTTCGGACATGTTGTTTCCTAAAAAATGGTGGTAAGAATAAAAGGCGGTTCAGGCCTGTTCGCCAAGCAGCGGCATCAGGCCGTTGGCGCGATCCAGCGCCGCCAGGTCGTCATAGCCGCCCACGTGTGTGTCGCCTATATAAATTTGTGGAACCGTGCGCCGGCCCGTGCGTTCCATCATGACGGCGCGCTGGGACGGGTCCTGGTCTATGCGTATTTTCTCGATATGAGCCACACCGCGCTGCTTGAGCAGCATTTCGGCGCGGACGCAATAAGGGCACACGCCGGTGCAGTACATGGTTACGGTTGCCATGGTCATCCTTTGCCGGTAATGTCAGTTCTTTTTGGACAGGGGAAGCCCGCCCTGGAGCCAGCCGCGCAGGCCGCCTTCCAGGCTGAAGGCCTGAGCATAGCCTTTTTTACGCAGCGAGCCGGCGATACGGGCCGAGTCGCGGCCCTGGTCGCAGACGACGATAATGGGCTTGTCCTTGGGCAGAGTGCCAAGCTTGGCCTGCAGGTCGGCTTCGGGCAAGCTGCGTGCCTGCGGTATGCTGCCGGCCTTGAACGATTCGTGGCTGCGGACGTCCAGGAAAATGCCCTGGCTCTGGTTGGCCAGTTGCACCGCCTGTTGCACGCCCACCGTCTTGGCGCCGCCTTTCAGCAGGTTGGGCAGCGCCAGCATGACGCCCGAGGCAATGGCGACAAATAGGAAGATTAGGTTGTTCTGGTCAAGAAAAAAGTCCACGATGTATCCCGAAAACACCCTGGGAAGCAGGGCACATGCTGGGGATTATAAAATGGTCCGCGATTTTCAACTTTTAGGCGATAGTTATCATGCATAAACTTGTTTTGATGCGCCACGGCGAGAGCCAGTGGAACCTGGAGAACCGCTTCACCGGGTGGACCGACGTGGATCTGACCGACACCGGCCGCGAGCAGGCCCGCAAGGCCGGAGAGCTGTTGAAACAACAGGGCTACGAGTTCGACCTGGCCTATTCGTCCGTCCTCAAACGGGCCATACGCACCTTGTGGATCGCGCTGGACGCCATGGATGCCATGTACACGCCGACGGGGCTCAGCTGGCGCCTGAACGAGCGCCACTACGGGGCGCTGCAAGGCCTGAACAAATCGGAGACCGCCGAAAAATACGGCGAAGAGCAAGTCCTGATCTGGCGCCGCGCCTATGCCATCGCGCCCAATCCGCTGGACGCCGACGACCCGCGCCATCCGCGTTTCGACCGCCGCTATGCCAAGATCGGCGCCGACAAGCTGCCCGCCACCGAATGCCTGCAAGACACGGTGGCCCGTGTGCTGCCCTTCTGGAACGAATCCATCGCGCCGGCCATGCGCGCGGGGCGGCGCGTGTTGATTGCCGCCCACGGCAACAGCCTGCGCGCCCTCATCAAGCACCTGGACGGCATTTCGGACGACGACATCGTCCACCTGAACATTCCCACGGGGCAGCCCCTGGTCTACGAGCTGGACGACGACCTGCGTCCGCTGCGCCATTATTACCTGGGCGACCCCGCCGAAATCGAAGCGGCCATGGCCGCCGTGGCCAACCAGGGCAAGGCAAGGAAATAAGCATGTATCGCGGGCCCGCTATTCTGCTGCTGGCTTTGTGGGCCGGCCTGGCCTGCGGGGCCGAGCCGACCTTGGCACAGAAACAGGCCCGCGCTCAAGAGGAAAGGGCGCAATTGCGCGCCCAGATTGAAAGCCTGCAAAAAGAGATCGACGGCAGCGAGTCGTCGCGGCGCGATGCGGCCAACGACCTGAAGGCCTCCGAATCAGCGATTTCGTCGGCCAGCCGCCGCCTGGCGGAATTGGCGTCCGAGCAAAAGCGGGCCGAGCGGGAGCTCGATCACATCGGATCGGAAACGGTAAAGCAGAAGAAGGAACTAGCCAAGCGCCAGGCCGAATTGGGCGATCAACTGCGCGCCCAGTATGCCGGCGGGCTGTCGCCCTGGACGGCCCTGCTGTCGGGGGACAGCCCGCAGATCGTCGGCCGCGACTTGCGCTACCTTGGTTACATCACCCAGGAGCAGGCGGAGGCGGTCAAGGCGGTAAAGAGTGCGCTCGATAAATTGGCCGCCCTGCAAACCCGTACGGAAGCCGGCAAGAAAGAGCTGGCGCAATTGGCCAAGGAGGCCGTCGAACAAAAGGCGGAGCTGGAAAAACAACAAGCCCAGCGCCGTGAAGTGCTGGATCGCATCGAGGCCGGGCTGAAGGAGCAACGCGGCCAGGCCGAGCGCCTGGCGCGCAACGATCAGCGTTTGGGCGGATTGATTTCAGGACTGGAAAAAGCCATTGCCCGGCAGGCCGAGGAGGCCCGTATCGCCGAAGAGAAGCGCCGCGCCGAGGCGGCGCGCAAAGCGGAGC
>JBARWC010000063.1:0-5703 GCA_049646585.1 Burkholderiaceae bacterium | reverse complement strand
GGAAATCAATCGGGCTCCCATGCGCTTTACGACCGACAATATCGTCAGGAGTTCATGCGCCGCGCCGGAGTAGGAAATGGCCAGCACGATGTCCTGGCCGGTCAGCATGCCCAGGTCGCCGTGTATGGCCTCGGCGGCGTGCATGAAGAAGGCGGGCGTACCGGTGGAGGCCAGCGTGGCGGCGATCTTCTTGGCGACGTGCCCGGATTTCCCTATGCCTGTGACGACGATGCGTCCCTGGCAGCCCAGCATCATGGCCACGGCCTGCTCGAAGGTCTCGTCCAGGCGGGCGTCCAGGGCCTGCAAGCCGGCGATTTCGGTGGCGAAGCTGCGATGCGCCGAAGCCAGCATGGCGCCCGCTTCGGGAAGAGGTAGTTTTTCCATTTGGCGATTTTAAACGTACAAATGCCGGGCTACGGTGCATGGCCGTGCCAGGGACTATGACCGTGGGGCGGGACGGCGGCGGAAATGCAGTTGTAACGGCCGCAATCCTGTAAACTTTGTGTGCCGCTGGCAGCGTATAGTTGTCTTTGAAATTCCCTGGTCTATTGGCGATTTAAATGCATATTGATCCCGCCGTCTACGTCCGTAGCGCAATCCGCAGCGTTCCGGACTGGCCCAAGCCCGGCGTTACATTTCGCGATATTACCCCGGTATTGCAAGACCCGCGCTCGTTTCGGGTATTGGTCGATATCTTCGTCTATCGTTACATGCGGCAGCGGCTGGACCTGGTCGCCGGCGTGGACGCGCGCGGCTTCATCCTGGGCTCGGTGCTGGCTTACGAATTGAACCTGGGCTTCGTGCCCGTGCGCAAGAAGGGCAAGCTGCCCTATCGGACCGTGGCCGAGGAATACACCCTGGAATACGGCAACGCCTCGGTCGAGATGCACACCGACTCGGTGCGCCCCGGCCAGCGCGTGCTGCTGATCGACGACCTGATCGCCACGGGCGGGACCATGATGGCGGCGTCCAAGCTGTTGCAGCGCCTGGGCGCCAACGTGATAGAAGCCGCAGCCATCATAGACCTGCCCTACCTGGGCGGTTCCCAGGCCCTGAAGGACACGGGCCTGGATATCTACACCATATGCAGCTTCGACCAGGACGCGCCCTGAACCCATAGGGTTCCATAGGGCGCGCCCCGCCGGGGCCTACACCAGCACCCGCTCTATGCCGCCCGCGTTGGCGTCGCGTACGTAGTTCTGCATCCAGTCGGCGCCCAGTATGTGGCGCGCCATTTCCACCACGATGTAATCGGCTTCCATGCCGGTTTCGCCTTCGTAGCGCGACAGGCCTTGCAGGCACGATGGGCAGGAGGTCAGCATCTTGACCTCGCCCTCGTAGCCGTCGGCCCGGATGGCGGCCGTGTTCTTGACCAGTTCTTCGCTTTTTCGGAAGCGGACCTGGGTGGAAATGTCGGGGCGCGACACGGCCAGGGTGCCCGACTCGCCGCAGCAGCGGTCCGTCTTGATGGCGCTGTCGCCCACCAGGGCCTTGACCGTTTTCATCGGGTCCTGCAGCTTCATCGGAGTGTGGCAGGGGTCGTGATACATATAGCGCACGCCCTGCACACCGTGGATGTCTATGCCTTTTTCCAGCAGGTATTCGTGGATGTCGATCAGGCGGCAGCCCGGGAATATCTTCTCGAACTCGTAGCCGGCCAACTGGTCGTAGCAGGTGCCGCAACTGACCACCACCGTCTTGATGTCCAGGTAGTTCAGCGTGGTCGCCATGCGATGGAACAGCACCCGGTTGTCGGTGATGATCTTCTCGGCCTTGTCCGTCATGCCGTTGCCGCGCTGCGGATAGCCGCAGCACAGGTAGCCGGGCGGCAGCACGGTTTGCACGCCGGCGTGCCACAGCATGGCCTGGGTGGCCAGGCCCACCTGCGAGAACAGGCGTTCGGAGCCGCAGCCGGGGAAGTAGAAAACCGCTTCCGTGTCCGGCGAGGTGGAGGCCGGGTTGCGGATGATGGGCACGTAGTCGGGGTCTTCGATGTCCAGCAGCTTGCGGGCCGTCTGCTTGGGCAGGCCGCCGGGCATCTTCTTGTTCACGAAGTGGATGACCTGCTCGCGTATGGGCGCCTTGCCCAGGGTGGCGGGCGGCTTGGCCGCCTGCTTGCGCGAGGCCACGGACAGGATGTCGTGGGCCATGCGCTGCGCCTTGTAGCCCATGTCTATCATGGCCGTGCGCGTGGCCTTGATGACGCGCGGGTCCTTGGCGTTCAGGAAGAACATGGCGGCGGTGGTGCCGGGGTTGAAGGACTTCTTGCCCATGCGGCGCAGCAGCGCGCGCATTTCCATGGACACGTCGCCGAAGTCGATGTCGACCGGACAGGGGTTGTAGCACTTGTGGCAGACCGTGCAGTGGTCGGCCACGTCTTCGAACTCTTCCCAGTGCTTCAGGCTGACGCCGCGGCGGGTCTGCTCTTCGTACAGAAAGGCTTCGATCAGCAGCGAGGTGGCCAGTATCTTGTTGCGAGGCGAATACAGCAGGTTGGCGCGCGGCACGTGGGTGGCGCAGACCGGCTTGCATTTCCCGCAGCGCAGGCAGTCCTTGATGGCGTTGGAAATCGAGCCGATCTCGCTGCGCTGCATGATCAGCGACTCGTGCCCCAGCAAGTTGAAGCTGGGCGTCCAGGCGTGGCGCAGGTCGGCGCCGGGCATCAGCTTGCCGGCGTTGAAGCGGTTGTTCGGGTCGATGCGCTGCTTGTAGTCCTGGAAGGGGGCGAGTTCTTCCGGGGTCAGGTATTCGTACTTGGTCAGGCCTATGCCGTGCTCGCCGGAAATCACGCCGTCCAGGCCGCGCGCGATCTGCATGATGCGCGCCACGGCCTCGTTGGCCTCGCGCAGCATTTCGTAGTCGTCGGAGTTGACGGGGATGTTGGTGTGCACGTTGCCGTCGCCCGCGTGCATGTGCAAGGCGACGAATACCCGGCCCTTCAGGACGCGGTCGTGGATGGCCTGGATCTCGGCCAGCACGGCGGCGCAGTCGGCGCCGGCGAAGTAGCGCTCCATAAGAGCGCGGACTTCGGTCTTCCAGGAAATGCGCAGGGTGTGGTCCTGCACCAGGTCGAATACGGTGGCGTCGGCTTGCTGCGCCAGGCGCTGCGTCATGGCGGGAGCTTGTTCATCCAGGCCGAGTTCGCGCAGGGTGTCGATGGACTGGGCCAGCGGGCGGTCCAGATTTTCCAGCAGCCAGGTCCAGCGCTGGCGCGTGGCGCGCAGGCATTGCAGGGCGTCCTGGGTGCGTTCGGCCAGGATTTCCTCGCGCGTGTGCTCGGCGTCGTCGTGGTCCTCGATTTTGCCGATGGGCAGGTCCCCTTGCAGGAAGAGTTCCAGCTTGTCGAGCAGGCGCAGTTTGTTGCGCGTGGACAGTTCGATATTGATCCGCTCGATGGCGTCGGTGTATTCGCCCATGCGGTTCAAGGGGATGACGACGTCTTCGTTGATCTTGAAGGCATTGGTGTGGCGGGCGATGGCCGCGGTGCGGGAACGGTCCAGCCAGAATTTCTTGCGCGCCTCGGCGCTGACGGCGACAAAGCCTTCGCCGTGGCGGGTGTTGGCGATGCGCACGACCTCGCTGGCGGCCAGGGCGACCGCGTCGGCATCGTCGCCGACGATGTCGCCGATCAGCACCATCTTGGGCAGTCCGCCGCGCTTGCTCTTGGTGGAGTAGCCGACGGCGCGCAGATAGCGCTCATCCAGGTGCTCCAGCCCGGCCAGTATGGCGCCGAGCTTGCGGCCGGGGCCGTCCAGGTAGTTCTTGACCTCGACGATGGACGGCACGGCGTTGCGCGCCTGGCCGAAGAATTCCATACAGACGGTGCGGGTGTGCGCCGGCATGCGGTGCAGGACCCAGCGCGCGGCCGTGATCAGGCCGTCGCAGCCTTCCTTCTGGATGCCCGGCAGGCCGGCCAGGAATTTGTCGGTCACGTCCTTGCCCAATCCCGCCTTGCGAAAGCGCGCGCCTTCGATTTCCAGGATTTCGCTGCGCAGCAGGGAGGCGCCCGGCAGGGCCTTGCCGTCGAACCATTTCAGTTCGAAGCGGGCGACGGCCACGTCGTGGATCTTGCCCATGTTGTGGTCCAGGCGGGCGACTTCCAGCCAGTTGCCTTCGGGGTCCACCATGCGCCACCAGGCCAGGTTGTCCAGGGCGGTGCCCCATAGCACGGCTTTTTTGCCGCCGGCATTCATGGCGACGTTGCCGCCCACACAGGAGGCATCGGCGGAGGTCGGATCCACGGCGAAGACGAAGCCCGCGGCTTCAGCGGCTTCGGCCACGCGCCGGGTGACGACGCCGGCGCCGGTCAGTATGGTGCGCACGGGCTCGTCCAGGCCGGGCAGTGTCGTGGCTTCGACCGCGCCCAGGGTGTCCAGCTTTTCGGTGTTGATGACGACGGACTTCCAGGTCAGCGGGATGGCGCCGCCGGTATAGCCGGTGCCGCCTCCGCGCGGAATGATGGTCAGGTCCAGTTCGATACAGGCGCGCACCAGCGCGGCCATTTCGTTTTCGTTGTCGGGAGTCAGGACGACGAAGGGGTATTCGACGCGCCAGTCGGTGGCGTCGGTAACGTGGGATACGCGCGATAGGCCGTCGAACTTGATGTTGTCTTTGTTGGTGATGCGCGCCAGGCGCCGGACGACTTTCTTGCGCAGGTCGCGGGTCTGGGTGAATTCGTGCTCGAAGGCGGCAAGGGCGGTGCGCGCGGCGCCCAGCAGGCGCGCCACTTTGGTGTCGCGCTCGGAGGCGTTGGCGTCGCGGCGCTGGTCGATTTCGTTGAGCCTGTGGTTCAGGGCCTGTATCAGCAGGTGCTGGCGCTTGGGGTTGTCCAGCAGGTCGTCGTGCAGGTAGGGGTTGCGGCGCACGACCCAGATGTCGCCCAATACTTCGAACAGCATGCGGGCGGAACGCCCGGTGCGTCGTTCGCCGCGCAGCTCGGAAAGCAACTGCCAGGATTCTTCGCCGAGCAGGCGAAGAACGATTTCGCGGTCGGAGTAAGAGGTGTAGTTGTAGGGAATTTCGCGCAAGCGCGGGGTGCTGGCGAGGGGTGCCTGGGCGGCTAGCAGTTGACTGGCTACAGGGGCGTTCATGGCTTGTGGAGGAGGTGGGCCCTTAAAGAGGTAGTGTAAGGGATAACGAGGAGTGTAATCTAGAACGGCTTGGCAGTCCTTTCGCTTTAGCCGTCCCTGTCGCTCTTTGCGTTCTTGCGTGGCCCATCTTATTGATTCGTTTCTCTGCAAAGCTTCTCTGCAGATGTAGGGCTGGCTGCTTTATCTTGATTTCTCTGCCGTTTTTCATAGGCCGGCACCGGGGGTGGGGCCGGGTGCCGGCTAGGCTCGCACGATCCAGGCTGCGCCTGGATTCCCCGCGTGAAACTCCGGAAACGGGCGTGCGCGAACTCGCGCATCGGACAGCCCCCGGCTGTCCGAAAACGTCGCGCTCGAACAGCGCGCACTTGCCTCCCGTTTCCGAAGCTTCACGCGGCGTGCGCGCAAACCGCCGTCCCCCGACCCCACCCCCGGTGCCTCAAATTGGGAATGACTGAGAGGGCGTTCTTCGTATGCAAGTCCTGCCGTCTCAGAAACACTGCCAGGGTTCTGCTGGCATATCAACGGTGTCACTGGCATGTTGGGGCCGAGGGGCGTGGCGGGCGGTTTGCGCATGCGCCGCACGGGCTGTCAGGGCGGGGATGCAAGACCGCGC
>JBARWC010000062.1:0-3179 GCA_049646585.1 Burkholderiaceae bacterium | reverse complement strand
CCGCAACCGCATGTGGGCCGGTGGCCGCCTGCGCTTCCTGCAAGCCTTGCGGGTAGGCGTCAAGGGTCGCCGCGAGTCCACGATAGCCGCCGTCACCGAAAAGCAGGGCCGCACCGGCAAGCTGTTGTTCGTGACGGTCAAGCATGACTATATCCAGGGCGGTACCTTGTGCATTTCGGAAGAGCAGGACATCGTCTATCGCGAGCCCAGCCCGCCCAAGCTCGAAGGCAGCGTGGCCACGCCCGAGGCGCAGTGGTCCGAGGTCGTGGCACCCGATCCCGTCATGCTGTTCCGCTATTCGGCCGTCACCTTCAACGGACACCGCATCCATTACGACGAGCCTTATGCGACGCGCACGGAAGGCTATCCGGGCCTGGTGGTGCACGGCCCCATGATCGCCACCCTGATGTGCCGGGCCTTCACCCGAGCGCACCCGGACAAGCAGGTTCTTTCGCTGTCCTACCGCGGCTTGTGCCCCTTGGTCGCGCCCAAGCCTTTCAATGTGGCGGGGGCGCTGGCGGATGACGGCAGCGCGAATCTATGGGCGGAGCAGGGCGGCACGCTGGCCCATCAGGCCGAACTGAGGTTCAAGTCATGAGCACACCCGAACAGGACGCCGCCCTGAAGCGGCAAGCGGCAGGCCCCAGGCCGTTGGACGGCATTACCGTAGTTAGCCTGGAACACGCCATCGCCGCGCCATTCTGCACCCGGCAACTGGCCGACCTTGGGGCGCGGGTGATCAAGGTGGAACGCCCGGGCGTGGGAGATTTCGCGCGAGGCTACGACGAGCGCGTCAAAGGGCTGGCCTCGCATTTCGTGTGGACCAACCGCTCCAAGGAAAGCCTGGCGCTGGACCTGAAGCATCCCGATGCGGCCGGCATCCTGGGCAGCCTGCTCGAACGGGCCGACATCCTGGTGCAGAACCTGGCGCCCGGCGCCGCCGCGCGCCTGGGCCTGTCTTTCGAGGCCTTGCACGAGCGGCATCCGCGCCTGATTGTCTGCGATATCTCCGGATACGGCGAAGGCGGTCCCTACCAGGACAAGAAGGCCTACGATTTGTTGATACAAAGCGAGGGCGGCTTCCTGTCGGTGACCGGCGGGCCGGACAGCCCGGCCAAGGCTGGGTGCTCGATTTCCGACATCGCCGCCGGCATGTACGCCTACAGCAGCATCCTGTCGGCGCTGCTGCTGCGTGAGCGCACGGGCCTGGGCAGCCGCCTGGACGTGTCCATGCTTGAAAGCATGGTCGAGTGGATGGGTTTCCCCATGTATTACGCCTTCGACGGCGCGCCGCCTCCACCCAGGGCGGGCGCCTCGCATGCCACCATTTTCCCCTACGGCCCGTTTCCCGCCGGGGACGGCAGCGAGGTCATGCTGGGCCTGCAGAACGAACGCGAATGGGCGGCATTTTGCAAGACCGTCCTGTGCCAGCCGGAGCTGGCCGACGACGCCCGCTTCTGTTCCAACACCTTGCGCGCGGCCAATAAAGAGGCCTTGCGGGCGCTGATCGTCGCCGCCTTTGCCTCGCTGTCGCGCAGCCAGGTTCTCGAGCGGCTCGAACAGGCCGGCATCGCCAACGCCAGCCTGAACACCATGAGCGATGTCTGGGCGCACCCGCAACTGGCGCAGCGTGGGCGCTGGCGCGAGGTGGGCAGTTCGGCGGGCCCGCTGCCCGCGCTCATTCCCCCCGCGACCAATTCCGCCTTCCAGGCCCGCATGGACCCGATCCCGGCCCTGGGCGAACATTCACGGGCCATCCTGGCCGAGCTGGGCTATACGGCGCAGCAGATCACGGCATATGCCGAGCAAGGAATCATTTGATGAGCAGTAAAACGAGATCGGCGCTGTTCGTGCCCGCAAGCCGCCCCGAACGATTTGCCAAGGCGCTGGCGGCCGGCGCCGATGCGGTCATCATCGACCTGGAAGACGCGGTCGAGCACGAGGCCAAGGCTGTTGCCCGCCGCCATGTGCGCGAGTTTGCGCAGGCCAATCCGCAAGCCTCTTTTTTTGTGCGCGTCAACGCCGCGCCCACGCCGTGGTTCGACGACGATATGGCCTTGTGCCGCGAGCTGCCGGCCCTGGCCGGCATCCTGCTGCCCAAGGCGGAATCCGCGGAACAGGTCGGCAAGGCGTATGCCGCCGGCAAGCCGGTGCTGCCCATCGTGGAAAGCGCGGCGGGAGTCCTGGCGCTGGACGAACTGGCGTCGGCAAAAGGCGTCGAGCGCCTGTCCTTCGGCAGCCTGGACCTGATGCTGGAATTGGGCGCCACGCCGGATACGGTGGGGGCGCAATTGCTGCTGGACCACATCCGCTGCCGCATCCTTTTGCACAGCGCCACGCATCGCCTGGCGCAGCCGTGGGACGGCGTCTACCCCAATTTCGCCGACAAGGACGGCCTGGCCGTGGTGGCGCGGCAGGTGCGCGACATGGGTTTCGGCGGGATGCTGTGCATACATCCCGCACAGGTGGCCGTCATTCATTCCGTTTTTTCGCCGTCCGCCGCCGACCTGGACTGGGCGCGCCGCGTCGTCGCGATGGCACAGGAAACCGGCAAGCTGGCCTTTCAGCTGGATGGCAAGATGGTCGATGCGCCGGTCATCGAGCGGGCGCGCCGGATGCTGGATGCCTGATAAGGCTTGCTTTTAAAGCGCTTCCAGCCTTTGGTCCGAGCATGCCGCCAGCAGCTCGGCCAGGCTGCCTTGCCGCAAGCGCAGCGTGGGTGCCAGGTCGGCAAGAGGCCTTAGCACAAAAGCTCGTTGATGCATGCGTGGATGCGGCACGGTCAGTTCGGGCCGGCTGATTTCCTGTTCGCCGTATAGCAGCAGGTCCAGGTCCAGCGTGCGCGGCGCATTGCGGTAGGGACGCAGGCGTCCGTGGTCCAGTTCGATTTTTTGCATCGCGGCCAGCAGCGCGTCCGCATCCAGGGTGGTTTCCAGTGCCGCTACCGCATTCACGTAATCAGGGCCGCTCGAATCGACGGGTGCGCTGCGGTAGAAGGGCGATAGCGTCAGAGCGCTGACGCCCGGCACTTGAGCCAGCTCGCTTGCGGCCTGCTTCAAGCTGGCCAGCGCCTCGCCCAGATTGGCACCCAGCCCGACGTAGGCCCGCGTCATGCTTGGCAAAGGCCGGCGGTATGCGCCGGCGCGGCGGGTCGTAACGGCGCCAGGGCCATCGTCACG
>JBARWC010000061.1:0-3327 GCA_049646585.1 Burkholderiaceae bacterium | reverse complement strand
TCGTGTCCACCACCGCCGAGACCGCCTGGCCTCCGCGCGCAGCCACTTCCGAGGCGCTCTTGGCCAGCGTGTCGGCCTGCGTCGCGTTGTCCGTGTTCTGGCGCACCGTGCTGGCCAGTTGTTCCATGCTGGCCGCCGTCTCTTGCAGGGACGCCGCCTGCTGCTCCGTGCGGCTGCTCAAGTCCGTATTGCCCATGAAGATCTCGCGCGAACCCAGCGTGATCTCTTCCACCCCCTGACGCACCGTGCTCACCGTGCGCGTCAGGCTTTCCTGCATGCGACGCAAGGCCTCGTACAACACGCCGATCTCGTTGTGCGAACGCAGCTCGACC
Source organism: Burkholderiaceae bacterium (assembly GCA_049646585.1). Classification (GTDB taxonomy): domain Bacteria; phylum Pseudomonadota; class Gammaproteobacteria; order Burkholderiales; family Burkholderiaceae_B. The sequence continues at coordinate 2,995 of JBARWC010000061.1, read as the reverse complement.
CGCTGCGTCAGGTCGCCGCCCGCAATGCGGTCAAAGTGCATGCCGGCCAGATGCAAGGGGTGCAGGACCACGCGGCCCAGGAAAACATAGGTCAGGAAAGCGATGAGCACGCACAGCAACATGGCGCCGGCCACCAGCATGATCACGAGCTCGTAGTGCTCGGCCTCGGCTTGGTAGCTGCGGTCGATGACGCGCTGCTGGAAGGCTCGCAGGCCGTCCAGCGAGTCGTAAAAGGCATGCTCCAGGGACAAGGTGGTTTTGTCCAGAAAGCTGTCGTATTGGCGGATATCGCCCGCGGACATCATGCCGAATAAAGGCATTACACCGCTCTTCATCAAGGCGGTATAGCCGTCGATCACGCGCTTATAGTGATTTTCCGGATCGGGCACGCCTTGCGCCAGATCTTGAAAAACCTTGAAGTGCTGCATGGACCGGTCGTACTCCTTGCGCGAGGCGTCGATGTAGCCGCGCACCTCGTCGTTAAGCGCGGCAGCGCCGGCGGCACCCCCGGTATTCCATTCGTTGGCGGCGGCATAGTTTTGCTGGCCGCTATCGACGACAAAGCTGGCGACGGCGCGCCCCAAACCGGTCTGCACGTTCTTGTAGCCGTCGATGGCCGTGCCCAGATTGGCGCCCAGCCGTTGAGTCCGGACGATGTTGTTCAGGGTCTGGTTGCTGTCGCGCAGGGACAGTATCCCCAGGGCGGCGCCCGCAACAAGCATGAGCAGGAAAAAAACCAGCACCAGGATAAGGCTGCTGCGTATCTTGATATCGGAAAACAGAGAAATCTTGCGCATTCCGCACATACCTTCAAATAGGATTCAAGCGCCCCGGGCAGCCGCCGCCCGGAGGCATCCCGCAATCAAGCAACGGCGTTCTCGACCAAGGCCATTTCCTCGCTGGTCATCAGCTTTTCGATGTCGACCAGGATCAGCATGCGTTCGCCCAAGGTGCCGATGCCGGTAAGGTATTCGGTGGAGAAAGCCGTGCCGAACTGAGGCGCCGCGCTGATCTGCGACTGCTGCAGCATCAGGACGTCGGACACGCCGTCCACCACCACGCCCACGACGCGCGTTTGCAGGTTCAGGATGACGACCACGGTCTGATGGTTGTATTCGACGCGTTCGAGGTTGAACTTGATGCGCATGTCGACGATGGGAACGATGATGCCCCGCAGATTGGTCACGCCCTTGACGAAGGACGGCACGTTGGCGATGCGGGTGACGCTCTGGCTGTCGTAGCCGCGAATTTCCTGGACCTTCAGGATGTCGATTCCGTACTCTTGCGCGGCCAGCGTGAACACCAGGAACTCCTGGCCCGTGGAGTCGACCTGCTGGGCGTTCGATTCGAATTTATTGAACATTGCTTTCTCCGAAACTTTAAAGAGGCGTTATCCGTCGCGTCATGCCGCCGTTTTGTCGCGGGTTACGCGCATCAGCGCGAATACATCGACAATCAGCGCCACGCTGCCGTCACCCAGGATGGTGGCGGCGGACACGCCCGGTATTTTTCGATAATTGGATTCCAGGTTCTTCACCACGACCTGGTGCTGGCCTATCAGGTGGTCGACCAGCAGGGCGAAGCGCACGTCCTCGGCTTGCAGGACAACCGCGATCGCCCGCGTGACGTCGGTTTCCGCCCCTTCGACAGCAAAGACATTGTGCAGCGCCACCATGGGCAGGTATTCGCCGCGCACGTGCAGGACGTGCTCGGACTCGGAAATGCTGCGTATTTGGTCCGCCGAAGGCTGCATGGACTCGGTGACGTGGCTGAGCGGCAGGATGAAGGTTTCCTCGCCCACCTTGACCGACATGCCGTCCAGGATGGCCAGGGTCAGGGGCAGCACGATGCGCGTGGTCGTCCCCTGGCCAGGCCGGGACGATAGCTGTATGTGCCCGCCCATGCCCTGGATGTTGCGCCGGACCACGTCCATGCCCACGCCCCGACCGGAAATATCGGTGACTTTCTCGGCCGTGGAAAAGCCCGGCGCGAAAATAAGCTGCCAGAGCTCTTCGTCGGGTGTGTTCTCGGTAACCGCCATGCCCTGCGACATGGCTTTCTTCAGGATGCGCTCGCGGCTCAGGCCGGCGCCGTCGTCGGAGACTTCGATGACGATCTGCCCGCCGTGATGCTGGGCGGACAGAATCATATTGCCTTCAGGGCTTTTGCCCGCCGCCACCCGCACTTCGGGCGACTCGATGCCGTGGTCTATGCTGTTGCGCACCAGGTGCGTCAAGGGGTCGATGATGCGCTCGATCAGGCTCTTGTCCAGTTCGGTGGCCTGGCCGTAGGTGGTCAGCTTGATCTGCTTGCCCAGTTTGGCGGCGCTTTCGCGCACCACGCGCGGGAAACGGCTGAATACGTAGTCCATGGGCATCATGCGTATGGACATGACGGCTTCCTGCAGGTCGCGCGCATTGCGTTCCAGTTGCTCGATGCCGTTGAGCAGGCGATCGTGCAGGACCGGGTCCAGGGTGGATGCGGTCTGCACCAGCATGGCTTGGGTAATGACCAGCTCGCCGACCAGATTGATGATCTGGTCGACCTTTTCAACGCCGACGCGTATGGTGCTGCTGGAAGAATTCGAAGCGGACGACTTTTCGGGCTTGGGTGGGCGCGGCGCCGGCGCGGCGGGTTCGGGGGCCGCCGCAGGGGCCTGGACGGCTGGAACCGGCGCAAGTGCAACTGCCGGAACGGTCGCTGCGGCTGACGGTTCGGCTTGCAGTTCGGCCGGCCGGGCAACCGCCACGGCGGCAGCCGAAGGCGCGGCTTCGCGGGCAATATTGACCTGATCATCGTTGACGATGAAGCCGCACACCGCTTCAAGGTCGCCCGAGCTGGCGGTGGTGTTCAACCATATGGAAAGCGTATCCGCCGTCTTTTCCTGATGCAGGACCTCGCCCAGCAAGGCCATTTCGGCGGCCAGCGCATCCATGTCCTTGGGGCTCAGCCGGACTATGCGCAAGCGCAGCGGCAAGCCCGCATCAGCAAGGGG
>JBARWC010000060.1:0-13077 GCA_049646585.1 Burkholderiaceae bacterium | reverse complement strand
ACGCCACGCTGTTGCACATCGTGGTCAGCGACGCCGGCGCCCTGGCGGCGCAGCCGCGCGAACGTGTGGTGGAAGCGGCCATCCAACAGATACAGGAGCAGACCCAACGGTTCGGCCCCATGCCCGCCGTGACGGGCCACAGCCTTATCGTGGAAAAACGCGCAACTTTTGCCGCCGTGCCCGGCCTTGCCCGGCCACGCAACAAGACGCCATGGCGGCGCGTGTGGACGGCCGGGGACTGGACCGATACGGGCTACCCCGCCGTGCTGGAAGGCGCCGTGCGCAGCGGACGCAAGACGGCCGACCTGCTGCACCGGGCGTCGCAGGATGGCCGCGACGGGGCTTGATCAGGATCCGACGCATCCACAAACTGCAAAGGTGGCGGTTTGCCACGGCAAAAGCAAGGCCAGGCTACAGGCCGGATCGCAGCAAGCCGTGCACCGTGGCAAAACCCAGCGCCGTCAAGGCCAGGCTGCCCAACAGGCTCAGGCCGCTGTAGGCCAAGGCATGCAGATAGGCGCCGCGCTCCAGCATGCCGAAGGTTTCGGCGGAAAAGGTGGAAAACGTGGTCAACCCGCCCAGGAAGCCGGTGACCAGCAAGAGCCGCAGCCAGACCGGCACTTCGGGGTAGAGCGACACCACACCCAGCACGGCGCCAATCAGATAGCCGCCCGCCAGATTGACCGCCAGGGTGCCCCAAGGCAAGGCGGCACCGGCATGATTCAGCCACAAGCCCAACAGCCAGCGGCCTATGGCGCCCAAAGCGGCGCCGATGGCAACGGCAAGAAAGTGGCCGAATGTCAGCATGTTCCGGAGGCTACTCCTTGGGTCCGAGGACGATCTCGGAGGACTCCAGCGGAAACTGGAGCTTGAGCTTGTCGACGATGAGCTGCATCAGCGCAAGGCGCCGCAGGGTGGGCTCTTCCTGCAGGAAATCCCAGGCCCACTGAGCGGCCGCCAAGGCTTCGTCGCGAAGATCATAGACCCCCACGCCGAACCCGTCCTGGCCGAAGGCCTGGTAGTAGGATCTGCCGTTCGCTCTGATGCATACTACGGCGCGACGGCCATCCGGATGAATCTCGACCACTTCTGTTTCCGCATGATTTTCATTAGGCATATCAGGCTCCTTAGAAGGTCTGATCCAGTGTAGCAAAACGAATTCAGGCCATTGCAACCGAACATTGCCGAAGCGGAGCGGCCGCGGCCGCTTGCCGCTAAGCTGGAGCGTGCTGCTTGATATAGTCGCGGACCAAAGCGGCCTTGCAATCCATGACATGGACGCGCTGCGGCAAATCGGCCAGGCCTTGCAAGTGCGCCGGCACGGGCGCCGGCTTGCCGATGGCTTCCTGTATGGTTTCGCTGAACTTGGCCGGCAAGGCCGTTTCAAGCACCAGCATGGGTATGCCTTCCTCGACGTGGCTCATGGCCACCTTGACGCCGTCGGCCGTATGCGGGTCGATCAATACCCCCGTGCGCTCGTACAGCGACTTGATGGTGGCCAGCCTGTCGGCATGGGTGCTGACGCCCGCCACGAAACCATAGCGCGACTCGAACAAGGGCTTGAGCGAACCGAGGTCGAACTGCCCGGTGGCGGCCAGCTCGTCCCAGCAGGCGCGCACCCGGTCGGCATCCTGGTCCAGCAAATCGAAAACGAAACGCTCGAAGTTTGACGCCCGGGATATGTCCATGGATGGGCTGGACGTGGCATGCGTCTGCGCCGCCGCCCGAGGGCGGTAGACGCCGCTGCGGAAGAACTCTTCCAGCACATTGTTCTCGTTGGTGGCCAGCACCAGCCGACGCACGGGCAAGCCCATCTGGCGGGCGATGTGGCCGGCCAGGATGTTGCCGAAATTGCCCGAGGGCACGGCGAAGGAAACCTGCTGCCCCGGCTTGGAGGTGCTGCGCAGCCATCCCCAGAAGTAGTAGACGACCTGGGCCGCGATACGCGCCCAGTTGATGGAGTTGACCGCGCCCAGCCGGTATTCGGACTTGAACGCCAGGTCGCCGGCCAGCGCCTTGACGATGTCCTGGCATTCGTCGAACACGCCCTTGAGCGCGATATTGTGTATGTTGGCGTCTTGCAGCGAATACATCTGGGCGCGCTGGAAGTCGCTCATGCGGCCATGCGGCGACAGCATGAAGACCGACACGCCGCGCTTGCCGCGCAGCGCGTACTCGGCCGCCGAGCCGGTGTCGCCCGAGGTCGCTCCCAGGATATTCAAGCTGGCCTGGCGCTTGTCCAGCACGTATTCGAACACCTGGCCGAGAAACTGCATGGCCATGTCCTTGAAGGCCAGCGTGGGCCCTTCCGACAAGCCCAGCAGGCTGATGCCCCCGTCCAGCGGCTTGACCGGCACGATGGCCTCGCTGCCGAAAGCGGACGACGTGTAGGCCGCATGCGTCAGGCGCGACAGGTCGGCCTTGGGAATGTCATCGATGAACAGGCCGAGAATCTCGGTGGCCAGGTCGGCGTAGCCCAGGGCGCGCCACGACTCCAGCGTTGCGGCGGATATCTCGGGAAAGCGTTCCGGCAGGGTCAGGCCGCCGTCCGGCGCCAGCCCCTCCAGCAGGATGTCGGAAAAGGATTGCGGCGCCATGCCGCCGCGCGTGGAACGGTATTTCATATCAGGCTCTCTACACGCAGGCGCGTGACGTCGGAATGCACGAAGGCGAGCGTGCGTATGCGCAGCAATGCGGCGTCGATCGAGCCTTCACGCGCCTCGTGGGTCAGGAAGATGATGTCGGCTTCCGCATCGCCGCTGGGCTGCTGGAACATGGAGCCGATGGATATCCCGACTTCGGAAAGGATGCGCGAGATGTCGGCCAGTACGCCCGGACGGTCCTGCACGCGCATGCGCAGGTAGTACGAAGAATGGATCTCGGAAATGGGCAGCACGGGGGTGTCGTCCATGGCATCGGGCTGGAAGGCCAGGTGCGGCACGCGGTGCTCGGGATCGGCCGCCTGCAGACGAGTGACGTCCACCAGGTCGGCCACCACGGCCGATGCCGTGGGCAGTTCGCCGGCGCCCTGGCCGTAGTACAGCGTGGGCCCGACCATGTCGCCGCTGACCAGCACCGCATTCATCGCGCCTTCGACGTTGGCCAGCAAGCACTCCATGGGCACCAGGGTGGGATGCACGCGCAGCTCGATGCCGTCGGCCCGCCGCCGGGTGATGCCCAGCAGCTTGATGCGATAGCCCAGGCGTTCCGCATGGGCTATGTCTTCCTGGGCCAGCGAGGAAATGCCCTCGATATGAGCCTTGTCGAACTGCACGGGTATGCCGAAGGCCAGGGAGGCCAGCAGCGTCAGCTTGTGCGCGGCATCGACCCCTTCGATGTCGAAGGTGGGGTCGGCTTCGGCATAGCCCAGGCGTTGGGCCTCGGCCAGCACGTCGCCGAAAGGCAGGCCGCGCGAGCGCATCTCCGACAGGATGAAATTGGTCGTGCCGTTGATGATGCCCGCCAGCCACTGTATGCGGTTGGCGGTCAGGCCTTCGCGTATGGCCTTGATGATGGGAATGCCGCCCGCCACCGCCGCCTCGAAGGCCACCATGACGCCTTTTTCGTGGGCCGCGGCAAAGATTTCATTGCCGTGCTTGGCCAGCAAGGCCTTGTTGGCGGTCACCACGTGCTTGCCCTGGGCGATGGCTTCCATGATCCACTCGCGCGCCAGGGTGTCGCCGCCTATGAGCTCGACCACGATGTCGATGTCGGGATGGCGGACGACTTCCAGGCCGTCGCTCGTCACCAGCACCTGGTCGCCGACCAGGCGCCGCGCCTTCTCCACATTGCGCACCGCCACGGCCACGATCTCGATGCGCCGGCCGGCCCGCCGCGCGATCTCCTGCGCGTTGCGCGTCAATACATTCCAGGTGCCGCCACCGACCACACCCAGACCCAGTAAACCGACTTTTATGGGGCTCATTTCTCGAGAGTCTCTTTTTTTGCGTTGACGGGTCCTACCCCGTCCTTGCGGAACATTTCCTTGATGCCGCGCACCGCCTGGCGGGTGCGCTGCTCGTTTTCGATCAGGGCGAAGCGCACGTAGTCGTCGCCGTAGTCGCCGAAGCCTATGCCCGGCGACACCGCCACCTTGGCGTCGGCCAGCAGCCGCTTGGAGAATTCCAGCGAGCCCAGGTGCCGGTAGGCCTCGGGGATCTTGGCCCAGATGTACATGGACGCCTTGGGAATGTCGACCATCCAGCCCGCTTCGTGCAGGCCCTTGGCCAGCACGTCGCGCCGATTGCGGTACTGCTCGACGACCTGGGCGACGCACTCCTGCGGGCCTTCCAGCGCCGCGATGGACGCCACCTGTATGGGAGTGAAAGTGCCATAGTCGTGATAGCTTTTTATGCGGGCCAGGGCATTGACCAGTTCCTGGTTGCCCACCATGAAGCCCACCCGCCAGCCGGCCATGTTGTAGCTTTTGCTCATGGTGAAGAACTCGACCGCGACGTCGCGCGCGCCTTCCACCTGCATGATGGACGGGGCCACATAGCCGTCGAAGGTGATGTCGGCATAGGCCAGGTCGTGCACCACCAGGATGCCGTGCTCCCTGGCCAGGGCGATGATGCGCTCGAAGAAGTCCATGTCCACGCATTGGGCCGTGGGATTGCTGGGAAAGCCCAATATCATCATCTTGGGCTTGGGTATGCTTTCCCTGACCGCGCGCTCGATTTCCTCGAAGAAATCCAGGCCCGGCGTCATGGGCACGGAGCGGATGTTCGCCCCGGCAATGACGGCGCCATAGATATGGATGGGATAGCTGGGATTGGGCACCAGCACGGTATCGCCACGATCCAGGGTCGCCAGCATCAAGTGCGCCAGGCCTTCCTTGGACCCTATGGTGACGATGGCCTCGGAATCCGGGTCGATCCGCACCCCGTAGCGTCGTTCGTACCAGCCCGATATCGCCCGGCGCAGCCGCGGTATGCCCTTGGACACGGAATAGCCGTGCGTATCGGGGCGGCTGGCCGCCTCGATCAGCTTGTCGACGATGTGCTTGGGGGTAGGCCCATCTGGGTTGCCCATGGACATGTCGATGATGTCTTCGCCCCGCCGCCGCGCCGCCATTTTCAATTCGCCGGTGATGTTGAAAACGTATGGCGGTAAACGCTCTATGCGCGGAAAATTCGTCATGATTATCCTTGGGTCACGAAAGGGGGAGTTCTATCGATGGGTGCAGTGCAGCAAAAACAGTAATCTAGCCCAAGCCGGCGCCGGCGGCAAATGGGCAGTCTACAAGTTTAATCCATTCAAAAAAAAACAGGATGCCGCCCGATCCGAAACTTGGCTTTGCGCTATGATCGACCTGACCCAGGGAGTTACTTGTGCAATTACAAAGCGAATCCAATCCGGCGCTCAACACGGTTACCGCCTACGGGCCGGACTACATCGAAATCAACCAAGTGTCGTACGGGCATGCCGTCTATTTCGGCCCCGAAGGCGAGATACGCCAATGGATGGTCGAGCGCATGGCCGACATCGACGCCGGCGCGCTGCGCCAGGTGGCCGGGCTGGATGAAAGCAAACCCGACCCCATGGCCTTTCTGGACGGGGGCGCAAGCACGCAGAAGCCAGCCGGTGCGCCGGAGGTCCTGCTGGTGGGCACCGGCCTGAAGCAGCACCTGCTGGCATCCCACATAACCCAGCCCCTGCTGCGGCTGGGCGTGGGCATAGAAGCCATGAGCACCGAAGCCGCGGCCCGCACCTACAACATCCTGATGTCCGAAGGGCGGCGCGTGGTCGTCGCCCTGCTGCCCAATAAGGAGATCGCATGAGCCAAACCATAAGCACGGGCAAGCCCGTTCCACCGTTCACCGCCGCAAGCACCCAGGGCCAGGTCAGCCTGGACGGCCTGCGCGGGAACCCTGCTGTGCTGTATTTCTATCCCAAGGACAGCACGCCGGGCTGCACGACCGAGGCCCAGGACTTTCGCGACGCCTACCAGGACTTCGTCGACGCCGGCTGCCAGGTCATAGGCGTTTCGCGCGATTCGCTCAAATCGCACGCCAATTTCAGCGAAAAGCAGAACCTGCCCTTCCCCCTGATTTCCGACGCCGACGAAACACTGTGCCAGTTGTTCGGGGTCATCAAAATGAAAAACATGTACGGTAAACAGGTACGTGGAATCGAGCGCAGCACCTTTTTGATCGGCGCCGACGGCACGCTGCTGCGCGAATGGCGCGGCCTGCGGGTTCCGGGCCATGTCGACGAGGTACTGCAGGCGCTGCGCGGCGGCGCCTGAGGCAGCCGCGCCCGCCATTCCGGCTAGCCTAAACTTCAGAATCGCCCAGGAGCAAAAACCTTATGCCGCTACCCCCGTTGCCGACCCGCATGGGCGCCATGGTTTCCGCCGATGTCCTCAGCAAGGCATCCATCACGCCCACGCCCGCACCTGCTCCAGAGGCGGCCGCCGGCAAGCCCGCGGCCAAACGCAAGCCGGCGCCCGCCGCGAAATCTTCCGCCGTCCTGATTCCCCCGGCGCCCGAAGTGCCGGCCCCGGCCACCGTCGCCCAGCGCACGGCACGCAAGACCCGGCTGGCCGTCTCCAAGCGCAAGCTGTTCGTGCTGGACACCAACGTGCTGCTGCACGATTCGAACTCGCTGTTCAAGTTCGAGGAACACGACATCTTCCTGCCCATGATGGTGCTCGAAGAGCTGGATCACCAGAAAAAAGGCATGTCCGAGGTGGCCCGCAACGCCCGCCAGGTCAGCCGTTCCCTGGACGGCCTGGTCGCCGGCGCGCAGGCGCTGGAAAAAGGCGTGGACCTGGACGCGCTGGGCAACCAGGAAGCCCTGGGCAAGTTGCACTTCCAGACTTCCGCCCTGCACTCCAAGCTGCCCATCGAGCTCCCCCTGGGCAAGGCCGACAACGCCATACTGAATGTGGTGCACGCGCTGCAACTGGCCCACCCCAAACGCGAAGTCATACTGGTATCCAAGGATATCAATATGCGGCTCAAGGCGCGCTCGCTGGGCTTGCCGGCCGAAGACTACCTGAACGACCACGTGCTCGACGACTCCGACCTGCTGTACGACGGAGTCATGCCACTGCCCGAGAATTTCTGGACCAAGCACGGCAAGGACGTCGAATCCTGGCAACAGGGCGGCACGACCTACTACCGCGTCAAGGGGCCGCTGTGCTCGGAATTCATCGTCAACGAGTTCGTCTATTTCGACGGCGACCTGCCCCTGCAGGCACAGGTCAAGGAAGTCAGCGGGCGCAGCGCCGTACTGGCCACCCTGCGCGACTACAGCCATGGCAAGAACAATGTCTGGGGCATCACGGCCAGGAACCGCGAGCAAAACTTCGCGCTCAACCTGCTCATGAATCCCGACTGCGATTTCGTGTCGCTGCTGGGCCAGGCGGGCACCGGCAAGACGCTGCTGGCGCTGGCCAGTGCCCTGACGCAAACCCTGGAAACCAAGCGCTACAACGAAATCATCATCACCCGCGCGACGGTTCCCGTGGGCGACGACATCGGCTTCCTGCCCGGCACCGAGGAAGAAAAAATGCTGCCCTGGATGGGCGCACTGGAAGACAACCTTGAAGTCCTGCACTTGGGCGCCGGCAACAACGAGATCGCCGCCGGCGGCGGCCAGGACGGATCCAAGAACTCCACCATGGAACTGATCCGTTCGCGCATCAAGGTGAAGTCGCTGAACTTCATGCGCGGGCGCACCTTCCTGAACAAATTCCTGATCATCGACGAAGCCCAGAACCTTACGCCCAAGCAAATGAAGACCCTGGTCACGCGCGCCGGCCCGGGCACCAAGATCGTCTGCCTGGGCAACATCGCCCAGATCGACACGCCCTACCTCACCGAAGGCAGCTCGGGGCTGACCTACGTGGTGGACCGCTTCAAGGGTTGGCCCCACGCCGGCCACATCACCTTGCAGCGCGGCGAACGCTCCCGGCTGGCCGACTACGCCAGCGAGGCACTGTAAGAGGCCGCCCCATGACCGCCCCCGCAACGTCATCCTTGCCTGTCGGCTTCACCATGGGCGACGCGGCGGGCATAGGCCCGGAAATCATCGTCAAGCTGTTCGCCGCCGGCTTGCCGACTCCCGCCCTGGTCTATGGCGATGCGGGCACCCTGGATATCACCCTGCGGCGCCTGGGGCTGTCGGACACGCTGTCGGTGGAATTGATCGCATCGCCCGAGCAAGCCACCGGGCGGCCGGGCGCCCTGCCCGTCCTGAACCGCTGGCAAGCCCTGCCCAGCGAACTGCCTCCCGGCCAGTTGAGCCCACTGGCGGGCCGCGGCGCCTACGAGTACCTGTGCCACGCCATCGACGATGCCAAGGCGGGAACGCTGCGGGCCATCGTCACCGCGCCGCTGAACAAAAAAGCCATGCAGGCGGGCGGCGTCGACTACCCCGGGCATACCGAAATACTGGCCGAACAGACCGGCACGCGCCACTACGCCATGATGCTGGCCAACGACGAGCTGCGCGTCATCCTGGCAACCATACACGTGGCCCTGGCCGAGGTCAGCCCGCTGATCACCTTCGAGACCGAGCTGGAAACCATACGCCTGGCCCAGCGCGCCTGCCGGCAGGCGGGCATAGAACGGCCGCGCATCGCCGTGGCCGGGCTCAACCCCCATGCCGGCGAAGACGGGCGTTTCGGACAAGAAGAAATCCAGGTGATCGCGCCGGCCATCCAGCAGGCCAGGAAAGAAGGCATGGATGCCAGCGGCCCCTGGCCGGGCGACACCATATTCATGCGCGCGCGCCGGGGCGAATTCGACATCGTGGTGGCGCAATACCACGACCAGGGCCTGATACCCGTCAAATACCTGGGCGTGGACCACGGCGTCAACGTGACGGTGGGCCTGCCCTTCGTGCGCACCAGCGTGGACCACGGCACGGCCTTCGACATCGTGGGCCAGGGCATCGCCGACCCCAGCTCGCTGCGGGCCGCCTACGACCTGGCGTTGGCCATGACGCCGGCCCAGGCCGACGCGGCCTGATTCCCTTGCCGCCCGGGCTGCCGGAGCCCGGCCCTAGCCCATGCCGGAAGTGAAATTCAGGAAGCGCGTGCTGGCGCCCTGGAAGGTCAGGCGCACGCTGCCTATGGGGCCGTTACGCTGCTTGCCCACGATGATCTCGGCCGTGCCCTTGTCGGGCGAATCGGGGTTGTAGACCTCATCGCGATAAATAAAGAGGATCAGGTCGGCGTCCTGCTCGATGGCCCCGGATTCGCGCAGGTCGCTCATGACGGGCCGCTTGTTGGGGCGCTGTTCCAGACTGCGGTTGAGCTGCGACAAGGCGATCAGCGGGCAGTTCAGCTCTTTGGCCAGCCCCTTCAAGGAACGGCTGATTTCCGATATTTCAGTGGCCCGGTTCTCGCCGGAAGAATTGGCCGACATCAACTGCATGTAGTCGATGATGATCAGGCCCAGTTGCCCGCACTGGCGCGCCAGGCGCCGCGCCCGCGCCCGCACTTCCATGGAAGTCAGCGCGGGGGTCTCGTCGATATAGATTTGCGCTTCCTGCACCTGCTGCACGGCGTGCGTCAGGCGCGGCCAATCGTCGGCCGTCAGCTTGCCGGTGCGCATGCGGTGCTGGTCCAGCATGCCCACCGAGCCCACCATGCGCATGGCCAACTGCACGGCGCCCATTTCCATGGAGAACACCGCCACGGGCAAGCCCTGCTCGATGGCCACGTGCTCGCCGATGTTCATGGAAAAAGAGGTCTTGCCCATGGAGGGGCGGCCCGCCACGATGATCAGGTCTCCGGCTTGCAGGCCGGAAGTCATGCGGTCCAGGTCGTTGAAGCCCGTGGGCACGCCGGTGATGTCGGAATCGCCCTCGCGATGATAGAGCTCGTCGATGCGCTCGACCACCTGGGCCAGCAGCGGCTGTATGTCCTGGAAGCCGGTGGCCCCGCGCGCACCCTCCTGGGCAATCTGGAATACGCGCGACTCGGCCTCATCCAGCAACTGGCGGGCTTCCTTGCCTTGCGGGTTGAAGGCCGCGGCGGATATCTCGTCGGCCACCGACACCAGCTTGCGCAGCATGGATCGCTCGCGCACGATCTCGGCATAGCGGCGGATATTGGCGGCCGAAGGCGTGTTGTGCGCCAGCGCGTTCAAATAGGACAGGCCGCCCACTTCCTCGGCCTTGCCCGCGCTGGCCAGCGACTCATTGACCGTGACGACGTCGGCCGGGCGGGCCAGGCCGATCAGGCGGGTAATGTGCTGCCAGATGAGCTTGTGATCGAAGCGATAGAAATCGTCTTCGTTCAGGACCTCGGCAACCCGGTCGAAGGCGGCGTTGTCCAGCAACAGGCCGCCCAGCACGGACTGCTCGGCTTCCACCGAATGCGGAGGCACGCGCAAATAATCCAGTTGCGGGTCGCTGCTTGTTTTCTTGCTGTCCAAATCGGGCTCCGAACGCTCGGGGTGAAAATTCCGTAAATGAAAAAGCCGGCGCGTGCCGGCTTTTTCATTAGCGATGACGCGGCGCATTCCCCGAAAAGGAATGTACCACGCGCGGCAAGATGGCTTAGGCCATTTCGCCTTGCACGACCACGGTGATGTCGACCACCACGTCGGCGTGCAGGGCCACTTGCACGGGGTACTCGCCAACCGCCTTCAGGGCGCCATCGGGCAGGCGCACTTGGGCTTTCTGGATGGGGGAGTAACCGGCCTTGGCCACGGCATCGGCGATGTCCATGGTGGTAACCGAACCGAACAGGCGGCCGTCAACGCCGGCTTTTTGCAGGATGGTGACGGTCTGGCCGGCCAGCTTCTCGCCGGCGGCTTGAGCGACGGCCAGCTTCTCGGCCTGGACTTTTTCGAGCTCGGCGCGGCGAGCTTCGAATTCCTTCAGGGCCGTTTCGGTGGCGCGGCGGGCGATCTTCTGGGGGATCAGGTAATTGCGGGCATAGCCGTCGCGCACACGGACGACTTCACCGAGGTTACCCAGATTGACGACTTTTTCGAGCAGAATGACTTGCATGACGATAGGCCCCGGATTAGTTGTGGTTGTCGGTGTAAGGCAGCAGGGCCAGGAAGCGCGCGCGCTTGATGGCGGTGTCCAGCTGGCGCTGGTAGTGTGCCTTGGTGCCGGTTAGACGGGCAGGAATGATCTTGCCGTTTTCCTGGATGAAGTCACGCAGGGTGTCCAGGTCTTTGTAATCGATCTCGTCAACGTTGGCGGCTGTGAAACGGCAGAATTTGCGACGTTTGAACAGCGGGTTCTGTTGCGTGAATTTGCGTTTTTCCTTGCCTTTCTTGAAGTAAGCCATGATGTGCCTCTTTAATGCCCGGGATGGACCCAAGCTGTAAATTCCATGCGCTTGGCGCGGTATGCGCCTGCGCTACATATATGCCATGAATTCCTGCTATACAACGGCTGTCGCGCCGCCGGCAAAAACCCGTTTCGCCTGCTGTATGTGCAGCACCAGTTTGTTTGAGCCTTTGCGCGCGGGGGCCAGAAACCCCTGTATCGACAAAAGCGCACCCAAAGGGGTGTCCGCCAGCAGCAAGGCGATGTCTCCCAGGGCTACAGCGGAAAGAACCATTTCGATCCGGCGCGCATGGCCGGCTTCCTGGACTTCCGATTCGTGACTCAAGATCATTTCGATCGCCGGCAAACCTGCCGGGGTATACCTTAAGGGCTGCAGCTCGAGAGCCGTTGCCGTAAGGACGAGTTGATTCACGCTGCTGCCCGGGGCACAGGCCCTTATTCCGACTGGTTCGCAGCGGCCGCTTCGGCGCTGGCCTTACGAGCCTCTTCGCGCTCGACCGACTTCATCATGATGGATGCGGCGGTCTGGGCTTTCTTGGTCTTGATGACCAGGTGGCGCAAGATGGCGTCGTTGTAACGGAAGGAATGCTCGAGTTCATCCAGCACGGCCTGGCCGCACTCGATGTTAAAGCAGACGTAATGGGCTTTGACGAGCTTCTGGATGGGGTAAGCCAGTTGGCGACGGCCCCAGTCTTCCAGGCGATGAACCTGTCCGCCGTTGCTGGTAACGACAGCTTGATAGCGTTCGATCATGGCGGGCACTTGCTCGCTTTGATCGGGATGCACAATAAACACTACTTCGTAGTGACGCATAAAACAACTCCTTGTGGATGTCTTTTGCTTGGGTAATCAAGCAAAAGGGGCAGCCCGCCGACATCAAAAATAGATGTAGGTCGAGCAAGAAACCAGTGATGATAGCATTTTTTGGGGTTTATGGGCAATTGTGGGCTGCTTTTGGATCTTGACCCGGGGGTCATGCTCTGAGATGTCGGAGACGGTGTGTTTCGCTGACGCTGATAAGGGTGCTTGATGCAAGCTGATGGTTATTGGCGACGTTGATAGCTTTTGAAGACCTTGGCGGTGTTCCAGGACGTGATTCTCTTCCAAGGTGTTGATGCCCTTCCAACGCGTTGTGGCCCTTCCGAAGCGTTGTGGCCCTTCCGAAGCGTTGGTAGTTTTTGAAGACGCCGAGGAGGTGGAGGGGGTCGGGCTTTGCTCCTCATGGCCGGTTCGGCGCCTGCGCGCCGAACATCGCTTCGCCTAGCTCGTCCGCACATTCGTGCTCCCTTCGCGAACAGCTCGCTCGGCCCTGAAAGTCGCCGCAGCCCGACCCCCTCCACCCCCTCGGCTGCATCGGCGAAACGCGTGGCGACGCTGGGACGGTTTGTTTGCTTGGCATTTTTTTGCGGTGTCGCGGGCTGCTTGAAGAGTTCTTGCGCTGTTCCAGGCCGCGCCCTACGGGCGGCGCGGCCTGGAACATTCAGCCCAGGCATGCCCTGATCTTCACCATTCCTTGATCTCACTCTGCGATGGGCGGGCCGGGGCCAGGGACCTTTGAGCAAGCGCAGGCCCGGCTCGGAGGCGAGAGCGTAAGAGCGCACACTGTCTGCACATAAATCCAGGCATATGCAGACCTTCATCATTCCCTGATCTCACGCTGCGGTGGGCGGGCCGGGGACGGGCGACCATTGAGCAAGCCGCAGGCCTGGCTTGGAAGCGGGGGCGTAAGAGTGCGCGCTGTTTGAGCACAAAATAAGTCCGGGGGACTTATTTTTGCGAGTTCGCGCACGTCCTCCGCTGGAAAGTCGGGACAAG
>JBARWC010000059.1:0-6562 GCA_049646585.1 Burkholderiaceae bacterium | reverse complement strand
GCCCGTAGGCGCCTTGGCGGCCTTCTTGGCGCCAGCGCCTTCCGGCGTCTTGGCGGCGGCTTTCGTAGCCGCCTTCTTCGCCGCGGCGGGGGCCGTCGCGGTGGCTTCCTTCTTGGGCGCCGCCTTCTTGGCGGCCGTCTTGGGCGCGGCGGCTTTCTTGGCCGGCGCCTTCTTGGCCGCGGGCGCATTCTCGGTGGCGCTTCCCCCGACCTTTACCGCGGTCTTGTCGGCGCTTTTGCCGGTTGCCGCAATAGAGGTCGCTTTTGTTGTCTTCTCGGACACCGGGGGGGTTTTACCAGTCACTTGGGTCATAGTCGCTTCCGTAGGCGCAAAAACACCCGATGGCCAAAGCCAGCGAGTGCTGCAGGGCAGAACTTACTTATTCATCGCAAAGCCTGGACAAACCGCGTCGGTGGCATCCGTAGAACCTGTGCAGCCCAAAAAAAGTATCCTTGACGCGGCCATCGTGGCAGTATCGTTGCAAGGCAAAAGGGGCTAGCCGATCCGTTCAAATGCGGCCCGATGCTTTTCATGCTTGGGGCAAGTAAGCCGTCACTTTGCGAAAACTCTCTATTTTACCGTACTTTAACGCGAAGCAGCACTATGCAGCAGCGTAATGCGTCGCGTCAATTCCTGATACCTTTTACGTGAAAACTCGTCTTTCATGCCGCCGTCCACCAGCGCGGACTGCTCGGCCTTGATGGCTTCGAGCTCTATGCGCCGCAAGGCGTCGTTCCATTCGGCCTGCGGGTCGGGCAAGTCTTCCTGGGCAAGCAATTCAGGCGAAAGGGAATCGAGCACAGCCTGAAGGTCCGACCCGGGGTCGGCGGCCTGCAGCAAGGCTCCCGCGTGACGCGCTCCGCTAAGGTTGGCCAGGGTGATCAAATCGCGTACCAATACAAGATGGGGGCCATGCTCCAGGATTTCAAGCTGCTGGTCTCCCAGGGTGGCGACCAGTTCGGGGTGCGCCAGCAGCAAGCGCAGCAAACGCTTGGCCATGGGCGTTACCGTGCGCACCTTGCGCTGGCCCCGGCCCGGGCCTCGCGTCCCGCCGCTCGCCTGAAAACCGCCGCTCCGGGCAGCATCCTGGCCGCCCGAAACAGGCCAATCGGGCAAGGGGTAGCCCCCTTCCTCGGCGTCGCCGGGATGGAAGTACTCCGCACCGGAATCGAAGCTCGGCACATCCATGAAGCCCGGCGGCTCTTCTCCGCCCGAATACGGGGTATGGCCGCGATGCTCCGTCGCGGCGGGCGCGGACGGAGCATGAAGCGCCTGCGCCGGCAGGTCGCGCATCATCTGGGCGAGCTCTTCGGGAGTCAGCTGGACCAGCTTGGCGAATTCCCGCTCGATCTGGACCCGCAAGGTGCTTTCAGGCAGCATGGCCAGCAAAGGCTTGGCTTCATGCACGCAGGCGGCCCGCCCCTCGGCTTCATCCATGGCGTGGCGCGAAGCCAGCTCGTCCAGCATGAAGCGCGACAAGGGTACGGCCTCGGCGACGGTGGCCTTGAATGCCTCGGCGCCGTATTCCTTGATGTAGGAATCGGGATCGTGCTCGGCGGGCAGGAAGAGGAAGCGCATGGAAACGTCGTCGCGCACCAGCGGCAGGCAGGTGTTCAGGGCGCGCCAGGCGGCCTTCCTGCCGGCCTTGTCACCATCGAAACTGAATACGATCTTGCTGCTGGCGCGCAGCAGCTTCTGGATATGAAAAGGCGTGGTCGCGGTGCCCAGCGTCGCCACGGCATTGGACAGGCCGTGCTGCGCCAGGCCCACCACGTCCATATAGCCCTCGACCACCAGCACATAGCCTTCGCTGCGTATGCCGGCGCGCCCTTCCCATAGCCCGTACAATTCGTGGCCTTTGGAAAACAGGCTGGTCTCGGGCGAGTTCAGGTATTTGGGCTCGCCCTTGCCTATGATGCGCCCGCCGAAACCGATGATGCTTCCGCGCGTATTGCGTATCGGAAACATGACCCGTTCCCGGAAGCGGTCGTAGCGCCGGCCATCTTCCGATTCGATGACCAGGCCGGATTCGACCAGGACGGGGTCTTCGTATTGAGGAAAAACGGCGGCCAGCCCGCGCCGGTCGTTGCCAGACCAGCCCAGGCCGAAACGCGCCGCGACCTCGCCGGAAAGCCCGCGCTGCTTCAGGTAGCGTATGGCCGCCTGGGACTGCTTGAGTTCACGCTGATAATGCGCCTGGGCCGCGTCCAGGGCCTGCTGATGGCGCGAGACCTCTTCCTTGCGGCGCCGGTCGACGGCCTGCTGCTTGGGGCTGCGCTGTTCTTCGGGCACGGTCATGCCGGCGCTGGCCGCCAGTGAGCGGACTGCCTCGGGAAAGCTGGCCCCGGTATGCTCGATCAGGAAAGAGATGGCGCTGCCATGCGCTCCGCAACCGAAACAGTGATAGAACTGTTTGGTGGGGCTTACCGTGAATGAGGGGCTTTTTTCGTTGTGGAAGGGGCACAGGCCAAGCAGGTTGGCCCCGCCCTTGCGCAACTGTACGTATCGCCCGACGACGTCGACTACATCAACTCGGGCGAGAAGTTCCTGAACAAATGATTCAGGTATCAATCAATACAGACGCGGAGGCAGTTGTTGGCTGCGAATGCGTTTGTAGTGGCGCTTGACGGCCGCTGCATGCTTGCGCTTACGTTCCGCCGTGGGCTTTTCGTAAAATTCGCGCGAGCGCAGCTCGGTCAAGAGGCCGATTTTTTCGATGGTGCGCTTGAAGCGGCGCAGTGCGGCTTCGAAGGGCTCGTTTTCTTTCAGACGAACGATAGGCATGTAATCTTAAGCCTTGAAGGTTAAAAATTAGTTATTGGGTAAACGACAACCTGGGATTCTATCACGAAACGGGCATTTATAGCTCGTTTTGCGCTATCAAGGGCCGGCAATACGCCGCCCGCTGCGGCCTTAGCTGCGCACGCCCTTGCGTACCCAGGCTTCCAGTTGATGCGGGCGCAAGCTGTCGTAGTCCTCGAAGGGCTGGTGTATCCAGGGGTTGGTCGGCAGCTTTTCGACAAAATAGTCGGGCGAAGCCTGGGAATGCCCCTTCCACCACAGCACGGCGGTCCGCAATTCGGTAATCGCGGGAAACTGCGACTGCAGGTGCTCACGCACCCGATTGAAGGTCATGCCGGTATCGACCATGTCGTCCACCAGCAACACCTTGCCGTCCAGTGTGCCGCGCGTAATGGTGATGAACTGGGCAATATCCAGTTGGCCCTGCTGCGTACCCGCGGCCTCGCGATAGCTGCTGGTGGCCAGGATGCCCAGCGGCATGTCGTAGATGCGGGACATCACATCGCCCACCCGCACCCCGCCGCGCGCCAGGCACACGATCTTGTCGAACTGCCATCCGGACTCGTGGACGTTCAAGGCCAGCTTCTCGATGAGGGCATGGTATTGATCCCAGCTGACCCAAAGGTCGCGATCGGTGCTCGGAGGCAGGCTCATAAGACGGCGGATTCCTTAGTTCGGTTTTTCATTTGCAAGGAGCGTAATGATAAACCCCTATCCGGGCTGAGAAAAGCGTTTGCCAGGCGAAACACCCGATTCGTACCCTGTGCAAAGCGGTACCGCTGTAAAAAAGCCGCAGCCCGGAAAGGCTGCGGCCCTTGGCGGCCTGCCCGCGACGACGGCGGTTTAGCCGTTGAAGGGGTGCCTGAGCACAATGGTTTCCATGCGGTCGGGGCCGGTGGAGACCATGTCGATGGCGACATCGCACACTTCGGAAATACGCTCCAGGTAGCGGCGCGCATTGACCGGCAGCTTGTCGTATTCGGTGATGCCCACGGTGGACTCCGACCAGCCGGCCATTTCTTCAAGCACGGGCTCGGCTTCCGCGGCGGCGTGTGCGCCATAGGGAAGAACGTCCAGAAACTCGCCCTTGTAGCGATAGCCCACGCCGATCTTGAGTTGTTCCACGCCGTCCAGGACGTCGAGCTTGGTGATGCATAGGCCAGAAATGCCGTTGATCATGACTGAACGCTTCATGGCGGCGCCATCGAACCAGCCGCAGCGGCGCGGACGCCCCGTGACCGAACCGAATTCCTTGCCGACGGTGGCCAGGCGCGCGCCGGTGTCGTCCAGAAGTTCGGTGGGGAACGGGCCCGAGCCGACACGCGTGGTGTAGGCCTTGGCAATGCCCAAAACATAATCCAGGGTCTGCGGGCCGACGCCCGCGCCGGCCGATGCAGCGCCGGCGATACAGTTGCTGCTGGTCACGAAGGGATAGGTGCCGTGGTCGATGTCCAGCAACGCACCTTGAGCGCCTTCAAACAACAGCCTGTGGCCCGCCTTCTTGGCGATGTGCAGATTGTTGGACACGTCGGCCACCATGGGCTGGATGGCGGGCGCCAGGGCCATGGCCTGGTCGCGCACCTCGTCGGCCGACACGGCTTTTCCGCCCAGGTAGTTGGTCAGCACGAAGTTGTGGAAGTCCAGGGTCTCGGCCAGCTTTTCGTTGAAGATCTCGGGGTCGTACAGGTCTTGTACGCGCAGGGCGCGGCGCCCCACCTTGTCTTCGTAGGCCGGGCCTATGCCACGGCCCGTGGTGCCTATCTTGCCCTCGCCCTTGCGCGCTTCGCGAGCCTGGTCGATGGCGATGTGGTATGGCAGGATGAGCGGGCAAGCGGGAGAAATCTGCAAGCGCGAGCGCACGTCCAGGCCGGCTTCTTCAAGCTCGCCGATTTCCTTGAGCAAGGCATCGGGCGACAGCACCACGCCGTTGCCGATGTAGCAGGTAACGTGGGGATGCATGATGCCCGAAGGGATCAGGCGCAGTATGGTCTTCTTGCCATTGATCCACAGCGTATGTCCGGCGTTATGGCCGCCTTGGAAACGAACCACGCCCTGGGCCGATTCAGCCAGCCAGTCGACGATCTTTCCCTTGCCTTCGTCACCCCACTGGGTGCCGATCACAACAATATTCTTGCTCATGTCACGTATCAAAAAAATTCGGCCCGAAATATGCAAAGGCCAAAGTAGGTTTAACTTATGCGGTATGACAGACCGGCCAGCCGGACTAACGTATCGCTCTTACCTTCCATGCCCCGCCATCCAGAACCAGTTCTCGATCAACGGTAAATTCATCCAGTTGCTGCGACTGCCCGGGCAGCATCTGCACCACGATTTCGCCATCCTTGCGCAGTTGGCGCAAGGCGTCGACCAGCGCGGCATCGGTGCCCCAGGGAGCACGTATGGCGGTGGCCCGCGGCGCCGGCGGCAGACCGGAGGACAGCTTGCGCAAGTCCAGGCTGAAGCCGGTGGCCGGCCGCGCACGGCCAAAGGCCCGGCCCACGCCGTCGTAACGGCCGCCACGAACCAGCGCATCATGCCAGCCCTGGGCGTAAATGGAAAACACGACGCCCGAATGATAGCCGTAGCCGCTGCCCATATCGGCCAGGTCGACGCTGAAATCGTGCTCGGGCAAGGCCCGGACCAGTGCTTCGAGCTCGTCCAGCGCGGCCAGCAGATCCGGCAAGGCCGGCAGTTGCTGGCGGGCCTTGGCGATGACTTCGGTGCCGCCGTACAGCGAGGCCAGCTTCAGCAAAGCCTGTATGCTTTCCGGCCGGACCTCGGGCAGGCGCGCGCCCAGTTCGGTCAGGCCGGGAATGTCTTTGGTGCTGAGCAGGTCGAAGATGGCCTCCGCCTGATCGGCAAGCGCGGGGTCGGCGTCGATGATGGCCCGCAGCACACCCGGGTGGTTCAGGTCGAGGCGGGCCTGCAACAGCCCTGCCCGCTTGACGCTTTCCAGGGCCAGTTCAATGATTTGGATGTCGGCTTCGAAGCCGGCATGGCCGAAGATTTCGGCGCCGATCTGCAGCAGTTCGCGGTCGGACAGCAGGCCGGCCGGCCTGGCGTGCAGGACGGTACCGCAATAGCACAAGCGCGTGACGCCTTCGCGGTTGAGCAGGTGCGCGTCGATGCGCGATACTTGCGGGGTCATGTCGGCGCGCACGCCCAGGGTGCGGCCCGATATTTGGTCGACCAGCTTGCAGGTGCGCAAGTTCAGGTCGCCGCCCGTGCCCGACAGCAGGGAATCCAGATACTCGACCAGGGGCGGAGCCACCAGCTCGAAACCATACGCGCGATACAGATCCAGCAAATCGCGCCGCAATTCCTCGATGCGGCGGGCTTCAGCCGGCAGAATATCTGCCAGGCTCTCCGGCAACAACCACTTGGACATTATGCAGCCCTGAAAAGAACCTTGAAAGACCAAACAAAAAGCGACCTGGGGCGTAAGCCCGCCAAGTCGCTTGCGGTAAAGATAATCAAAACTTACGCGTTAGTATAGACGATAGCGCTGAATAAGTGAAACTGGGGCGGCCGCCTTGGGGGGCGGGGTTTGTGTTCTGTTGACGCCGTCGAGGTGGCGGGGGGCGGGGTTTGTGCTCTGTTGACGCCGTCGAGGTGGCGGGGGCCGGGCTTTGCGAGAGTGTCTGTAATTTTGTGTTCGGGCCTATGATTGTCTTGAAGGAGACAGACCATGGGACGAGAGCAAAAGAAGGAACCCCGAGGCATCCCTAAAGGTGCACTGCCGGCAAGCGCCGAGCAGTTG